>JBCBOO010000189.1:0-13067 GCA_039821235.1 Planctomycetota bacterium
GTATCGAGTGAGCGATAAGAGTGTTGCTCCGTAGTGCAACGAAAGCTTGAGATTTCCGGGTGCCAAACGGACGGCTTCTCGCAGGGCATTCAAGGCGACGTCGGCGTCACTCATCAGTTTGCTCGGAGGTAAGGATGCGTGGGCGAAACAGTTGCAGCAATTCATTTGCGGGCAATTGCAGGGACACAGCATACGCGATGCTGAATTAGTCGCTGGTTCGACAAATCGTCGCCGCGCCGTGGCGGCACGTCTCCACGTATCCGCCACCAAACAAGTTCAAGTGGTTTAGTTGATGATAAAGGCGGTAGACGGCGACGCGGCGCTGCCAACCCTCCGTCAACGGCCAGACACTCTCGTAGCCTTGCTGAAACTCACCCGGGCAACGGCCGAACCAAGAAATCATGCCCCATTCCGCTTCTCGGCAACCACGATAAACCGCCGGGTCAATCAGTACGACATCACCACGACTATCGCACAGGTAATTTCCGCTCCAAAGGTCCCCATGCAGCAGCGAGGTCTGTGCCGAATGCCCCTCCAACCATTCATCCATGCGTTCAACGATCGACTCCAGGTTCCTGCGGAGCTTGCGATCGATCAGTCGCTGCTCGACTGCCAAACGTAATTGAAACCCGATCCGCTGGTCGCGAAAAAATTCCACCCAGCTCTCGCGTGGTTTATTTGGCTGGTGGGTTGATCCCAGAAAATTGTCCCGGCTCCACCCGATCTCGCTGCCGGCGGTCTGGCGATGAAGTTCCGCCAGCGACTGGCCAAAGCGAAAAAAGAAATCTCGTGGCCGTTGGGCAGTGCTTTCGATCCTTTCCATCACCAGAAATGCCTGATCCCCGACAGTCCCGCAGACATGGATTTTGGGGCAACGAATCACGCCGGCTCGCGAAACGGCATTGATCCCATCGGCTTCGGCTTGAAACATCGAAACCTTGGCGGCTTCCTGGCGTTTCACCACCAAGGTCTGGACCGAGTTTGGATCGTTTTCGGCCGGCAGGCCTGCCATTTCCACTTCGACGGCCATGACATCGCTGATGCACCCACCTCCGAGCGATCGGGTGTCTCGAACCGTCAGCGGTCGATTGAAGAGCTTCGAGAGCGATTTTCCGAACGTTTCCATCTAAAAATTGCACTTTAACGTCTGCGTTGACGCTTCCTAAAGGAATGCGCGAAATCGTCCCACAAGCCCGATTGGACAAAAATGAAACTCGTGTTGAGGGCGTTGGGTATTGTATGGTGCCGGCGGAGGCGATCGTCGTTCCTTTCCAAACTCCCTTCATCCAACGAATGATATGAAGACTCTGTTTGCCATTGCTGCCACGTTCGGGTTCACGCTGGCGATCTCACACTGCTGCACCGCGGCCACGGTGGTGGGTCCAGGAATTGGAACCGTGCTGGATCGAATTGACTTGGACGACTTTCGCGGTCGACGCTGGCAGGTCGAGGACTTCGAATCGAAACCCGTCCTCGTCGTCGCCCTACTCGGAACCGAGTGCCCGCTCGCCAAGCTCTACGCCGCGCGACTGCAGGCGATGTCCGAAGAACTCGAGCAGCAGGGTGTCGCGATTGTGGGCGTGATGAGCAATCGTCACGATTCGCTGCTGGACATCCAAGCATTCTCCCGTCGACAGGAATTGACGATTCCGCTGCTCAAGGATGCCGGCGGCCGACTGGCGGACCACTTGGAGGCGAAACGCACGCCGGAGGTTTTCGTGTTTGATCAGAAACGAAACCTTCGTTACCGGGGCCGCGTCGATGACCAGTACGGAATCGGCTACGTCCGTGACGAACCGCGGCGACACGATCTACGCCAAGCACTCGATGAACTGCTTGCCGGAAAAGAGATTTCGGTCGCGCAAACCGAAGCCGTCGGTTGCATTATCGGTCGTAAGAAAGAGACCGATGCGGACGCCGAAGTCACCTATGGAGGACAGATCGCGTCTATTTTGCAAAAGAACTGCGTCGAGTGTCATCGGGAAGGAGAGATCGCTCCGTTTGCTCTGACCGACTACGAAGAAGCCGCCGGCTGGGCGGACATGATCAGCGAAGTCGTTCGCGAAGGACGCATGCCGCCGTGGCACGCAGACCCGGGACATGGCAAGTTCTCCAATGAACGCGTCATGACAGATGAAGAGAAACAGATGCTCTACGACTGGGCAGACGCTGGGACGCCGGCGGGCGACCTCAGCAACCTCCCCACAGCGCCCGAAAAAGTGACCGGTTGGCAATTGCCGCGCGAGCCAGATCGCGTGTTCAACGTCAGCCCAAAACCCTTCGAAGTACCGGCCGAAGGCGCGGTCCGCTATCAGTACTTCAAAACCGACCCCGGATTCAAAGAAGACACCTGGATTTCCTCCGCCGAGCTCAAGCCGGGCAACCGAATGGTCGTGCACCACATTCTTGCCTTTGCCGTTCCCAAGGGACAGCGACGTGGGCTGAACGGAGAACGCGGTTTCTTGGTCGGCTACGTGCCGGGAGCGAGAGTCGAACCATGGCCCGCCGGTCATGCCAAGAAAATCCCTGCCAACAGCGAACTCATCTTCCAAATCCACTACACGCCGATCGGGTCCGAGGAGCTTGATCAAAGTCAGCTGGGTTTGTGCCTGATCGATGAGTCCGAGGTGACCCACGAAGTGGTCACGACCAGTGCCGTAAACACGGGGTTCACGATCGAACCGTTTAAATCGCGACAGTCATTCCAGGCCAAATCCGACGTTTTTCCAAAGGACGCGAAGTTACTGGGAATGAGCCCCCACATGCACGTCCGGGGTCAAGCATTTGAGTATGCGTTGGAATCCAGTGATGAAATCCTGCTCTCCATTCCGCAGTACGATTTCAATTGGCAAACGACCTACGTTCTCAATGAACCGATGGACTTGCAGGAAGGCGACCACATCCGTTGCAAGGCTCTCTTCGACAACAGCGAAGACAACCTCAACAACCCGGACCCGTCCGACACCGTTGGCTGGGGCGATCAGACGTGGGACGAAATGATGATCGGCTACTTCCATTTGTCAGTGCCACGCGACCGGCCCGAGCAATCCGCCGCCGATCGGCAGGCCGAACGCACACGAACCATGCGTTTGATGATCTTCGATCGGATCGACAACGACGGCGACGAAAAGATCACCGAAGACCAAATGCCAACACGGCTTCGCAAGGTCTTTAACGATCTTGACGCCAACGGTGACGGAACGCTGACCCGCAAAGAAGTCGAATCGGCAAAGCCTTAGTGCTACCGACGCCTCCAGCCTAGCACCTGACCACCTCCGGGTCGGGTGCGGTTGTCTACTGTGCCGGGAGACGCCGATTCACCTTTCTCCGCGCAGGAACGCGTACCACTTGGACGTGATTCCCACTGATCGTCTCGGACGAATCGACGTTTCGCGCGACGGAGAATCAGTTGCATGCAGATGCCCACCATGATCAGACCGGCTACAAAACCCGTCGCTTCATCAGGACCGACGATCCCGCGTCCCGAGATCAAATTCGCATGGAACGCAAGCGCCGAATAGCACGCGACCGAGAGCAAGGTCGTGAACCATATGAAGGACGATTTTGGAAGAACAAGAACACTAACGGACACAAGAGCGAAGTAAAGCGGAACGGGTGGTGTTCGTGGACCTTCATCAAACGAAAAAATGACCGACATCCAGACAATCGTCACGCCGAAGAACCCATAGAGTCCGATCCCCACTCGCTTGAATTTCCGTGCGAGCACTTCAAAGAGCGTCGTAAGCCCTGCCCATCCGACGAAAAGAAAAGGCGCGTACCCAGCGAACTCTCCCGTATGAAATGGCACCTTCAAGATGTGTTTCGACATCAGGTGGAGACCGAAGCAAACAATGGAGGCCAAATAGCAAATCGCAAGCTGGGGTCGGTTCCTCGCCCAATGACTCAAGCGTCGCCAAGGATTCGGAGGTCTCGCGAGAATGGGCTCTCCGGCCAAAAAGAACTCAAGATCTCGGCCTAAGTCACGCACCGACGCGTATCGATCATCGGGATGCTTCATCAAGCATTTCATGCAGATGGTCTCGAGATCTCGAGGAACGTCCCGGCGGATGTTTCGAAGCGAAACCGGATCTCGCTCCATTACAGCGATCATCGTGCTCACTGCGTCCGGGCCCTCGAGCGGTGGTCGCCCGGTCAGGAACTCATACAGAAGCACGCCCAGCGCGTAGATGTCCGTCGCCGGTCCGATCTCCTTGACCTTTCCGGCTGCTTGTTCGGGTGACATGTACGCAGGCGTTCCCATCGCCTGACCGGTATGCGTCATCTGTTCATTGGAGTCAAGCTGTTTGGCAAGACCAAAATCAGTGATCTTTGTGACCGGAACGTCTACTAAAGCCGGATCATGAAACTCACCCGATCCCAACTCCGAATCCGTTTGCGTCTCGGACTCGTCGGCCACTGACACCAGCACATTGCCGGGCTTCAAGTCTCGATGGATGATGGATTGTTGGTGTGCATAGTGGATCGCTTGCGACAACTGCAAAGTGACCAACGCCGCCCATTGAACAGGTTGTTCACGCGACCGCGTCACCTGCGAGAGGTTTGGTCCGGTGACAAGCTCCAATGCAAGAAACGGTTGGTTACCAACTTCACCCAGTTCGTAGATCTGGACGATCCCGGGATGCTTGAGTCTCGCGATCATCTCCGCTTCCCTGCGAAACCTCTCTCGTTGGACTCCAGAGGAGTGTTCTCCCGCGATAATGACCTTGAGCGCGACCTCGCGTTTCAAATGGGTATCCAGCGCACGGTACACGACGCCCATCCCACCACGCCCCAGTTCCTCGAGCAGTTGATATTTTCCTGCCCACGTGGTGACCGGCTGATCGACATGCGACGAATGCGTTTGGGTGTCGTGATCTGCAGGACCGCCGGAATTCGAATCCAGTGTGACCTGCTCCAAAACCGATTGAATGACACCAATGAGCGAGGGATCGTCTTTTGGAAACCCTTGAATCTTATCTGTGCATTGAACGCAGTTTTCAAGATGTTCATCGATCGCTTCGGAGTGATCTTCGCCCAGCAGCCCTTGAAAGTAGTTGCGAAGCTGGTCTTCGTTGGGATGCTCAGTTGATAAATTCATTGCTCTACGAGACTATTTCCTAGTGCTTCATCCAGATTTTGCTTTGGGGTCGCAAAGATAGTTGTTCGGCTCTCCGAGCCGAGACCTCACGGCTCGGAAAGCCGTGCTACTAAAAAGCCAACGTATAACGAGCGGAAACGGCCGAGGCACGTGACACGCAGAGCCTGTCCGCTCTCTTTGGAACGCTAGCCCCGTCAACAACGTGCAACAGAAAAAATTTCAACGTTGACGATTTAAAATCGGGCGCAATCTCGAACAGAAGGAATTGGACAACTTGTCGAGGATGTTCTTCATCAAAATCACTTCCGTTTCATGAAGTGTGTTTCGAGCGATATTGACGGTCGTGCTGCCCAACGACATCTCGTGACACCAAGACGGCCATGATTCGATGAATGCGCATTCGGGGATTCGCTGCAAAGCGATTTTGAGGTTCACCTCTCACGAATCCCAATTGGCACTCCACTTGCATCTAGGTCATGTCGAAAACGAAGTCTGTCGGTCTGACAGGCTTGACATTGGTAACCTCACTCGCCCTTGGAGTCAGAAAAATGCGTATGGTCCTTCCCAATGCGACGTCATCACGCCTGATGGATGAATTGGCTTCCGACGTCGGAACCCTGTTCGATTCCTTCTTCGCCGATACTCCGTCGCGAAAGCAAACTTCTAGCGGCGGTCGCCTGAGTGTCCCCATGGACATCGAGGAATCCGCGGATCAGTACACGGTGACACTGGACGTCCCCGGCGTTCCACTCGAAGCACTCGAAATTGATGTGCATGAAGACCGCTTGCGGATCGCCGGCGAACGCTCGGATCATCAGCGAGCGACCAGTTCATCCGGCGGCGAACCGGTTGACGAGAACTCGGAGGCATCCGCCGACGATGTTTCGCCGATGGCCGAGGAGTCGGCCTCCGAGGAAACCCACGCGATGACTCGAGTCTTGCGTTCGGAACGACGCCGGGGGACGTTCGAGCGACAAGTGCAATTGCCGCTTCCCGTCGAGGCGGATCAAGTCTCCGCAGAGTTGGCCGACGGCGTGCTCACCGTGACGTTGCCCAAGTCGGACCCGGAACAGGGCAAACGACGAATTCCCGTTCGAAAGGCATAATCGGGCCGCTCATCGGCTGAAGTGTCGGCACCTTCGCCGAACACCCGATCACACGAACGGCCCGGGCGTTTACAATCGACCGGGTTGTTCGATTGATTGGTGTCCCTGCAGCATGTGGATTTAGCGGATTGGGTGGAAAGCGAGCCTCAAATGAGTCCGATTTGATCGATCGGGCACTCGCCGGAGACCGGTCCGCGTTCGCCGAACTTGTTCGGCAGAACCAGGACCGTCTGTTCGCTTCGATGCTGCAAGTCACCGGATCCGCCGAGGAGGCCGAAGAGGTCGCACAGGAAACGTTCATCCGAGCCTACCTGAAACTCGACACATTCCAACGCAACAGCCAATTCTTCACTTGGATCTATCGCATCGCGTTCAACAACGCGCTCACGAGACGACGCAAGAAGCGAGCTCGAATTTCTCTAGACCAGTTCCGTGAAGACAATGGTTTAGAAATCGCGTCGGATTCCGACCAAGTCGATGAGTCGATGCTGCGTTCCGAACGCATTTCACTCGTCCGCCAAGCAATCGAAACGCTGACGGAGGAACATCGCCACATCCTCACGCTGCGTGAGATGGAAGAATTCAGCTACGAGGACATCGCCGAGATCCTAAAGATCTCGATCGGAACGGTGCGCAGTCGGCTCAGTCGCGCCCGGAAGGCGCTCCGTGCTGCAATCGAATCCATCGAACGCGAGTCGAAGTAGCCCGCAAGTTCAGTCAGTCCCCGAAATCGACTCGCAACCGCGTCGCGGCATCGGGCATCCATTCCACCGGGTCCGCCGTCCCGGCTGCGAGCGAGCGAACGCGAAGGAACCACTGCGATGGTAGTGCAGCTTCACCATCCGTCGTTTCACGAGCCGGCGCAAACGACGATCGCTCGATCGCAATCTCCGCCGCCTGCCACTGATCGGTCCGATGCGTTGCCACGTACCACGTCGGATTCCAATCGGTCGCCTGGTCAATCAAGTCTCGGGTTTGGCCGTGACGCGTGAATTGGATCTCGTAGTGCGTTACGAGATCCCGGTCCAGATCAAACCCGACTCCAATGCGATCCTCTTTGACTAGAACACTGTCACGTTTGCCTGCCATCGGCCCGTCCGAGACACTGGCGGTATCAGGGTCGATCGCTTTTCGAATTGCCAAAAAGACGTAGTCATCATCAAACGCAACGGACACGAAAATCGGCTGTGTCGTACGCGTTATGGCAAATGCATCTGATCGATTCCAAACGGCCTCATCGAAGATACCGTCCAGCCGTGGTGTCTTGATCGCACGCTTGGCCTGTACCACTTGGGCGGACCTCGGCCGCAGCAGACTTGCCCAGGGCGTGCCCGACTCGGCGACCCGCTGGAGGTTTGCATCGAGTAGCGAGTCACGCTGGAGGACCGGTTCAGCTGGTTCGGAGGAGACAGTCGACACCTCCTCCATCACGGACTGCGATTCTGGAGCAGTTGCATCCGCTGCCAAGCTTACCGACGTTTTCTCCGCCGTTTGCACGGGCTCCCGTGTGGCAGCCAACGCCTTTTCCATCAGCTGTCTTACGGGATGCATTTGCCATCGCAGGTCGAGGCCACCTCGGCCGGATGAACCGGGTGTCATGACCGATGGCACGATCGGTCTCGGAGCCGATGTGGCCGGGCGAGTGAGACTACGTGCCGTCGCCTGGACGATTCGTGAACGGGCACCAACGGGCGCAGCCGTTTCTTGGAAGGGTGAAACGACCACGGAATGCCCGCCATCGCCCGGCATGAGTTGCTGTGAGACTTCGGCCCCCGATTGGTAATCGACTTGATCGACGTCCAAGTCCCCAAATCCGCCGACGGGCGCGTCGCCTACAAAACCGACCAACGGCTTTTGCTGCTGCATCCTTTTGTGCTCCACGCTTTGAGACACCAATGCAGCACGCAGGGCCATCAAGTGCGACGCAGACCGATCCGGAAACCGCTCGAGCATCAAGTCACTGACGACCGGCAAGACGGAGGAATCTGCGCGACCGAGCAACGTCCACGCAAACCGGAATCGATCTTCGCTAGCGGTTTGATCCAGCAAAAGACCCAGTGACGAATCCGGCTGTTGAAGCGCACGATCGATTTGCCGTTGTTGCTTGAGACGCGCCTGCAGTACCTGACTACGCCTTTTCGAAGTGCGATGACTGTGGGGTGCAATCGCATAAGATTCCGAGAGCGACAGTCCGGCGGCAAGACTGTTGCCACGAACGGCCCCACTGCCACCGCCATACGACATCGAAATCGCCAGAAACTGATTCGCCGCTGCACGAAAGTGAGTTGCCGAGGACGCATCGACCCAAAACCGGCAATCAAAATCAATATCGCCGACCAGTACGCCGGTGTTCATCAAAATGCCACCGTCGTGCAACATCGCATCCCCACGTCCGCCTCGCGCGCACGTGACCACCGCACCGGTACCACGACTGACGGCATGCTGAGTCAGCTTGGCCCGTTCACCCGGATTCAGCTGGCGGTCAATGACTAGGATCGCGGGTTTCAACAAGTCAATCCACTCGATCATTGATCGCAATCGCGCGTCGGCATCTTTCTCATCACAGACATCTACCGAAGCAACCCCCGCGCAGCTGGCGGCCTGCGTGAGAGAGGAGCTGGGTGCAGAATTCGCGGAACCCACAACCAGTTTTGTCTGCCAACGGTTCTCAAGCGTTTCGCGCCCCAGCAACGCCCAAGGGATCGTTCGAGCCTCACCGGCAAGGCACAGAATCGCGCAGCGATGGAATGTCGTTGCCGACGTCCAGCTGGCGCCGCCATCGACGGAACGTGAAATGTTGCCAAAGTCCCCGACGACGACTCGAGTATCATTGTCAATCTCCACGGAGGAACGGACCATCCATGGGACGCCGATTCGTTTTGACTTGGCGGACAGACTGGCCAGTGTTTCCTGAGTCGGACGCCCGCCGCCGGCAGGCTCCACCAGAGACGATTGTAGGTACGTTTCCGAGACCGCTTGCCACTGATTGCCCCCGTCACGTGATTCAAATCGAGTCATTCCGGTGACCGGATCGGCATCGCCCCAAGCCATCCAACGGTTGTCGCGGAAGTCGGCTTGCAAGAGTCGCGGCAAATCATGTTCGGCGAGTTTTCCCCACGAGTTGCCCGCGTCTTGGCTGAGCAAAACAACTGCACGAGAGATTTTCGTGACCGCATCGACTGCACCGCCCACCACCAAGACGGTTCGCGCGTTTGCCCAGGCGACATCGTAAAGCGTGCAGTGAACGGAGATGTCAGAGCTCCTCCAAGTTTGGCCACCATCCCCGGTCACCAGAATGCAGCCGTAATCACCGACCGCCACACCGTGCTTTTGATCTCCGAATTCGACGCTGCGTAACGTGGCGGTTTTGCGAAATGCTTCGATGTCTAGGTAAGCGGGAGCCTGAAAAGCGGACGCGGTGCGTCCTTCATCGGTGCCGATGGGCAGCGCTCGCATGGGTGGCAGCGTGCGTAACGAAGCTTGTTTGCCAGCAAAATCGGATCGATCACCGGCGGGCAGGCGCGATTGGGCGAGCGTCGTGCTCGCAATCAAAAACGCCACCCACGAAAAAGTCCCCCACCGAAAGACCCCACCCAAAAGTCCTCTGGTGATTCCGTTGCGGAGCAGACTCTGCATCCCGGGTTGGCAAGAAAGTCCGCGCGTGGAAGCGTTCTGTAGCATCATGCTTGCAGCCATCGAGTGACAAGAATCGACATGCCGAGCATCGCTGCCCAGCCAATGAAAAGGTTTGCGAAGACGTAAACCGATGTTCCCCCCCAACGACCCAACTCCGCGAGGGTGGAGGATTCCGCAACAAACGTCGAGAACGTGGTCAGAGAGCCCAAAAAACCGACTCGAACGGCCAGCATCAGTCGTTCACCGTGCTCCGATTCGACGGGCCCGCAGGCCGAAAGGCCGCCGAGCAACGCGCAACCAAGGACATTGGCAATCGTTGTGCCCCAAACGGTCGCCCCGCCGGGAACGGCCATCGCCGCGAGTGTCAGCCCGTATCGGCAGAGCGATCCGATCGCCCCTGCGAAGGCAATTGCCGCCAAGTTCAGCCAAGTACTCATTCCTGACGCCGGTTTTTCGCATTGCCTAAGATTCGAGGCCCACTTACGTTAACACGTAGAGTCGGAAGTTATCCGTCTCACGTAAATGTCAGTTTTCTGACTTGCCGTGTCCCAAACCGGGGGGCACGCTCCTATCGTGTTTTTCTATTTCTGTGACGCGAACGATTTCCCCATCCATGAGCACTGCAAACGCCGCAAATACCGATAACCGTGTGTTGACCGGAGCCGACATTGTTGTCAAGTCGCTGGTAGACCACGGCGTCGATGTGCTGTTCGCATATCCCGGCGGTTGCAGCATGCCGATGCACCAGGCGCTGACGCGATTCGGCGATTCCATCCGCACCATTCTGCCTCGTCATGAACAAGGCGGCGCGTTCGCCGCCCAAGGCTATGCCCGCGCGACCGGCCGAGTCGGCGTCGTCATGGCGACCAGCGGACCGGGAGCCACCAACCTGGTCACTGCGATTGCGGACGCAAAACTCGACAGTGTTCCGATGGTCTGCTTGACCGCCCAGGTTCCGACCGGCGCCATCGGATCGGATGCGTTTCAAGAAACCCCGATGGTCGAAGTCTGTCGCGGCATCACCAAGCACCACTACCTCGTCACCGACATCCACGATTTGCCTCGAGTGATGAAGGAGGCGTTTCACGTCGCCAGTTCCGGACGCCCGGGGCCGGTGCTCGTCGACTTGCCAAAGGACGTTCAACTCACCGATTCGGCGAACGTCGATATCGATCCGCCGATGAACCTTCCCGGCTACGAGCCGGTCCCTCCAGCGGTTCCCAACGAAACCATTCGGCAGATCACCGCCGCGATCAAACTTGCTCGCCGTCCGGTCATCTACTCCGGTGGTGGCATTATCCTCGGCAACGCCAGCGAGGAACTCCGCGAATTTATCGCGAAGACGGGTATCCCGACCGTGACCACCATCATGGGAATCGGATCGGTGCCGCCGGACAACGAATGCTCGCTCGATTGGCTGGGCATGCACGGTGCCGCGTACGCAAACTATGCCGTGCGTGATTGTGACTTGTTAATCGCTTTGGGTGTTCGTTTCGATGACCGAGTGACGGGCAAGGTCGCCGCGTTCGCCAAGGATGCCAAGATCATCCACGTCGACATCGACGGATCGGAACTGAACAAGAACAAAGAAGCTCACATTCCCGTCCGAGGCGACGTCAAACAACTCCTGACCGAGTTGAACAAGACGGTAAATAAGTGCGATATCGATCCATGGCGCAAGCATTGCTCCGAACTGAAAGCCAAGTACCCTTTTAAATACGACGACGACTTTGATGGCATCCTGCAACAGCATGCCATTAAAACGCTGAGCGATTTAACGGCCGATCGTGAGACCCAAGTCACGGTCGGTGTGGGGCAACATCAAATGTGGGCCGCCCAGTTCTACAAATTCCGCAAGCCACGAACGTGGCACTCCAGCAGCGGTCTCGGAACGATGGG
Source organism: Planctomycetota bacterium (assembly GCA_039821235.1). Taxonomy (GTDB): domain Bacteria; phylum Planctomycetota; class Planctomycetia; order Pirellulales; family Pirellulaceae; genus Stieleria. The sequence goes on from JBCBOO010000189.1 coordinate 11,740, forward strand.
TTTTGGACTTCCCGCTGCGATGGGAATCCAGGCCGCACTTCCCGACGCGTTGGTGATCGACATCGACGGCGACGGAAGTTTCCAAATGAACGTTCAAGAACTCGCCACCTGCTACTGCGAGCAACTGCCGGTGAAGGTCCTGCTGCTGAACAACCAGCACTTGGGCATGGTGGTTCAGTGGGAAGATCGGTTCATGAACCGGAACCGTGCCCACACGTATCTTGGTCCGATTCATCACGATGAAGCCAAAGGCAACAGCAGCGCTGACCGGTTCTCGTATGCCAACGAACGCTATCCCGACTTCGTGCAAATCGCCAAGGGCTACGGCTGTGGCGCAGCAACGATTCGCAAGCGTGGCGATTTGGAAGGTGCGTTGAAAGAGATGATCGACCACCCGGGACCCTATCTCCTGGACGTCGAAGTGCCCTACCAAGAGCACGTCCTGCCCATGATCCCCGGCGGAATGACCGTTGACGATATGATTCTGGAATAGGTCGACACGCCCCGCGGTCTGGACAATGCGAGTTGGTTTTTCGTCGCTCTTTCTGTCTAACGTAGTGATCGAGTGACAGGTCGCTGCCATGTCTAGTTCGGAACAATTCGGCAGACTCTTTGATCCAAAACAGGAGTACTTCGTCGAGGAGCGTCTTCGTCCCCATTGGTCTCAAGCAGGCGCTATCGTGTTCATCACGTTCCGAACAGCCGACTCGATTCCTCAAGAAGTTCTGGCACGATGGGATCGCGAGAAAAATGATTGGCTACAAAGACGTGGTCTTCTAGTCACCAAGCATTGGTCACAGGGGATTGATGATCTTCCAATCGACATTCGAGTTGCTTTCCGAAAACACTTCAATCGATGTCGAGAACAATTTCTCGACGCGTGTCACGGTGATTGCGTCTTACGAAACGAAGCCGTCGCAAAAATCGTCGGAGACTCCCTAAAATGCTTTGACGGTGATCGATACCAACTCGGAGATTTCGTTGTGATGCCCAACCATGTGCATCTCTTATCCGCCTTTGCTTCGCCAGAGGGAATGAAGAAGCAGCTAACATCTTGGTTGCATTTCACCGCCGTCGAAATAAACCGCTTGATCGGCCGCAATGGACATTTCTGGCAACCTGAGCCATTCGATCATTTGGTTCGATCGTCCGAGCAATATGAATACCTGCGAAAATACATTCAAGACAATCCAGCCAAGGCCCATCTCAATCCGGGCGACTATCTCTACTACCAAAGATAGCGCAAGTACAGCGTCGTCCGATCGCTCCGCGATCGTAACGTCTACTTGCAGAATGTTCTTGAGTCACAAAACGTTGCGATCGCGGAG
>JBCBOO010000018.1:0-42701 GCA_039821235.1 Planctomycetota bacterium
GTTGCCCGAGCAACGGAAATCTTCATCGAACGACTGCGGACAAATCGCCGGGGCGAAGTCCTCAATCACGATGACGCGGAACAACATGCGACTGATTATCTCCGGGATCACCTGCCGTGATTGAGTTGGTGGCAACAAACGATATCTCAGTTCCTCAGAAGGGAATATCTCCCCGATTTGATACGTCATCCTCATTGGCTGGCCCACGCTGCTCGAGGTCATGAAGAGCCGCCAAGTCACCGGCCAAATAGGCGGTAAACGGATCGGTGTAGGGATGCCAGTGAGCGTTTTTTTCCGCTTCTTGCCGTTGCTTTCGTTCCCTATTCTGCCGCGCCTTTTCCGCTTCGGTCCTCTCTCGCATGGCCAAATATGCCGGATCAATTTTCACGCCAAGCATTTTCAACTCCGCTGCTGCACATCGCCAGTCCACGCCGAAGTGCTTGCAGTAGCCTTTCAAGACATTCTTTCCTGAATACTTCGGCAGCCACGACCGAGCCGACGCAAGCCGACCTTGGCGACGCATCCGCTTCACTCTCGGCGGCAACGGCTTCTTTTTTCGTCCCACAGCCTTATTCCTTCCACGCCCCGAACGCGGCGAAGCAACTGTTCTTGTGCAGCAGTTCCACGTGCGTGAAGCCAACTCGCCGAAGCACGTCGAGCTGATACGTCACCGGCCGCGGCGAGTCTTCACGCTCGATGTAGTCGAATACCTTCTGTCGGTACTCCGCGCCGCCAACACCCTCGAGGTAATCACCATACCGCTGCCACATCAGCTCGTGAATCGGCACCGTTTCTTGGACCACCAAGTCGGTGATCCAGAACGATCCGCCCGGACGCAGCAGCGAAACCACTTTCTCAAACGCAGCCTGCCAGTCGGCGTCATCTCGCAAGTGGTGCAAGACGGCAGCCGCCAAGATCACGTCGTAACTCTCTTTTGGCAAATCAGCATCGCGAAGATCTGCCTGCCAAACCGTTACCGAATCGATCCCGGCCTTTTTGACTCGTTGTTCCGCCCGCTCCAGCATCGGTTGGCTCAAATCGAGCAGATCGCTGTGAAACGGCTCTCCGTAGACCTCACGCAACTTAAGCGTATTGTTCCCAGCCCCACAGCCGATATCCAAGACTCGCTCGATGCTCGGGGTCATTTGCACCGCCGCCTCGGTAATCAACTGCATCGAAAGCGGAGCGTCAATCGTGGCAGACTGGCCGGTTTCCAAGTTGCTAAAACGTTCGACTTCACTGTCAAATCGCTTAGCGATCTCGCCGGTCGTCGACTTGGCCGAAAAGTCGATGGGCCGGTACTTTATCTTGGCTGCATATTCCCGACGCAAGAGACGATCATCAGTCTCCAGGCGGCCGAGTTGCCTTAGTTGCTCCATCTCCTCGGGTGTGCAAGGTCGGTCAACGTTTTCGTTGGACTTGAAATCCCCACGCTCCAGCCTCTCGAGTTCCGAGGGATCGGTGACTTCGGCATCCTCATAGTGATTGAGATAGTGGTACCGCGTCATTTCCAGTGGCGTTCGATACTCCGCATTGCCTGGCGGCGTCGTCCCACAACCAATCTGTTCACGCTTCGGATCCGATTCATGCGGTTTGAAATGGTAGGCACCGTCTGGGCGAAAACACCAATGGTCGCCTTGATGCCCGAGCGCACCCTGGCATTGGTCGTTCAGCAGAATCATTTCAGGGCACTGCGCGGCCCAGACCCTTTTCAGCCACCGGCCCTTGCCGTCGGTGTAAAGGGTGACCTCCCGCGGCTCTCCGTTGATTGCATCATCCACAATGTCGTTCCCTCATGTTGGTCGCAGAGGGGGATTCTACGATATGACGTTATCGAACTCGAGCTATTGGCGCCCGGCAGGCCGCGCAATTGCGGAGATTCCTAACTCCATCTTTTGTCTCGCCGAGATATTGACAGAGTGAACGCGAATAACCGGTGGAACGAAGTCATTTGTGACGACTTGCTCCTCGATCCACTGAATCACATGGTATCCGGTGCCCCGCACATCGTCGCCCAGGTCATGGTCGAGACTGATCTCGTCAACGCAGCCAGTTCGTAGCAACTCAATCGCTTCGTCAGGCCAGTAGACTCGCGTCCAGCCCGCTGGCGTTTCCCTTTCGTCGTCAAGATAGACTTTCATTCTTTTCCGACCCAATGGAACTTCTCGGCACTCAGTTCCGACTCGCCATCCCAGCGGTAGGCAACCAACTTGCCACCTTTCGCCACGCTATAGTCCGTGCAGGCGACGTTGGCTGCCAGCGGCGTTGGCGTACCGGTTAGCCAATAGTGGCCCACAAACACCGGAACCGCGTCACGAGGGTAGATGTCAACGTTCGCCAGATCGTCAGTAGCAATCTCAACATCAGGAACTTCATCGCTGCCAAGGTGATGCTGACGATAAGTTCGACCAGTACCGTCTTCGTACCATTTGATCCGCACCGAGTCTCGCCGATGTCCAGCCTTGTCGACAATCGAGTGTCCAGCTGGCAACTGTAGCTCCGGACCTTTCAACACATTCTCGATCGGGTTGTTCAAATCGCTGCCGGCATCTTCCGACATGGCGAGAAACTCAGGCGTGAATCTGCCCGCGCTATTCAACGCCTGATTGATGCATTCAATGTCTCGTGTTTGCCACGACGCGTGAGCCACACGGATCCCACCGATCTCAATCGCAACCGGCAACGTCTTGAACCACTCAATCGCATCGGGTAATTTAAGGTCAGTAAGCTGCGAGAGTGTTTCGGCATGCTGCCGTATGTTTTTGTCCAATCGAGGACGGAACCATTGATTGCGTTCTCCAGGCACTTGAGTATGAAACGCAATCGCGTTGTACTCGTGGTTCCCCATCACCGCCAAAGCATCCCCCCTCCCCCGGCAGGACTCGAACCTGTTTTCGCCATGTTGACCAAGCGTTGTGTGGGTGGTGGAATTGCGTTGTAACTTGTTTGTGGTGTGAAGTTTACTGCGACAGGACGTTGCAAACAGAGTGTAACGACGTTGGCTCGAAGTTGTCAACGATGTCACTGATTTGTCACTGATTTTTTAGTGCCGCATCCAGGATCAGACGCGTCGCTGAACCAAGCATGCTACCCGTCTCCCACCGTGTGGAGTTTCTTAGTTCCGACGCAAGGAGTAGTCTTAGAATACACCGTAAATCGCGAAGCGAGTGCAGAGTTTCCATCACACTGAGGCTAGAACCTGAATCTATAAACTCAGATTGAATCGAAGTTGGTTAAGTGTTGCAAACGCGGATGAATCGCGGACTCAAACGTCAATCGACGTTGCAACCGAATCGTATCGAGGTTGCACGCAAATTGCCAACCCTGCCACCATTGTGCAACCAGTTTTGAAATCCTGTGGCTTTGCCAGTGCACAACCTCGACTTCCTGAACGGTGGTTGGCGTCTCACGAAACACCACGTCCTGTTTTCTGCGAATTCGCGTTCCATTTATTCCACCAAATTCGCTCCATTCGAGTGCGTTGCGAGCATTGATTCGATCTTGGGCGCGACCACTTTTTGATTCGACTGTCGGGTCGGGCACCGTAGTGCTCGGTCGTTACCACATGGCGGAAGCCGACCAGAAAAACTAATCGTCGATACTGCGCATAGAAACTTCGACCGCGGAACTCCAACACTCGCGCATCGCCCAATAGAATCACTTAAGTCGTTCGCCCATCCGCGCCGGATAATCGCATTCTTTGGGGTCACACGAGCTGTGATCCACGCAAATCGGTCTCGGCTGCACTAGCAGGTGCCGAGCCAGGCACGAAGGTTACAGCGGCGGCGAAATAATCCCGAAAAGTAGGTTCTCTAGCCGAAGACGCTGCTCGCCGTCAACCTATCGGCTTATCGAGAAAATGGGTGTCCCTTCCAAGGCGAGTCCATCCCTTTCGAGTTGGCTCCACGTGTCCACGTCTTGCATCGCGTCCATTGGGATGACGCGATACGTGGTCGTCGAGTCAGGCACGAGCATCAACAGCTTCGAGCCAAGAGGTGACTCGCCCTGCGGCTCGCAAACCCATTGTCCATCGTCTTGTTTGAAAAGCCAGCCTACCCACGTCATCGCCGCTGGCTGATGCGCTTTGACCGGCTGATTGGCTCGTTCGACGCAATGCTGAAGGGCTGCTCTATCGAGCGCCTCGGTACATTCTCGCAGTAAACTCGCAGGAGAATTATCCGGATTCAGCCATCTCCCGTGGTGCCGCTCACCCTCGCGAAGATCAGGCTCAAGATCCATCGAACAGAGAATCTCCAAGGCAGGACCAAAAGCCATCGCCATATGCTCGCTACCTCGCGCCCCCGCGCGAAGCAGGCTCCTGAGTACGTGGACCCGCATCACAAACTCAGGGCAATCCTCTGCTTCGCCGTTGGCATACGCTGCCTCCAACGTCTCGTACGCGTGCAGGAAGCTCGCGTCCCAGTCGCCTTGATCGATCGTTTTCAGACTCTCCACTACGTTGTCGAGTGTCTCACGGATAAGAGTCCGGTTGCAGTGACGTCCGCTAAATTCTTGTGCGTCAAAGAAACAGCTCCTGACCGGCACTTGCCCCGTCCCATTTTGCTCGGTGGCAAAACCGCTGAAGCAACTTGCCTCGGTGAGCCGAATCGACCTTCCCTGTGACGTCTTCCCTACTCGTTCTCTCGGTGGAGCCTGGTAGTAGTAGCAACCCTTGTTGAGACAATAAAAGACGTGCGGTGCTCGTAACGATGCGTTGCTCAACGTTGCAATCAACTCCTCGACGATGCTGCCGTCCTGGCGGCGTCGAATCGCTTCGAGGTATGGAGTCTCATCGGCAAGTTTGCCTGCGACTTCCCATGTCGGAAGCTGCCTCCGCAGGGAATCGGCCTCGCCGAGCAAACGTGCCGCTTGCGGTGGGGTTAAAGAGTCCACGCCTTTCGCAAGCTGTGTGTCGTAGTCGTTCCATACGCGAAACAGAGATACCGCGCTTAGCTCGGTCTCCAGGACATGCCGCAGGTCTTGCGATCGGGCGTCGTCCGGAAACTCGTCGATGTACCTCCTCAATGCGCTCGCGTAGAGCAGCTCGTCGCCGACTGACGAGTTAATCTCTGCCAACAGGTCGTTTCGCCGCTTGTCGAGCGCGTCCGATTTGGATTCGTGCTCCGTCGGCACCACCTCGTCTCGTGGATATTCGGGAGTTTGAGGTTCAGGATCGGCCGGATGAAACAGGTCCGGCTTGAGCGTACCGACCAGCACACCGGCGATCATCAAAAGCGAAAGCACGATCGGGATTATGCGAACCTCGCGCTTTTTTGGGGAATCATCGACGGAATCAACGTCGCCCACCACGATCGGCTGCGTTGCTGGGGAGTCAACTGGCGGTTCTTCAACCGGCCATCGTTCCAGAGGTTCAGGATCGCAGCGGAACTCGTCGAAAGCGGGACTTGGCAGGACAACGTATTGGTCGGTACGCCATTCTTTTTCATTTACCTTGGATGCAGTGCCGCTTGGCTCAGGTTCAATGTTGGGATTGGGCGCAGTCTCGATCGAGTCAACGGGCAAGTCGGCGCCCGCCGTGTTCGCATTGATCTCCCGTGGAGGGGCGATCTCGTGTTTGACCTGATCGAGTGCTTGCTCGAGCGTGGCAGTACCGCCCAGACCGAATGGAGGCTCAGCGTCGCCCTCCAGTCCCTGCGTTACGATCATCCTTGGCTTTGCTTGGTGGCGACTTTCAGCCAAGTGAAGTAGTGAGCCCAGCGACGCTGCAGGCGACTGATCCTCGGTCTCACGATCGACCGATCTCGACTCGGACAGACCCCTCATCAATTGCAGCGCATTGCCGGCAATCGAATTTTCGTCGTCGCTACGGCGCGTCTTGCGACGATCGCTCAGTCGACGCATCGCCTCCAAGGGAGAAATCTCTTGTTCGGTTGTCATGTCGCTGCTCCCAAGTTGCTACGCGTCTGACCAAGATCAGTCCTGGATCGAAATTAGTCTTCTTTTGGAAGATTATGTGCGGGCATTGCATCGTCATGGGGCAATCCGGCGCCAGAGGGAGGTGTGTATCCCGGGTTCGTAAATGCGAATGACCTTTTTGTCCGATTGTAGGCAAAGGGAGTTCCTCCCAGTCGCTCGAGGTTTGGTCCCGGCCCATCAGGTTGAAACCACGGGAGCCCTAGTCTGCCGAGAGTATGCTCATCAATCGAATCGACATCCCAGAAACCGTCATCTACGAACAGCGTATACGTGACGGTACACGTATTCCCATTGCACCGAATCAAATAATCGACGTTAGTACGTCCGATGTGAAAGATCTCGCGCGTCATGTCCACGGAGAAACTACCGTTCAACGAACTGGTTAAGCCACCAGTGATTCGTTGATGCCTTTGCAGGAAGTCGTTAGTCCGAAGCAATGTATTGATCGTGTGAATCCCTATGTCCACCGGAGTTCCCTTGCCAAAAAAGTAGTGTGACACTGCTTGAGCGGTGTCTTCAATTACGGCCTGTTGGGAAGTACTGGTGATCGGGGAAAGTTGTGCGTCCGCCTGTTCGGCATCCGGTTCTATCTCGTTGGATCGGCCTTCGTTCGCTGGCTCCTTGCGCTCTGATCCCGGCTGCGGAGACTTGCCGGGCGGCTGCACTTGGTGCAGCGCGGCATTGGCGGTTTCTTCCGCCCGCTGTTCGAGCAGCTTGTTGGAGGGCATTGGGTTGCGCTGAACCAGCGCCCGTGAACTCGCTATCTTTCGGCTTATGGTCGTGCGTTGGCTTTTTGCCTGCAGCGTGTTCGATTTCTTGGGTTTGTGTCGAGTGATTCGGGCTCGTGCCATTGCTTCCTCAGTTCCCTGGGCTCGTGTCAGGTTGCCTTCGATTCGTGGTCAGCACGGCGTCTGGACAACGATAGAATCGACCTCGTTTCGGAACGGAGACCGATAACTGTCTGATTTGCTCGGCCTGGCTGCGCGCCAGATCGCTCGTGAGCGTTGCTTCGGAATCGTCCAACGCCTGTGCAAACTGCTCCAGCAGCAGTTTCCATTCACAGAGGAACGCATCGCGGCGCATCCGAATCATGCCCAACTGGTTCAGCGCCGCCTCATAGCCGCCGGGGACGCATTTCCAATCGGCCTCCAGGACCAACCACTCCGGCTCCAACTCGACGCGCCAGCAGACGCGCAGGTTGGGAGTCTCGAACTCAAATGATCGTCTAGCTCCCTCTTCGCCGCTCTGCACGAATCCAATCATGTCAATCAGGCCGACAGTCATCTCAGCCAGGTCCTGCTGGTAGCTGAACCGGACGGGGATGCCGTTCCAAAGCACGACGGCGAACTCGAGGTTGCGGCGAAAGATATGGCGGAAAGCCTTCGGCAACGACGAAAACTGCTGACGGTCAGCGACAATGCCCTCGACAAAACCCGGCTGCAACCAGAAGCCGGTCAAGTCTTCGCCAACCAGCGTGTAATCGCCTTGCGTGCTCATGATGCGCGCCTCGTATACAGCTGGCCGTAACCTTCGATCTGCTCGTCAAGTCGCTGCAGCAGTTCCCACTTCCGCCGCTCCGTACCATCTTCGATCTCAATGTTCGCCTCTCTGATCGCCACAACGATCTGATGAAGCAACGTGTGCCATTCGGAGAGGAAAACTGCTCGAGGCATGCGTAGCTGAGCATGACGATTGAGCGTCTCAGCGTAGGGGGCATAGAGGTCGTCACGAGCGGAAAACAGGCTCTTGATCACAAGCTCGTCGCGATCCCAATGCAGTTCCCAACGAATGTCGAGAATCTGATTCTGCAGTTCGACGAGGGTCGCGCCTTCTTCGTTGCTGTGGACGACGAACGCCATTGCGACAACCTGGTCGATACACTCGTAAAGACTGCGTTGATACGTTAACTGAACCGGAATCTGTGCCCAAAACACGTAAGCCGATTCTTCCTCGTTGCGAAATATCGCCCGCATCGCATCGCACAAGTATTTGCAAGGTGGATGCGACTGGCTCGAGATCTTTGGATGTCCAAGCTGAAGGATCACTTCGCATCAAACTCCCGGCGAACAAGCCACTGTGGGATGTATTCGTTATCAACCGTGATCGCAAATTCCGTATTGTCGTATGCCAGGGCTCCCGCAGCGATCAACGGGAGGAAAATCCACCCCTCCGAGATGTGCATTCGACGGCTTGCAAGTGCGTCCTGATGGAAAGTCATTTGGCCGTCGGTTTCAGTTGGAGCATCAACCGAGATTCCGCCGCAGTTCAGAATCAATCGCTTCGGTCACGTTGTTACTGCGGCGACTTCAAGGATCCCGAGTCGTTGAGTTCTCATGAGCTGCCAGAACTTCATAGACATCGTCATGCATGAAGACGACCGATCTGAAACACTTTCTTGTATTCCGCAAGCCAGGTTGATTCATCAACGATCGCTATTGGTTCGGTGACATTCGAAAATTCAGTGTGGAAGCTGTACTCGTAGCTCATTCGTCGAAAAGCCACAACAGACTGGAACTGAATCTGCCAGCGTTGACTATCCTCATCCTCGCAGAACAAACGCAGGCAACCTGTTTCGTACTTTTGCCGAACGAGTTCCAAGCTTCGCTTCCACTCTACTTTCAATTGATCTTGCATATCAGTCCAACGAATCCGAATTATCGGGATTCCTTACTTCAAGTTTCTCATCTCAAAAGCAGGGATGCCAGTTTGATCCGTAAGCTTGGTAGGTGCAAGGTTTGCGCCTCGAAGAGCGGTCAGAGAACGGTTGTTCAACGTAATTCTGCGGCCATTCTTAATCACAAAATCAATTGGGAGCTGATCAGGGTCGATCTGCCAGCGAATTGGCCGTTCGCAAACTTCTTTCCTACATTGGCTTGGCCAAAGTGAATGAAATCAGCTGCGTCTTCTACTCGAAATGCTTTCAGCCCCCTGTTTGGGGCATCAAGTTGCCTTTACTCGCACTCTTACCACTAAGCTGTCGAACTTTGGGCTCGGAACCGAACCATGGCTGCAGTGGAAAATTTTTTCTTGCTCGTTTACCTCTTCGACAAAAAATCCTGAATTACCAGTCCATTTCTCTTCGGTTATCTGGCCGTCGGGCCAACGACGCTCATAGACATTCCACAACTTCAACATTCCATCTGAGGCTTCATAGTCGTAGGAAACCTTCTTCGGCAACTCGGGATCGAACCATGTTCGCAAGTGATCGACCTGAGACTCCTCCAAGAAAACCTTTCCATGGCTGATTTTCACATCAAGCCCTTGCCGAACATCCGATACAGCACCAACTAGTTCAATCGAGATCGTACCGGAAGTTGGCACATGCCAATCGTAGATTGTTGTTACCGAATGCTCGCCCCACTGAATGAAACGTGGGCGCGAACTTTTGTCAGGGTGACGAGTGGCCATGTCAACCATAGCTGCCTGAATGTCCAATTCGGTCGATTTGTAATCTGGTTTGGTCATAGTCATGTTTAGTTGCGCTTTTTCAGATGGCGATGTGGATCGATAGCAGCATGATCAGCTGGCCATCTTGGAACGACATTCGTTCCACCATCTCGAAGTGGGATAGGCTCATGTGAGAGTTCCATCGTTTCTAATTCGCCATGCTCGTTCAGCCTTTGAGGACCACGATTTCCGCGTGCCTTGATCTGTGCACGTTCAGCAGCCGAAAGCCCTGAATTTGGATCGTCGGCAAGTCGCTTCCAATCGGTCCGCCGTTGCGCGTCCGTATAAACCGGCTTCTGAGGTTTTGGACCAGGTTTTTTGGCAAACTGTCCATTCTTTCGTCGGCGGATTGTCTCCTTTGGGGCAAGAACCTACGCGAGCATTGAAACAGCTCCTACTAAATCATGAATTTTCGGCATGTGAAATCCTCCATCCAGCTTCTCGACGACACTACAGTGCGATTCAATCGTCGCTTTGGCTGCACTGCCATGCAGCATTTTCGCAACAATGATGCCGAAACCACATCGATGTAACGGTGATGGCTGAAAGGGGCAGGGATCCAGAGGGGCGTTATTCAGTACTCGATCAAGTTCTTCAAGTGATGAGTGTTGACTGAGGAAACTTGCCCCGTAATCGCGATAAATATTTAGGAAGTTTGTAATCGAATCCGTTATGGACTCGGTAGCGAGCTCGATGACAAAATCTTTACCGACGTTCGGAATCAACAGTCCCGCCCGTGGCCAGACTACGCTGGTCATGTCTGCAAACTTTTTGGGAGTCTGCATCGCATTATGAAAGATTCGTTCCACCTCGATATGTCGTATTGAATAGCTAGGCTCAACAATAAAACTTCCAATGTCTAGAATGCGAAAGTGTACGAGTTGCTCGAATTCTGATCCCGCCTTTTTTCGGAAAGCCCCTCGCTTTTTCCAGAACATGAAATCATCTTTGGAAAAGTCCTCGGAACATCCATTCTTAAATTCAGCCTCTATCGCATCCAAACTCATCACTGGTTCCCTTTCATTCTGTTCAGACGATCAAGGTGTTCCGGCCTAACAACTCGCACTTTCGTCGGCGGTATTACGGTTCCTGCTGGAAACTCTGGAGTACCAGTACCAGTAACCGTCCCACCGCTCCGTTGGATCTCAGGGTAACCTGTTCGCTGATTTGGTGTAAATCCCGCAGTCGCTGACCCCTTTGCTTCCGTGAGCTTTACCCGGCCCCCACGGCGGGAAGCGTTATCAACGATAACCGTAGTCCCATTTTGCGTCTCAATTCTCACTTGTCGTGAAACGCTTCCAATGTCACTTGTTCCACGAACGACAGCATCTACCGCGTTTTCATGCACCGAGCCAGGCTGTATTGCTGAGCCATCCGTCGACAGGAAACGTCCCTTTGCATCACGCCCTTGGACTGTTCTCCCTGGGGCCTCAATATCGGGCTTCGGCCGCGTGGGCGGCTTTTCAGAAAATCGCTGGCCGGCGGGCGCATCGGGGTCATAAATTTGACCCGGCCCCTTGTTGCCAGACTTGTTGCGCACCCGCGGTTGGCCGCTTGGACCGGCGTACCATTCGTAGCCGGGCGGCGGATCATCCCGGCCGAGCGCCTGCGCTTGGGCTTTGCCACGCGAGACATTAGCAGCGTCGATCTGTTTTGCCTGTGCGTGGACGCTGTCAGGTATTTCAACATCTTGAACACCGCAATCCTTTTGCGTGAACCGGCACCAGCCTTTTCCGTCTCGGCGACGACGATAGGTGTGGTCGCCAGCGGAAACCTCGATGTCGTAACGATCGAAATGCTCGGATCCAGGATCGATCTCACGCGGCCGATTCCTCGCCATCTCGTCCATTTCGGCGCGTTTCTCGGCGTCGGTCATGTCGTCTCGGCGCTTACTGCGCGCCGAGTCGAGATCGGCTTGGCCGCGCTGCTTGGCCGCCGGCGAACCAACGTCTAGGTCCACATCGCCGGCGCGCCGGCGCGGCTTACTCATCATCCCTTGCATCTTCTTTTTGAAGCTGACCAGGGCTTGCTTGCCGCCGCCGAACAGGCGCCGAGCTCCGCGCGCCACCGCAGCCGGAGCGCCGACGACCGTTCCAATTCCCTCTTTGGCTGACTGCACGGCCTGCCGAGCCGCTGCCCCGGGCGATCTGGGCACGTTGTTGAAGAACTCGCCCGAACTGAGCTTCGGTCCCATCTTGACCGCGCCGATTCCCTCGACGACCGCCATCGCGCCTTGGAAACCATCGGTCGCGTTTTGCTTCATCTGGTCGGTGTTGCCGAACAACTCGCGGGCTGATTCCGCGGTGGCAGCGTCATGCAAGTTCTTGATGTAGGTCAGGTAGTTGAAAAAGACAGCCAGTCCGCCGGAGATGATCGCGCCCCAGCCAGCGTATGTCATCACCGTGCCCATCCAAGCAATCACTGGACCGGTCACTGGCGCTGCTAATCCCCAGCTGAAAATCGTCAGTGCGACCATCAATGCGGTGACTGCCGCAGCGATCCCCAAGATGCTGGAGAAGATGATGGCCAGTCCGGTAGTGATGTCGGCGGAGACCTGCAGAAGATTGCCGAGCGGATCTTTCTTCCAAGCATCCCAATTGCCAATGTTGGCATACCCGGTCAGCAGCTTTTCGTATCCGCCAATCACGCCTTGCAGCATGTGCGCCGGCGAGACCATCGCCTTGAGCATTTCCTTGCCCATCTGCAGGACGCTGATGTTCTTGATGTCATCGGCAATCGAGGCGGCAACCAATCGCTCGGCGAGCATCCGCTGCTGGGCTTCGGTGAGGTTGGCCATGTTTCGGTCGGCGATGTCCAGCACACCGCCGACCCGGTCGCCGCGACGTTTCTCGACCCGCTGAATCTGCTCCTGACGCGGGTCGGGAGCTGGATCGGAGAGCGCCGATGAGATGGTGTCGACAATGGGAATGTAGCCTGCTGCCGCCGCTTGGCCTTTGACCAATGCCTGGCCGATGCCGGTGTCGACTTTGAATCTCGCCCCTTCGGTCGCATCGGTTCCTTGATCGTCAGCCTTTTGGATCATCGATTCGAGCGTTGCAAGAACTTGATTGCGCTCTTGCTGATCCATTTCGGCGATGCGTGCTTCTTGCTCCTGATCGTCGAGGCCCCCGAGTTCGACAACCTTGAGCTCCTCCGGCGACATCTGCGGATCGGACTGCTTCTTTTCCAGCTCTTCCTTGAGGCGCTTTTCGGCCGCTTCGCGGCTTTCGATCGCCTTCATCCCATTCAAGTACTCCTTTTGCAGCGCGAGCAGTTCGGTCTCCATGACAACGGTGGCGGCGATCAGCGCATCGCCGGTCTGCTTCGATTTCGCGGCGCTTTCGCGCATCAGCGCCGGACCGGCGCTGACATCATTGAGGGCAGCCTCGCTCTCGACGTTCTTGGCATCCATTTCCTTGATGCGCGCGTCGGTTTGGGCGATCACTTCCTCGGTCTCAGCGATCTGCGCTTCCGATTGAACGTTCTGCTCGGCGGCTTGAGCGGCATCCTGCTCGTACTGACGGGCTCGTTGGCCGGCCATACGGATCGCCTGATCCATGGTGGCCGCACCTTCGGCCGTCTCCTTCATCTCGCCTGATTGCTTCTCGGCGTCAGCCTTGGCGTCGGGATCGTCTGGGATCTCACCTTCACTTTGGTCGGCTCGCGATTGCGATTCGGCGGCCAGGGCGCCCGAGTCGGCCTGACCTTCCTCGGCTTTGCCGGCCAGGTCGGGAGCATTTTCAGCCACGAAGGCTTGGCGCTCGGCGCTTTCGGCGTGTGCCTCGTGTGACTTTTGCGAGATCTCTCTACGAGACTCGTTGTGAGTTGCCATCGTCGCCGTGCCTTCCTTGGCGCGCGCAAGGTCTTCGCGTTGCCGCTCGATAACTGCCTCGTGTCCCCAGGAGGCGACCACCGTCTCGGCAGCGTGGACTCTTGTCTCATAGCCCTTGCTGCGCAACATTTCGCCGATCTGCCCAAGACCTCGCACCTGAGTATCGACCTGGCTGTTGCGAGGAAGGTCTTTGCCCTCGCTATCCTTGGGCGTTTCGATTGCGGGGTGCTTGAAGGGCTCCGGCTTGGCCGGGATGGGAACGCTGTTAGCCTTTGCCTCCGCCTCGGCGGCCTTTTTCGCAGCACCCTCGGCCTCCGACATTTCCGCCGCTTCTCGCTCACCCGCAGCGCCCTGTTCCTGCTGTGCTTCGGCAGGCTGTGTTTCGACTTTCTGGTTAATGGCGGCCTTTTGCGTTTCGGATTGTTGTTGGGCCGCCGCTCCGCGATCGACGGTGGGACTCGATGCGCCCGAAGACTTGATTTCACTCGACTCGCTTCTCACCTCGCCGCGATCAGGGTTCTCCGCCTCCTTCCGTTCATCCTCGTCGAGATCGGCAAGCTCTTCGGCATCGAGCACGTCGGGATCGTTGTCGATCTTGTCGTTCATCCGACCCTCGACCTCAGCTCCGTCGTTGGGTCTTTCGGGTATCGGCTCGGCGACAACGTCTTGGTCGGGCACCGCGAGCCGCTGCACGGTGTCGCTGACGGCTCCCTGCTGAAGCGTATGGGTCAGCTCGTGGGCCAGCAGTTGTTTGCCGCCGTCCGAGTTGGGCTGATATTCTCCTGCGTTGAAGTAGATGTCATCTTGGTGGGTGAAGGCTCGAGCTTGCAGTTGCCGGTTCATGGAGACCGCGGGCTGATCGGTGTGGATTCGCACCCCGCTTAGATCGCGCCCGAAGCGCTGCGACATGTCCGACTCGACCGCCGGCTCCATCGGTTTGCCGTGGCTCTTGGAATCGCGCAGGCTGATCGGCAGCTGAGAGCCCGAGGTTGTCGCGCGACGACTTCCCGCCAAGGGCAGCGACTTGGTCTGTACCGGCTCCTCTTTGGCTTCCGTCTCGGGAGCCTCAAACGTAGGCTCGACTTGCTCGCCCTTTTTGCCATTCGATGCGGCGGACGGCTGATCGGAGGCATTCTGACCGTGCTGTTCCGATTCCTTTTCCGGCGGTTCGATTTCCGGATCGAGGGTCGGCAGCTTTGCCGATGCCGACTTCGCCTGGACGAGTTCGGTTTCGGCCGCGGCGCACGCGGGGCATGCGGCGCCCGACGCCCAGCCCGTTCCCTTGGCTTGTCCGCATTTCGCACACTTGCGCTGGATAGCCTTGGGTATTACCCGATGGACATCCGACGCCGGCGAGGTCTCGGTTTGTTCCGAGTCGTCGAGTGGATCAGAATCCGTTGCGGGCTTGCGCATCACGGCCGTAGCGACCTGATCCGCCTCACGCTCGAAAATGTCGTTGTTCGGCGCGACTTGCAGTTTGGCCTGCACGCCTTGTTGGGATGCAAGCCATTGCAGCGCTGCAGTAGCCCGCGCCGACTTTCCGCTCGAACCGCTGCGAGTTGCGTCTCTCGCAGGTTTTGCGTTGTTGGATCGGGCGTTGGCGTGCGTGCGGGTCATGAGCGTCGATGTTGCCGGTCGCATCTGGCGCGGCGCCACTGACGTCGCAGCCAAGGGCGCGGGGAAGTACTATTGATTGTAGGCTTTCATTTCGTCCTTGCGTTCGGGTTGTTCATCGAGCTCAACTGGACCGCTGCACCAACAATTGCCAGCTGTGTTGACGACCCGTCGCCGACATGACGGATCCGTATCGTTAAAGACGCAGTTGCGGACCCGCTTGATGAGGCCCTCTTCGTTTAGCTCGACTGCGGCAAGCACGACCCAAGGCTCGTCTGGACATGGCTCGCATTCGCGGTTCTCGAACAGACAAGGCTCATCCTCCTCGTCTCGGTCGAGGTTCACGATCTCAGCGAGGCAAGGATTTGGACAGTAGGTCAGGCAGCGAATTTCAAACCAATCGCGCACGCGGGTGTACTCACAGCTGCTTGAATCGCAGCCACAGCCAGCCGGCTCAGCCTTTTTCCATTGCGTCTTCCGCTCGTCGTAGCGAACGGCGATGAAGACCGTCCGAGGCTCACCCTTGGAGGCGACGTGATACGGAGAGCGTTGCTGCGCCGGGCACTCGGGATCGACGGTGACACCACATTCGCTCAAGTCAAGTTTGACGACTGAGGGAATGTAGATTTCGTCACCATATGGCCCGAGGATAAACCCGGGCGAGACGCTGACCTGGGCGGCGTTCTTTTCGCCATCGACGATCGCGCCGCACACGACTCCCCAACCGAACAGCATGCGATTGCGCAATCGCGATTTTTGACGCGAATAATCCAGCAGGTCATTCAGATCCTCGGGGCCGACCATCTGCCGGGGAAAGAAGTGCGGTCGATCAAAGTAGTAATGAATGTCTGAGAGCGATGACTCGCTCTCGCATTGACAGCTCTTAATCACAGCTAGGACTCCTCAGTTTATTGTGGCTTCAGGTGGCACTCGAGCAGTTGCTTGAGCAGCATGTTGGAATAGACGATCGGACGAACTTCTGGCGTGAAACTGAGCTGGCAGCGCTCATTGGAATGCGCTGGGTCGAAGCCTTCCGGGACACACACATCCGCCAGCGGCACCGATGGGTCCGTGGGGCAATCAGGACAGCTCTCGCTGACAATTCGAGCCAGTCGTTCGTGCTCCAGACCACAGTGGTCAATCGACTTGCAGATGCTGTCGGGAGTCGGCTTGAGCTTGGGAGCGGAGCCCTGGCGCAACTCAAGCCGCGGCGATTCACAGATCACTCCGGGCTGTTCTTGGTCGGGGCACTCGCTGGTGTAAACTGGCTCGGGATCTTTCTTTCCCGCCCAGTAACGCAGCACGAGATGGAACACCGCCTCTTCGTCATGGTTTCGCATGATCCTTGGGTCTTCCATCTCGATTGTCGACGGCACAATCAGCTCGCGTCCAAGACCGTCGATGGCGACGCCGGGCTCGACGACCAATATTCCGTCGCGCGACGAGCATTCCCGAACATCAAGACCACAAACAACGCCGAAGCCAACCGTCAAGCGATTGATCAGCCATCGCTTGGCATTGAAGTAGTCGGTTTCGAGCTGGAAGTGATAGACGTCGAGCTGCTTGCCAAAGAAAAAGTTGTTTCGCCGCGGCGGATGAAGCTCGCACCGCGAGGGTTGCCAGCGTTCGGTGGTAGGTTTGGTGTGCATTGTTTTCTCTCTTTCGATCAAATGAAGATGTCGCCGATGCGACTGTCGCGTCCGATGCGCGAATCGCGACCCGACAGAACGGTCTCTTCCGCCGAGGCGTCGCCAAGCGCCGTTGGAGTCGGCGGAGCTCCTCCCAAGACGGTGTCGATGCCAATCACCGACTGGATGCCGACCCGGACACGCGGCTCAATGATGCAGATCTCGAAAAGCGTGTGCGCCGGCTTCTCGCGGTCGATCACCCGTCGCAACTCCTCCAGCTTCTTCTGGTTGGGCACATCGCTACGGTGGACATAAACGGTGAATCGGTGAGCGGTATCGTCGAATAACGGCGTGCCGTAGTCGTTGTTGGAGATCAGCTGGGACTGATCGAGCAACGCGGAGGATCCAAGCACGGCGCCCTGTGGCTCGGATCCGGCTAGCCGCGTATCCAAACCGAGACGGGGTCGGTAGTCTTGCCCGCTATCTGCCGCCTCACATTGAGCTATCGATGGTTCGCTATCGGATGGTTCGTCTGGAAGCTTCCACCACCGCATCATCGGCAACGGCTCGAGAATGTGGCTGCGCACGCCGGCGGTGCGCCACAGCGCCTCACGCAATCCAGCGGCCGTGCCACGCCAGCCGTTCAAACAGAAGCCGTCCGTGATTGCGTTTCTTTTCCGCTCTGGCGTCCAGTCCTCCTCCAACTCGACCGCTAGCCACTCGCACAGCCATTGTCGGTACTGACTCGGAATTTGTTCGCTGGCAGCCAACTCGCCATCGATCAAGCGGACGATGTTGTCGATGTCGCACTCCAAATCACGATAGAAACTCTCGAACAGCGAGACGAAACGCTCCAGCGTTTCGTGATTTCGTGTCTGGGTCCGATAGATTTCGGGAAGATGTTGCGTCAGCGACGGGCGATCGTAGTCGAGCCGAAGCTGCTCTAGCCGAGGCGTTTGAAATCCGTCGCCGACCAGCTCGATACCGAGCCAGATATGCGTCGACTCACGAAGAATCAAGATATCGTCGGCGCCGGCGGGGTGCGCGTGCCAAGGATCGGCCTCGGCACCGGTGACAAACCGCGCCTGTTGGTCAACTGGCGAGGGCGGATCTGCATCGCCATCGTTGGACGTGTATACGTAGATCGCGACTTGGACGTGCATGCCCGAAGTGGTTCCAAACGCACTGAGACGCTGCCATTGGACCGAAGCAATACCCGTATCGAAGGGCCCAGCCCAAGTGATCCCTCGATCAACAAAGCCGCCATGAAGCAACAACTCCAGCGGCGCCGAGGCGCCTCCGCCGGTGTGCAGCCAAAGTGTGCTGGACTGTCCGGCAGCAGGCTCAATTGCCAAGCCGGCAACTGGCCCTTCAAAATCGGGTGAGGCGCCGATGAATCGATCTAAGTTTTTGCCGTTGTCCGACACGTCAAAGCGTAGCAGCGATCGGTCATCATTATTGCCGACGTAGACCGATCGCCCGTCCGAAAGCAAACCCATTGGAGCGCTGATGCCGGCGAGCTCGATTTGCCGGTTGTCCAACAAATCGCCCGCGGAGTCGAAGACGACGATAAACCACTTTCCAAAGGTTCGCTCTTCCAAAACAAACAACTCTATACCATCGGGTGTGTCGGCCACCGAGACCTCTTTGGCGTCTCCGTCCAAGTTGAGGCGGCGCCGTGGCTTTCCATGCAGGTCGAGGACGAAAACTGACCCCGTGTCTCCGTCGACAACATAGGTATTGCCCCTGCCGTCGACCGTGATCGATAGGGGCCGGAATGCGGAGGTGTCGTCATTCTCCGGGTCCCCGTTGCGACACGGCCACTCATCAAGCGGTTGAAATCGATGCGGGGATATCAGTTGCAGCCTGTGGTTGTCGCGATCGGCGACCACCAACGCCCGTCGCTCCGGATGCCAGGCAATATCACAGGGAACTTGGAACTGCCCCAACTCCGTTCCTCGTCCGCCAAATCCAGGGCGGACGTTGCCAGTGCAGCGGTCAATCAACCAGACCCGATCATTCGTCGAATCGACGTAGTAGACGTTACCGTCTGGACCGACGGCGATTCCTTGCGGAATATCAGGGGCCGGGAGCGACTCGATTGACTCTGGCAATGGGCCCTTCAGCGATGGCAAGGTCGCCAGCGTCAGCGAGCCATCATCGGCCTGGTCGAGGCGCAGGCGTCGATCAAACCCCGGCCACTGGCCCGCATGATTGAAGTACATGAAATTGGCGTGCTGAGAACTCATTCGATCCCCGTCCAGGCCACTGAGAGAAGTGCGGGATTTGAATCTTGCCCGTTCTGTCGCCAAACCGGGTGCCGCAGCTTAAAATATTGCGAGTGCGATTCTTGCACCTCAGATAGCATGTCGATCATGAGCCTGCAAACGGCTTCAAAAAGCAATCCGAACTCTCGCCCAGAAGCAATCCGAATCGAAGCTGTGTAGCATGGCTCGCGGCTAAACCCAGCGCTATCGGTGGGCACTCTCGACGTGCGCATCGAGGTTGTGCCATTCTGTTTCAGGAACTTCAGCTGCTCGACTAGACCGAAGGCTTTTTTATCGTTGTTGCTGGCGCCGTTGCCCCCAATTGCATCAATTAATCCATTGAAGTGATTTTCCGTGATCTCCTCGTCTTGGCGGATTTTCAAGGCGTCGGTCAACAATGCCTCGCCGCTCGTGACGTACCGCAGACCCTGCGCAGCAGCATCGTGCCGCACCGCTGCAGAGACGCTTGCGATTTGGCAGTTTCTGACCTCGATTCGCGACAAGATGATCTTGCTGCGTTGGAGAATATCGACCGCGTGACTCTCCTCCCTGGGGCGCAAACGCCCATTGATGTCGCGCTCCAAACGGACCCAACAGAATTGCAGCTGTTCGCGGAGCCGAATCACGCCGGGGCGGTGAGAGCAAACACCCTGACGCAGTTGCGAGTCCTCCAATTGGTCGGCTGACCGATACGAAACGGTCAAGTCGTAGAAGACTGGTTGACCGTCGGGGTCGGCATTGACTGGAGGAACCGGCTCGATCGCCGGATCAATAAGAATGATCTCGTGGCCGCAAGCGTCGATGGCATAGCCGGGGCTGATTTGTACCTCACGCTGGCCCTTGGCTCCTGTGACGATCAAACCGTACCCGATCCCAGCCTGATGTAGCGTGCGGTTGTGCAGCTCGCGCATCGTTTGGTGACGCGCATCGATCGCTTGCAGGTCGCTCGCAAAGAGACGCTGCCCATCGAAGAAGCGCAACCGATCGATAAGATCGGAGGTATCCCCAAAACTCATTGCCGGATCTCCTCAGTTTGTGACTCTTTGGTGTTTTCCACGGCGACCGGAGCCAAGCATTGACTGCCGGTCCAGCGAACATGGAGATAGCGTTGAGCAAACTCCAACAGGCTTGCCACTTTGGCCGCCTCTGGCGGTGCTTGCTTAAGGTCGGTCGCCTTCATGGTCTTTTCGTCGGTCGATTCTTCCCTGCGCCCCATCGAGCGAGCGATGTCGAATAAGACGCCAAACTTCATGAGGTCGTTTGTACGAATCGCGTCGCCCTTCAAGTCGCGAACGACAAGTGCAACGAAATCAAATCCGCGCGACGACTCTCGAACGGTTTGGGTGGCCGCAAGAAAAATATCATCGCGCACAAAGCCATCGATGCAGGCCAGGTAGTGTGGCACGGCAGATCGGAAGGCTTTTCCGCGAAGGTCCAGAAACTGATGCTCTTCAGCATCTACGGTCACGACCAGCCACTCGGCTTCGACGGTATCACCATCAACCGTATCCACGGAGCGCCATGCCGTCTTTCCTATCAGCGTTGCACCGCGAGCGATCCTGGGCGCGGCGAGGCGGTTTGTACGGGGCGGCGTGATCGATTTGTTGTGTTGAAATTCACCCTTGTGGAAATCTACTGCGATGATCAATACCCCATCATCGCAGGAGATTTGTCGCAGCGGTTTCCAAACGAATTGCGGTGACGCGCTTCGTCGCAATCCGTCACAGACCACGCCTGTGCGAGGCAAGTCTTCTCGCTCGGCATAGCGAATCAATAGAGCCCAGCGATCGCAGTTGACTTGACTCTGACTTGGCAGCGGAATCGTCATTGGTTCTGGCAGGACGAGTTCGCGTCCCCAGTGGTCGTATGCGATGCCCGGTGCGACGCGGACAGCATTGCCAACCGCGGTCAAACTCTGCTTGTAAGTCGCCTCGTATCCGAACGCGACTCCATAGGCGTCGTGGGCTGCACGATTGTGCCACCAGGCTCGCTGCGCCGCATCGCCAAACTTGTCGTTGAGGTCATCGCTGAGCAGCGATTGTCCCTGACGATGCTGGAATCGCCGCAGCTTAATCGGACGAATGTCGCTCATGCCTGCCACCTTTCAACATTGATCTGATGCGATTGGGCGTCGACCAATGCCAACTCGGGGACGCAAACATTGCCGCAGGTTTCCCGACCTTGATCGTCCAGGAACTCCAGCGACAGCACGTGGTCAACGCCCGGGGTCTGATCGATCACATGAAGGATCTCGCTGCGATAAACGTTTCGTCCAAACGGCCATCCGGATTGGTTTGAGCCGCCGTGCAGCGGATGCAGAAAGTCGTCGATCGCTGTGGCGACTTCATCAGCAAGCCGAGCGGGATCGGCCCCTTGGCGGCCGCGGACCTGAGCCCGCACGGAGATGAGCACATATTCGGGCCCGACCACCTCGACTCGCGTGCCCAAAATGCGTCGCGGGTAAAGGTGCTCCTTCACTCGATGCAACAGTCCGGCGCTCGGCATGGGGCGGGTGGATGGCAAGCTCGGCAGCACGATCAGCGTGACCACGCCGTCAGCCCGAACGCAGGGGAAGGCTGGGTGAACGTTGGCCAGTGCCTTGGCTCGCGCGAGGCAGACTCCAGGGCTCTGTAATGCCAGCTGCTCATAGTCTTCCAACGTGACGGCGCGTGGGCTCTGCGTCGCTTGACGGAACGCTCGGCTTTGTGCCTGGTCAATTGACTCTGCGTCTGATCCACCGGTGGCCCTTCGTGGCTGCCCGATGACCCCGAATGTTCGCAGTTGCTCGAGCTCGGGCAGACGCCAACGGTTGCGGGGGGAATCGACGAGGCTAGCGATTCCGCCGCGCGGCAGATTACCGGCCCCTCCTTCGGTCGCCTTCCACGCTGCCAAGATGATCCCTCCGTCGGGTACCACTCGACCTCGTTCCCCATCGCCAAACGTGATCTCGCCGGTCTGTTCGTCGAGCGCAAAATGACGATCGGTGCGCGATGATGACAACAGGTCCTTCTTGGCGTCCCACAACGACCAACGTCTCGGCCACGGTTCATGCACGAACAAGCGGAGGCTTCCGCAGGCAACCGGAGCCCGCGGCAAACGCAACTGTTGCAAGGGGCGGCCATTGCCAATTCCCACTTGCACCAAATCGGAGTGAACGCGAATCCAATTGGGGCGGTCCGCAACTGGCTCAACATGGAACGGCTCAATACGTCCGGGGGCACCTGGCAAGGTAAGACAGCCATCTTCCATCGCAGCGTCTGGGAGAAAGCGATGCCGCAGAGACTTGCGAGCCAGCCGCGAGATCTGCTGAAGCTCTCGACAACTCGCTTGGGTTGAACTCTGTCCTTTGTGTGGCAGTCCCATCGCGAGGGCGACGGTCCAGGACGCCTCGGCGAGCGAGCCGGATTCAATCGATTGTTCCACTTCCACCGCGTTGCAATGAACCGACAGAATTTCGGGTGCCGTATCGAATCGGGTATCGATCAAACGGCAGCGAAGATAATGCAGTTGGCTGGCGTTGCGAGCGAGTCGCGTAGAGGCCAAGTCACTGAGCGAGAGCCTTAACACAACGAAGCCGGAGCGAGACAGCGCCGCGGTCGAGTCTTCAACGACGCTTGCCGCTTTCCAAGGCGAGCCAGGGGATTGCCCGTGTCCCGCAAAGAACTCCCACTGCACACTGGCGGAATGATGCGAGTGATCAACCATTGGCGTTTGATGACGCGCGTTGTGCTCGCCGCACGGAGCATGTTCCCGTGGCGACGCAACAGGCCCATTCTGACCATCGCTACCTGAACAGTGCTCGCGTGGCTCGGGGCAGAGTTCATCAACAGCAAAGTAAATCCTCAAGTCGATTTCGGCCTCGTTTCCACCGATCGGGTCGAGTCCGAGGTGCAGGGTATTGCCGGCCTGTGGATCATCACCAAAGGGCAGAAATGGCGTGTCCCGATCCAACACTTGTTCCGTCAAATCTCGCGTTCCATAAGCCCCCCGTACAAAGACCGACTCAAGCCGGGTGGCGACGATCGTCACATCGTCTATCGTTTGGAAGCGAACATCGGCGCCTTCCAATGTCTGCCCGGCTAGCTCGGTTTGCTTAGGAACGAGCACACCGTGCAGATTTCGATTGCGGTAGTGCTTCTCTCGGAAGGTGACGACGGCACGCGCCGGCTGTGGTGACCGTTGCCGCGAATCGGCCAACGCCAGAAAACGCCTCAGATGCGCATCGCCGATTCGATTGAGTCGGTAGATATCTTGCTCGGCGACCCAAGCGAGCAACTCGATGAATGTGATTCCCGGATCGTGAACATTGTGATCCGTCCAATCGGGCGAGTAGGCGGGGATCAGCGCGCGGCCTTCTTCGACCAGTTCATCCCAGCGTCGATCATCCAGGTTGGGCAATGGCAATGTCATCGGCGCGACCTCACAAATCCGATTCGCAGCTCACCAGCAACGACAAAATGTCCTGTCGGGACGAGAGCACTCTCTCCCTGAGGCACGCCGTCGATGGTTATCGCCAACTCTTGGACAAAGTCGAGCCCCTCGACCCGTTCGAGCACGGCGGCGACATCCGACACGTAGACGGAGCGGCCCGGCGTCCAGCCGTTCTTCTCAGAGCCGCCGGCAAGCGGATGCAGAAAGGCGAGCAACGCTGCGCGTACGGCTTTTTCAACGGCTCCTGCGGCGGCCGGATTCTCCGGAGCGATGGTTGCATTGACGCCAATCGGAAAATAGTCGGGCCCAACCACTTGGACTCGTTCGGCGCTGACAAGTGTCGAATCGACACGTTGCAGAATGTAGTCGCGAACCGCTTCGCGCAATCCAACGGAGGGTTGCGGCCGCTGTTGCTTGCTGTGGGGAATAATCGTCAGCGTCACCCGGCCGGCGGCCCTTTGGCCCCGGGGATCGATGGACGAAGCCGCTCGCGCGACCGCGATGTTTGGGGACGATTCAATCGCCATCGTTTCGTAATCCATTGCTGACACAGCCCGATCACGATGGCGCAGCGTGCGCGGTCCGCGAGCGGCTACGGCGTCGATCGATTCCCCATCGGCTCCGCCCTCGGCCGGCGTCGGATTGAATACCTCTTCGACTCCGCCTACCCCTCCGAGCAATTCGCTGATGGCCCCCGCCGCGACGTTGCCGCTCGCCCCACCGCCGGTGCAAAATCGGCCTGCGCGAATCGTTGCATTCAGAGGCGGAATCGAGCCTTGCTGGCCATCGCCAAAGAAGATGCGTCCGCTAGCGCGATCGATCTTGTAGTGCCGATCACTCGAGGACGAATCGAGCAAATGTGCCCTTCTTGTCCAGCGGACCCAGACTCCCATCACCTTCTTTTCGCGACCGCGGATCAGTCGAAAAGGGCCATGCGTCACGGGTGACCGCCAGTTCTCCTCGCGGAGTCGCCGTTCAGTCTCCAGCAGCGCCTCTTCAACCAGCCTTTGGCTGCTCTCGGGCGATTCGCTCTGCTCATCGGGCGTCTGAAGGGCCTCATCAAGCAACGCCTCGCGTAGCAAGATCCGCCATTGGACGTTGGCTCGCTTGCCTTGCAGTTCCTTCACTTCGACCAGTTCTTGATCAAGCACCGGGATGCGGGGGAACGTGAAGACTTGGTTGGGCAGCCCGTTGCTGGAGCCCAGCGGTTGGTTGAGAATCGTTTCACGCTGCGACGCCCATACCGCGTTCAGATGCATTGCTAATACGGTTGAGTCAGGGGGCGGCCCATCTTCTTGCAGGCGAGCGCGAAACCAATACAGTTCGTCGCCAAACCGTGATTGCCGATCGGCATCGGGCGCGCCGAGGAACGACACGATGCCGGTCCGGGCTAAGCCATTCGTCTCATCCTCGGCGTCAAGCCGCTTCCAATTCGAGCCGTTCCAATACTCCAGCTCCATCGGCGCACCTCGATAGCCGTCGTTGGCTTCGGCGATTTGCAGTAACACTCCGATTCGGTCGGACGGGAGTTTTTTATCGAGGGCGATCAGCACACTGGGAAGCAAGTCAGCGACACGTCGAAAGGCGGGAAACGTCAGTCCCGGCTGGACGGCTTCTGCGGTGCGATTGGTGTATTGAAAGTCTTCATGCGAGATTGCGTGTTGCGGCGCATGAGGCCCGTCCTGCCACGAGTAGGTCAGACGTATGTCCGATAGAGTCGGCGGCTGATTGACGATGAAGGTGAAGTCATTGGTGGTGTCCGCATCCTGCCATCGCACCGTTTGCCTGAATCCGTAGCCCCCGCTGATCAGCCTGGCGCGGATCCAAAGGGCTGGCGTGCCCTGGACCTCCGTTTCCTCGACGTCATCGGGCACCACAAATTGAAAGAATCCGCTGGCGGTAAAGTCCTTGGGCCCTGATTCGTCGCCGGATGATCGCAGCAGCACCTTCCAATCTCTGCCATCCCAATATTCCCAGTTGACTCGCGGCTCAAGAGGCGTGTGAGTGTCGTAGGGAGCCTTCTGCGGCTTTTCGGGTGATTTCTTGCCGGAATCGACGATCCAGGCTGAAACGCTGGAAAGTGAAAACGGGTCACTCGGAGTGCTACGTTCGGAAAACTTGATCTGGTACTCACCTGCAGGTAGACCGGCGAATGAGTAGCGCCCATCGGCGTCGGTGATCGTTTCTTGTTCTATCGTTTCGGCGCGGATTGCTTCCACCTTCACTCCGGCCTTTTTCGGATCCACCGTTCCACCAACCTGAACCGCCAAAAGGTCGAGCGGTGTTTTCGCCCGCTGCAAATGAACCTGCAACCGCGCGTTCTTCTTTTGCAGTGCCTCTGCACAGCAAAAATAGAACGCGGCGCCTGGCTGCGGCTGCGTGCCAAGGGGAAAGAATGGCTCGGAAAGTTCAAGCTGCTGGTTGTCTCCGATCGCCTGGTCAGGTTGCAAGCCGCCAATTTGGAAGATGGGATCGAGGGTCGCTCGATTGACCTTGTCATCCGCCGGCGGCAACACCGACCGTCGGAACTGAACTCCCCGATAGCGGACTTCCAACTGAAGGGATGGGTGACGCTGAAACTCAACCGCATTGGCAATGCCGTTTTCATCCGTAACGGCAATGGGAAGCGAGTTGTCGTCCGCGATGAAGTGAAGCTCCGCCTCTTCAAGTGGATGTCCGTTTGTATCCCGAAGAGTGAGCCGCGCGGTTTTTTTCGTTTCGTCTTCCGACTGCTCGGCTGCGGCTTTGAGTGCTAGTGTTTCGGGCTCGGAGAGGGTGATCGTCAAGTCTCGTTCGATGGTGGTCGACAAGGTGATCGATCTGACTTGCGGGAGGACATGTTGTGGATCGGGAAGCAGCGGCTGCTGTAATCGACCGCGGATCCAAAAGCTTTCCTGACCTGCGATTGCCGTCGCCGCTGCCTCGGCGTATTCGCTCTCCAACACGATACGGCCACTTTGCTGCAATCCGTTGGTGCCATCAGCGCTGGCCTGGCTGCCTTCGAGGCACTCTGCATCGTGGCGACGGAAGTGACGCCAAACCTCGCCATCCCAAAACTGCCAATCGATATCTAGGCTTCGATTGCCCGGCTCGTTGAGATCGAACTCAAGCTCGATCCTCACATTGCCTGCCAAGGCCAGCAATCGGTCGTGAGCCAGATACAGCTCGTGGTCGGTGATGCGCAGCCGTTTTCGATCAAATAGCTCGATCGCATTGCCTTCCAGAAAGTCGGAGGTGTGATCGACATACTGATCTCGGCCCGGCCAAAGCGATATCACTCGCTGAATTCGCGCGGAAGCTAAGCCCAGCCGACGTTCCGTTTCAAAAACGATCGGTCCGGAGACCTGCCTGCCCGCCTCGCCATCGTCAGGCTCTTCATCACTGGCAGCCTCCGCTCCAATCTGTGTTCGTCCCGGGGCCGCTGTGTCGCTCGCATCTGCGGACAGACGAAACACGATCGGTGCCCGCGCCGGCTGGGCCGGAGTCAGTTCAACTCCGAGGAACTCCAAGAAAGCAAGCTTCAACTTTTCCGGGACTTGATTCAGTCGCTGAATGATCGTCTCGACATAGCGCGCGTGGACCTGGGCCAAGGCGTGACCTGGCCCTTCGTCGAAAGTCCACTGTGGCAGATACCCAAGCCGACGCGTCTTGAGCTGACGGCGTATATGGGCGACGCGGCGCGGATCCATTTGGCGGTTTGACCGCTCGATCATGTCGTTGGGCCCTCGTCTAGATAGAACGGATAGACGAGATTCCCTCGTGCGTTGTTGGCCCGCACGCGGTAGTCCACTTCGATCAACAGCAAATTGCGTTGCTCGCCTGGAATGACGCTAACTCGCTCGAGATCGATTCTACGCTCCCAATCGATGAGCGAGTCTTCGACGCGTTGGCGAACCAGTTCCAACGTCGACGTGTTGACGGGCTCGAAGAGGAACGATCGCAGGCCGGCACCAAAATTTGGCCTCATCAGCCGTTCGCCCGGATTGGTTTCAATGATGATTGCGATGGACTGCATGATGTCGTCTCCATGCCGCGCCGTCGCGACGCTCCCCTTGGGCCGAAGGTCAAACGGAAATTGCCAACCGACTCCGAGGAAGTCACGCGGGCGGGTCATGTTGCTTGCATCTGCCATGCCGCTAACCTCCGATCTCGACCGTGGGCATCCCCATCACGATCGGAGCGCCACATCCCGATGTGTCGCCTACACGCGCCGCCGGGCGGCCGCCGATAAGCACCGTGCCACTGCCCTTGGCGATGGCACTGGGCGGATGAGGACCAGCTAAGGGCGGCATGGCGCAGGCATGCAGGTCGCCAACCACGGCGGCCGGCTGGCCGCCAATCAACACCAACGGCACTCCGGGGCCTGTAATCGTTCCAGGATGACCGGTGGGGTCTCCGACTCGCGCTGCAAAGGGCATGTCTGCTACTCCTCAGTTGATCTTCACGGGAAGTCCCTGCACCTGGCAGGGACCGGTCGCTTGCATGTTGACGTTCAGACCTTTGATCTCGACCTGCGCGCCCTCGATGCTGACCTTGCCAACGGCTTTCAAGTTCAGGTTCAGAGTCGACTCAATCGAAATCGTTTGCGTCGCCACGTCCATTGTCAGCGACAGCGTTCCGCCGGTTGTCGAGAGCTTGATCTTTTGTGGGTCGATCTCCACCTCCTGTTGTGTGCTGCTGGTGATCTTGATCGATTGCAGCAGATCGTCGAACTCGACCTCGTGCCCAGGAGCGCCGGCGATCCCGGTTTTGATCAAACGCTTGTTGACCGCGTCCGTCGGCAAATCGGTCGGTGGGCGGTCGAGCGTGCTCCAAAGTCCGCAAAGGCAATATGCGTCTCGCTCATCATTTTGATTGAATGCCACCAAGACTTCGTCGTCTTTTTGCGGAGCCCAATAGAATCCGCGTCCGGGACCACCGCCGACGCCAGCCAGCCGCGCCCATGGCTCAAAGGATGGCAGGGTCGGAACACGTACTTGGACGCGGCCTTCGCCGGTCAGATCGATCGGATTGGTCACGATTCCAGGCGCGATCGCAAAACCCGACTGTTGTTGTTCGCCGGCGGGTCCGGCGACGAATTCGGCGAGTTGACTGGTGAGCGACATGATTGACTTGGTCGTCCTGCTTGAGTGCGGGTGTGCGTTTGCGAATGGGTTAGATGTCCGGGAACCAGACTTCTTTGCGAGCCTCGAAGTTGGTCTTGTATCCTGACCCGTCGAGCGAATGCGTCGCTGACGTGACTCGGTAGAGCCCGCTGAAGGCGCTGCCCAGCTGCTGGAGGTTCATGATCGACCCGGCGCGAATATCGGGAGCTCCAATCACTGTTCCCGACCCGGTGGTGCGCTGATTCAGACGCGGCAACAACTCGCTGAGTATCTGTCGCACGGTTTGCGGGAAACCAACCGGTTTGATCGAGAGTGTCCCCCGCGGACCGCCAAGCAGATTCGCTACGTCGCCGTCGAATTCCGGCAGCACGCGGAGGTCGAAGCCGCCACCGTCAAAGTCCCAGGAGACAACGATCACGAACTCTGTCTTCACCGAGTCGATCCAGATCCGAGAAGCGACTCCGTCAACGTCGCCGGTGGTCGTCATGCGAGGCGTAAAATCCATCAGTGTCGAGCCGTAGTCGAAACTCTTCGAGCTGGCGAAGTCTTCAAACATCGACTTGAACCGCAGCACTGATCCGCGCGGCTCGGCGGCATGGTCGATGAAAACCTCCCAGCCGTTTTCGCGGGCAATGTTGGCGAGGAAGTCGTAGTCGGTATCGCCCTTCTGTCGCCGGATTCCCATCTGTGCCAGCCGCGGGGCGACGATATAGGTCGCCAAAGCGACGATCGCCGACAAGGCGCCACCCACCGGGTCGATACCCGGCACGAATTGACTCTCCGAACTCAAGATCGAAGCGACGACTTGATCGGGCAGCGGCGTGTTTTGCAGCGAGGGGATCGAGATTTCAAAGGAACGATCTTTGGTTCCTTGAGCGATGCGTTGGATCTGGTCGTGGGCGGTGACACGAACGGTCGGCATGCCGCCGGGCGGGAACGCGGGTTCGACTCCCGTGATTTCGCCGGAGAAGACCGTCTGAGCGGGATCGGGAGCGTATCCGATCGAGAGGGTCAGCTCGTTCTCGGTTTCCAATAGCACATGATCGATGAACTGCAGCTCTTGATTCAGAAAGACTATCTCGACGCTGTTGGCTCCCTCCAATCCATCTTCCAACTGCACGGTGGAGATCGCCGATTCCAGTTGGCCTGGAAGTCGGTTGCCGTTGATTTCAATCCGAAACTCGGGAGCGTATTGACCGAAGCGAGCCATCTATTCCAATACCTCCCCGGTCAGACGATCGATATAGGGAAGGGACGGAATCTCAAGCTCTTGCCCCGCCTCTAACGAGCGGGCGTCGGAGAGATTGTTGGCAATCGCGATGGGACGCCAGATCGATGGGTTCTCATAGTGTGTGAATGCGATCCCGGTGATCGTCTCACCCTCGATAACGGTGTGAATCTTGGTGTAGTCAGCCGTTTGATTGTTCTCGCGACTGCGTTGACGCTCGGGATCAACGAATTCGTTGAAGGTCACCGTCAGCCGCGCTCTGACCGGCCGGCCATCATCCAGAAACATCGTGAACTTCTGACTCACGCGCGCAAGTACACAGCGAAACTGCAGCGACGCCCAAGAAACTTGCAGGATCGGCGGCGCATGCAGATCGCCGTCGATATCCATTAAGCTTCTTACCTTCTCCGACTCGTCGCGAACGTCCCTCCGCTCCTCGAAAGTGTCGAAGTAAAGTTCCATATCGAGCGTCTGAAGATTGCCATGGACAAACTGGAGTAGCGGGGAGCTCAATCCGGGAACGTTTTGCGAGGAGAAATTGTTGTCCTTGCTCAGCGTATATTCTTCAGGATTGAACATCACGTCGAAATGACGTCCGGTGTGCTCAACGGTGATGCGAATTTTTGCAAATGTCATGTCCGTTCTTTACCTGCCCATCCGCTCGCGAACCGCGGTCATCCGCCGATCGATCTGCTTCATCACATGCTCGGTGATCTCGCGCAGACTCAATGCAGCCGATGGCGAATTCCCGGGCGTCGCGGGTCCATCCGCCATGACGACAGCTGCTGTGGCACTGGGTCGAGCTTCCCAGCGGACCGCCGACTCGGCTGTGCGAGATCCATCAAGATTGGTTCCAGAAGTCGCAGGTGTCGGCCGTTGCGCCGCCGCTACCACTTTCGGAACCGGCGACAAGGTCCGGTCGTCGATGCGCCGGCCGCGAACGATCGCGCGATCGGTAAGGCTTTGAGCCGCTTCGGTGCGCGGTTGATCGTTGACGGAAACATTGGCGTGAGCTCTTTCCGCTGTGCTTCCCAACGTAGACCCGACGCGAAGAGCCATCACGCGCGTAACGCTTCGGAGTCCCGGATAACGCCGGTCAAAATACCGGCCGTTTTCGGTCCTCATCGACTTTCCTCGACTCGAGGTTTCGATCTCGGATTGTTGTAGAGTTTCGACGTCCGATTGCCGCCGCCTTTCGATAGCTGTGCGCAGCAGCACCGTCGATTTCGTGTGACGGACAAAATCCTCAAATCTGCGTCCAACCGGAATGTGCCTCACTGCGTCGCCTCGTCTCAGCAGCGCACGTTCGCGCGTCGAGTCACCGCTGACCTCAATGACGGAGTTCCGCTGTTTCCCGGCTCGGACGAAAGACTCAGCTCTTCGCGTCCACACGCGGGGATGGCCGTGATGCTCTGGCAACCTGAGCTCTTGCCGGCTTAGTTGATCTGCTCGATGTGGGGCGCCTACACGCTGCTTGTCTCGCGAATGCGCAACTTCATGAGGAAGCCGCTGCAACCGGTCGCGATACGCCATGCGAAGCAAGTTTTGACCCTTAACGCGAAGGGATCCTTGGCGATCAATGATCCGTTTTTGTCGACCTGCTTTGGCGGCGATCGATTGGATGAACTGTTTAGCGGGGTGATAATGATCGATCTGCAGATCGCCGGGCCGGACGCTACTTTGCGAGGAGACAGCCGTGTGGGTGGAAAGAAGATTCGTCAGCGCCGTGAATTGATGATATGTCGGTCGCAGGTCTGTCGTGGAATTGGTGCCCTCAACATATCGATGGCCGTGATGCAAGTGACGGTGGCTTGCTGTGACGTTTTGGCGATGGGTAACGAAGTAACTTGCCGCTGATACTCGCATCGGCCGCGGAAATCGCAAAAGCAGATAGATCATCGGCGAGCTTTGTCGCCGCACGATCGATCTTCGCCGTCGCCGTGACAGCGATTCCAGCCAGCGCGCAGCTCGACTCTGCGCGGCGTTCCGTCGGAACGCCGGCGTCAACATGCGGTTCGGTGGCGTGGGTTTAAACGTCTTCATTGATTCGTGTGTTGATTCTCGAGATCTGCTCGACCCACTTGCGTCGATCGCGATGTTCCATGGCAAGGATTTCTTGTTGGGGCCAATGGAAGTGAAAGGCGATGAAGGCTACCTCCTCGAGCATTTGCTCGAGAGGGTAGCCAATTACCCCCCCACGCCGTTCAGCTCCACATCAAACTCGTGCTCGCACTTGGGACACGATGCGTCTAGTTGCGCCTTGCCGCTCCGGTTGATGCGATCGTAAAACTCCTGCATGTAGTCCAGATCAGCCGCATAGAGTCCTTCGATCGTCTTGTTGGAGACGTTGTCGAGGTTTCCCAGACGCGTTATCACCCTGGCCAGCAAGATGATCACCAAGTAGGCCTGGTTGTTCTGCACCCGCGCGTCGCGCAGCGGCAGGATTTCGTCAGCGGCGGTTGCCAGTCGCATCACGCCGTCGCGATGCAACGTCCCTTCGGCGTCGACGTAGCCGATCGGTAGTCGGAATTCAAACTCGGTTTGGATCATGGTTCACTTCGTTCAGGTCTTGGGTAATGGCTAAGCTCGCGTGAGTCCCTCGTGCGCGATTTCCAATGTTTCTATAGCGACTTCATTTCCGCTGGCGGACAGCGCCGGTCCATCCCAGCGTGTCGGCCAAGCCCGGAAGAAATCCCAGCGAGCTTTCTCCTCACCGGCGTTGTCGAAAAGAATGATGCTGCCGTTCTTACGTTCGATCTGTCCATCCAACGTTTGCTGATACCAGTCGTACAGCTCGGTTGAGTCGGTCGTTCCCCACTTGAGCACAATGTTGTTCTGCTTCGTGCGGCCTACGAACTTGCGCGAGTGGGAATTCAATCCTCCTTCGTTGTATTCAACCGGTTCCGTCGTCGATCCAAAGCCCGAACACTCGGTGAACCCGGCCTGGGTGATATCATCCAATTCGACGGCGTAGTTGAAGTTGCGAAGCGGGTCGACCCGCGCAGCAGTGGGTGGCATCAGCAATCTCCGTTATTCAGTTCGAGTCAGGCCTTCGTGCGCCAGCTCCAGAGTCTCGATGGAGACTTCATTGGCCGTGGCGTTGAAGGTCGGAGCGGTGTACTTGGTCGGCCAGGCGTTGATGAACTCCCAACGCGACTTCTCATTTCCCTCAAGATCTAGCTGAACAATCGCGCCGCTGCGGCGGTCGTCGGGACCGTCGGTGACGCCCTTGAACCAGTCGTAAAGCTCCTGGCTTTGATCGGTGACGCCCCACTTGAGGCTGATGTTGTCGTACTTAACCATCCCGTGCAGCTTGCGAGCTGTCTTGGGGTTGGTCTTGGGATTCTCATTGCCTTCGCGATACTCGATGGGATCGGTCGTGGCGCCGCCGACGGTGCATTCGCTGAATCCAGCTTGTTCGATGTCGTCGATCTCAAGGACATAGTTGAAGTTTCGATAGGGATCGACCCGTTTCCCGGTCTCAGACATGGCGTGTTCCTTGGTGTGCGTGAAGTGTGAAGGTCGTGGTGGCAGGAGGCGTCAGCTATTCCTGGCCGTTGGTGTCTTGGGAAATGCGGAAGATGACGAACTCAGCAGGCTTGACCGGCGCAACACCAATCTCGGTGATCACTTGGCCGAGGTCGCGAACCTCGGGGGGATTGGTTTCCTCGTCGCACTTCACAAAGAAGGCCTGTTCGGGCGTATTGCCGAAAAGCGCGCCGTCGCGCCAAACGTTGGTTAGAAACGCGTTGACCGTTCGCGTAATCTTTGACCACAGCGGCGGCGAGTTCGGCTCGAAGACTGCGAAGGCAGTCGATTGGTCAATCGACTCAGCGAGGAACAACAGGAGTCGGCGAACGTTGATATAGGTCTCGCCGTCCGCGCCCTCGCCACCAATCGTTCTCGCTCCCCAGACCCGAATATTGCCGCTGAAATCCCGAATGACATTGATGCCCTCCGGATCATTGAGGTTGCTTTGCTCGTTGTGGCTAACGAGCCGCTGCAGTCCAACAGCCCCGAGCACAACCTCATTGGCGGGGGCTTTGTGGACACCGCGCTCTGCGTCAACGCGAGCGTAGATTCCGGCCACATGTCCGGATGGAGGCACGAAGAGCCTTTTCGGGTCGCCGTCCGCAAAGTCGCGGTGCCGATTCGCGACTTGGATGTAGGGGTAGTAGATCGCACCGCGATCGGTGGCTCCAACGCCGTTTTTAATACCGCTCGGGTCGTCTACATCGAATGCCGGATTGCCATCGAGAATCCCAAAGCGATCCCCCGTAGCATTGCAGTGAGTGAGTATCGCCTCTTGCTTCGTCTTCTCGGTAATTCCTGGAGCGGCGACGATTGCGATTTCGTCCACTCTCTCAAATTCAACTAACGCATTGGTGAATTCATCGCCGGGGATATTGTCTGCAGCTGCGGAGACGCGAATGACATAACACCTGCTGCCCCCATTTGCGAAGAACCCTGAAACTGCATTAGCGAGGTCACTGTTTCCTTTCTGTATCTCGCCAAAATGCTTGATGAATTGGCCAAAGTTCGTAATTAATTGATACCTTTTCTCGTCGCCGTCAGCCGGTATTTCCGAGAAGACTCGCTTCACAGGAAGCGGCTCGTCTTTGGAATCGTTCGGCATTTCGACGTCTTCGGACACGGCGCCAAGGAAGCCAACCGTGCTTGTTCCTACTGGCCTTATAGGTGGAGTGCCACGCGCTACTTCTACATATACTCCGGGCGTTTGATATACGGGCATTTCAATCTCCTAATGATCGGTCGGGCAAACGGGAAATACTAGGTTTCTTTTTGAGGCGAATGTCGAGCGAATCAACATTGCCTGGCACAGTGATGTCCATAATTTTGTTTTGATAGCCTTCTTCTTCTTCTTCTTTTTCGAACGAAATTGTCATCTCGCCTGAATGATTGGCGGCAAGCGAGAAGCCTCCGTCGATGTTCGTTGTCGAGGAGGCTTGAAACTCGGTCCCTTCTCGCTTCAACTTCACCACGATGCCGGCGAGACGAATTTCGGGATCGTCCACGTCGACCACCGTTCCAGCGATCCGCTTCGCATCATCGTTCAGCTCAAGTTCGATGTTCTGCAGATCGGTTGAGTCACTTGGCACGCTCACCTGAACTGCTCTCGCCATGTAGTTGTCGGCCTCGATATCCACCTGGAACGTTCCGCGACGGCGCACCCCGAACGAGAAAGCTCCCTTCTCGTCCGTACGCGTTGACAGACTCAACTCGGGCATCTGCACCATCGCATTTGCGATCGGGATCTGTGTCGCTTGATCGTCTGCTTGTGCTGCGCGAACTGCGCCTCCGATTTGCCAGAACATTTCCGATCCAGAGCCCGGGATCGGCCGGTTGGTGTCCGGATCGAGGGTCGAATCACGCATCCCTTTGGATACCACGGGCGGACCTTCCGGCTGGCCAGAATCGGGATCGAGCGCGACCGTGACGATCAGATTGAATGAGGGTCGTGGAGGCACTTCCAGCGCTGACCAGAATTCGCCCAAGCTCTTGCCGTTGTTGCCGGGCTGCGCCACCATCGTCGGATGTGGAAAGGGTGCTACTCGTAGCCGCCCCTGAAGTACTTCGACCACTTTTCCCGTATAGTCTTGGACCCGCTCAGGGATCAGCGGAAAGCGGCTTAGCCACTCCAACGCGTTTCCCAGGATCGCGTGCTCCTCGCCAACCTTACTGAGGTTCGACTGGCCTCCCTTCGACCAAGCGGTGACCATGTAATTGCAATCCACGCGCACCGGGGGCCGTTTACGACGATACCGATCGCCAACCTTCTCGATGATCGGCGCGGGATCTCGCAACTCGCGATTCTCCGCCGTCTCGTAAAGATAAAAGTTGATGCAACGGCCGCGACCCTGAGGCGGATAGTCTTCTTTCGGGACATCGAAGTCGACGAAAACATCCGCACGCCCGTCGTCTTCGTCGTCGTCGGCAAGCAGTATTGCCGCGTCCATTAGCGTTTTCAGTGTCGAGTCGACGTCTTGAAACATGGGCCTTGGTCTCAGCTCTGTTCGGCGTTACGAAGTTGCCTGTGTTGCCTGCTGGGTCGGATCAGGAATCGAGGGGCCGCCGCAGGCGGGAATCGAATTGATGCACTTCATGATCGCCGCGTCACGACCCTCTTTTGCCTGCGTCAGCGCTCTATCGGCGGCGTCTACCGCCTTTGAGTCTTCATCCACAACGAGACTTTTCTCGAACACTTCCGTACGAACCTCGAGTATCTGGCACCACCGCCCGTACAAGTCCTTGCGGTAGTCATCAACGGGAATGAAGGCGCCTTTGATTTCTTCGAGAATCTTGCCGTAACTGGGAAGTAAAAAGTGGACGAGGCAAAGATCGCCGCGCGCCTGATCGATCTTGACTCCGATCGGCTTCAATTTCGTGGTAAACGAATCCTTCAGCTGTTTTGCGCGGGCAACATCGTGACGGAACTGCTTGGTCAGTTCTTCGAGTCTTCCCTCTTTTTCCTGAAGTAAGGCCTGCGAGTCCGACAACGCGTCCTCTGCTTTTGTGAGAGCCTCTTGCTTGTCGCTGATCTCGCTATCCGCGTCGCTGATGCACTTGTCAATCGCGCACTTGGTTGCCTCCTCAAGGTTCTTTAAGTCGTCTTGTCGGCCGCTTTTGAAGCATTCCGCTGATTCTTTGCTGCTATCGATTTCGTTATAGATTGCCCCATAGCGTTCGACGGCGCTGTCGACCTCCCCCAGCAGCTTCGTCAACTCTGCGAGCTTCACCGTGTCTGCTTTGAGCTTCTTCTTGTCTGCTTCCAGTTGATTCGCTCCCTCGGCAACTGCCTTTTCCAAATCGGCTACGTCGCTTCTTGGATCGCAGTGCTTACTGGCATAGGAGGCGCCTAGCGAATACATATTGGGGCCAGGGTGATCGGACATGGTTTCCTCGCTGGTTAGTGTGCAATCGCTGTCTGCATCAATTGACTTGTCTCAAAATCGCTGGCGCGGACGATCCGCCCGAGCTTGGTGTACTCCTGCTTGGCGGCGTCGAAAATGTGCTCCATTCGCACTTTCCGATCCTTCGCTTCCTTTCCTTCCTCGCTGGCCGCCAAAAACGCCGCTCCTTCGATGACGTTCTTGATGTTGCCGCCGGCCAATTCGAACGTTCGCGCGAGATAGTCGAAGTCGATCTTTCCCAGAGGCGTGTCCTTGGGGAACGTTCGCTGCCAGATATCGCGGCGACATTCCATGCTTGGAAAAGGAAACTCGACGATGAACTTGAGCCGCCGCATGAAGGCGTCATCAAGGTTTTGACGCAAGTTGGTGGCAAGGATGCAAAGACCCTCGTACCGCTCCATTTCCTGCAGCAAGAATGCGACTTCGATATTCGCGTAACGGTCGTGCGAGTCACGAACCTCGGAGCGTTTGCCGCAGAGCGCGTCAGCTTCGTCGATAAACAGGATCGCGTTACTGGTTTCCGCCTCTTCGAAAATCTTTTTGAGATTCTTTTCGGTTTCCCCGATGTATTTGCTGACAACCTGCGACAGGTCGATCTTGTAGAGATCCAACCGCAGCCCTTTGGCGATCGTTTCGGCGGCCATCGTCTTGCCCGTACCGGACGACCCCGAGAAGAGCGCGGACAGTCCACTCCCATACGATTGCTTCTTTGCAAAGCCCCACTTGCTGTAGACGGTCAGCCGATGTTTCAGGCGTGATTGAATCAGGCCTAACAGACGCTTTTGCTTGGCTGGCAAGACAAGATCGTCAGCCGCATAAACGGGCTCGATCTTCCGAGCATAGGTCGAGAGCATCTGGTTTGATTCGGCACGGCAGGCCGCGATCAGGTCATCCGGCTTGACCGTTTGGTCGGTAGGCGAGATCCAAAGCGCATTGTCATTGGCGCGCTGAATAGCGGAATCAATCTGGTTGGCAGTGAATCGAAACTTGCTGGCCAACTCGCTGGCATCGATCGGCTTGCAATTGGCGTCCCAGCGAATGGTCTTGTGTTGATACTGCCACTGCCACAGATCTCTGCGTTGCGACAAGTCGGGCGCCGGCACGGCGATATGGACGCAGCGAACGTTACTTGGCCGGCGCGGCAACCGTACGCTTCGCTCGCTGTCGATGAAAACCAGATGACAGAGCGACTCGATCGCCGAAATCAACTCTTCTAAGAAGGCTTCGCGATGCGAAACCTCGTCCATCGCGCGGTCCCAATTGGACAGATAGATCGCTGCCGGTCTCAGCAGAGCCTCACGTCCCAACAGCCAGATCGCATCGATGGGACTGACATTCCCAGAAACCAATCGAGCGCAGTCGACCACCAGCAACGGGAACTTCACCGCACGGACCGCGGCGCTTGCCAAGCACTGTTTGCTCGAACCTCGCTGCCCCGTCAACTGCACCAGCAACTGTTTGCCGTTGGAAACGGAATCATCGACGAACGCGGCGACACGCTCGGAGAGGTCTGCCGGAGCCCCACTCAAACGAGGGTGATCCAGCAACTCAACCGATTCCTCGAGTCGTTGATCCACACCGCAAATGCCGGATCCCAGCATGAATTCCGCCATCCAATCATCGACTCGGACGACGCGATCAAGGATCGGTTCGGGAGCCTCCAAAACCTCCAATAGTCGGTAGCGAGCGAGCTTGCCCGAGCGGTCAAATGCCGTCTGGAAATCCTCGCCAGCCGCCTCATCGCCGTCGGCGAACAGCCGAACCAACGTGTTAATTAATGGCAAGCGACAGGCGGCGTTTCGTTGCAGATAGGCGAACTGCTCGCCGAACTTATGCGGCGCGTGAATCGCCAGCAAACGTGGGCTCGGCGCCAGGCCGGCGATCAGGCAATGCCGCTCAAAGTCATTGAGCCGAAAGACCGTTTGCAACGTTGGCAGCGACAGCAGCCGGCCAGCTTCTCGAGTCGCTTGCAAGCGTTCCTCGATCTCGCCGCTTTTCTCTCTCACGGAGCCGGCGAGGGCTGTCGCCCCTTTGGAATCCTTGACTGCGGTCGATGAGTAACCGATATGCTGTCGGAGGTAGGTGAGAATTTGCT
Organism: Planctomycetota bacterium; assembly: GCA_039821235.1. Classification (GTDB taxonomy): domain Bacteria; phylum Planctomycetota; class Planctomycetia; order Pirellulales; family Pirellulaceae; genus Stieleria. Next base: position 38,517 of record JBCBOO010000018.1, read on the forward strand.
GCGAGGTCGAAACCAGACCGACCGTTCCACGAATTTGATCGACCTCCGCCTGGGCACTCTCTTCGGCCGAGCCATGACGAAGAATCTGCCGATAGATCATCAGATCCAAGCGGCGAAACTCCTCACAGAGGTATTCCCAGTCCGATTCGTACGGTCGCGTCATCGCTATTCCAAGGTGCCAAACCTGTATCACTTAGCCGACAGTCAAGTTTGGAAGACGCCCTGGTGGAAGACTAGTGATTGCGCGACGAATCACTGATGGTGCTGTGCGACGACTTAATAATCAGGAACACTCAACGATTCAAACACACCAGCGGCAAGCCACGCCGGAGTAACGGCAGTCCAGAAGTCGTGTGCGAATCCTTGCAAGATGAATCGATAGGAAAGCCATCCGGTTCCTTCCTGGTCGCCCCACCGATTTCCCCACGAATGTTGGATCTGTAACGCTCCCGGGATTCCGCTTGCCATCTTGCGATTGTTGTCATAACCAGTGGCCAGTACGACTTGACCGCCAATCGTCCCATCTTGGGTTAGGTTGAAGTCAATGTCAGGGCTTTCCGTCGAGACCGACGTCGGCAAGGCAAAGCCAAATACGATTGGATATTGCGCGTCAAGAAAAGACCTCACAACGTCCAGAGTCTGTTGACCGCTGTGGGAACGCCGATCGAGCCGAAAGTAATTCAGCGACGCGAAATCGCGGTTGTAGGCGTATATCGCGGGCGGATGCGGCTCTTCATTGACTCTCGCTGGATCGTAGGGCCAAAGCTGCTCGGGGGGCGCTCCAAATCGGCGAATTGCCTTTAGCGTCGAGCGTATGCTGGCGCCGCTATCGCCGCATTGACCATCGACGCGACGCGCCATCGAGTAGACGAACAGTCGTGACCGATTCTGCGTCGATCGACGTTTTGCGAGTCTTTCCCCGTACTCGATCAATGAGACACAGGCGAACGCGCAGGAGCTTTGCAAGGCGCCTTGATCATGGGCCTCACGCGGTAGGTCGATTTCGGATCTCCCCGTAACGGTCGCGGTCTTTTCAGCGGATGCAATCCGGGGCAACAACTCACAGACCTTCTTTGAATCATAGTTTAGATCTCTAAAATCCGGTCTATCGGGCACCCAACCTAGTCCATCGGGACGAAACTGTGCCATCGAGAACACTCAATCAATAATGAGTAGGAATCATCGATTCCTAAGATTGTGAATCATCGACCCAAGCTCTAGTGGCGTTTATACGGAGCTGCGCGGCTGCTAGCACGCTTTGTGGGGCGCGCAGAATCTTAATAGTCTCATTTGCTTGCAATCGACTGCGGTCTCAGCTATCACCAACGCTCCGATGAGCCTTGCATCGCTGGCGAATTTTGAATTTCAGAGCGGGCTGCGATGAGGCATAGCGTATGGGCATTGACGTTATGGGGGGAACCATCATGCTGCGAGATACGAGCCGGGACAACGCGCCCGGGCCGCCACCAATTCATACGGACTCGATCAAAGACGCCTTGGCGATGTTGGCCAGAGCAAGCGAGTACGCGAACGACGCCGACTGCTCCGCGTGGGACTTCGCGATTGAGATTCATCGACTCTTGGCAGTCGGCGTGAACGAATGCGATCTTCGCTGGTTGGCATGCAAGGGCTACACTGAGCACGCCTGCGAAGTAACGAATCGCAACGCCAAAAGTAGAGAATTCACGTATGAGGGCGATCTGACATTATGTGAGAGTTCCTGTTTCGTCCTAACCGACGCGGGAGCGCGGATGGCGGTTAACTATGAGTTGGTATGTGCCAACCCCGCGCTCGAAGAGACGGCGCTCGAAGAGACGGCGCTCGAAGAGACGGTGCTCGTGGAGGTGACGGAGCCCTGCACATCCAAGCCTATCTGGAACCGTGATCGGCGAGAGTTAATGTATCGCGGAAAACTGGTCAAACGGTTTCGTTTGCCGTCTCCCAATCAAGAGTTGGTGCTGTTGTCCTTTCAAGAAGATGGTTGGCCGAGCAGAATCGACGATCCGCTTCCGCCGGTCTTTGAAAAGGACGTCAAACGACGCCTGCGCGACACGATCAATAGCCTCAACCGGTATCAGAAGTCGACCGGGCTGCGGTTCGCAGGCGACGGCACAGGCGAAGGTGTAATCTGGGAGGACGCCAACGGCGAAGCGTGAACCATCTGGCTGGCGGTCTCGGGGCTTTGATTGCTCGTCCGGATCCAGGTATGGATCAATGCCTGGATTCCTTCGTCGTGCGAATCCCTCAAAATCGCCTTGGCTCATTTCGAAAGCCGGGTAAACAGGCCTTGCAGCAAAGTGCAACGAAACGGCGTTAAGTCAGGTTTCAGCCCCTGGACACGGCACTTGACAGTCTCGATACGCGACTTCGATTTGCCTTCAATCAATCGATCGACGAGAAAGCTTCACGTTCGATCAAATATCAACTACGGACTTGAGAAGATCGGTGACCTCCCTGTGCAGGACCCTTACACGAGAATTCGCGAGAAGTACTCACATTTGTAAGTGCTGAGATAACAGCGACTTGCGGGTTCCGATACTCATCCGCTTAGAGATGCGGCGGATGTGACACTCTCCAACTTTCAGTGGTTGAAAAGTTCTCTGGTTCGGGCGTCACATTCGATCCTCAAGTGATCGTGTGTGACGCGACTCTGACGAGGTGGCCGGACGGCAGCATGCCATGAATTGAAATCGGGACTTCGCTGACTACTTTGGAAGCCCGAACCCGGGGTGCAAAAAGTCCGCTCCGACCGGACTTTCCCCGTGAAAACAGCATAATCTCGATGGCGAGCTTTCGTAACGTCTACACCTCTTTGATGCTCGTAATCGCCAAGTCCACGGACAAGGAATTGGCCCGCCAAGTGAGCTACTTGAAGGCCGAAAACCAGATCCTGCGAAGTCGGCTGCCGAAACGACTGAGCCTGACACAACGCGAGAAGAATCGACTGGTCCGATTCGCCAAGAACCTCGGTTCAGCACTGAACGAGCTCGCTACAATCGTGCACCCATCGACGATCCGTCGCTGGATTCGAGAAGACTCGGGCAAGAAGGGAAAGCAACAACCCAAAAAGGGGCGGCCAAGAACAGCAGAAGACATCGAGAAGCTGATTCTGAAACTGGCCAAGGACACTGGCTGGGGCTACACCCGAATTCTTGGCGAACTCAAAAAGCTCGGCATCGAATCGGTGACTCGAAATACGGTGAAAAACATCCTGAAGCGCAACGGTTATGAAACGGGTCCGGAGCGTGGCCCAGGCACTTGGGATGAATTCTTGAAACGCCACGCGGCAACCATGTGGCAGTGCGACTTCTTCTCGAAGAAGATCGTCTCAAAGACAGGGCTGCGAGACGTGTTTGTTCTCGTGTTTTTGCACGTTGAGACTCGTCGGGTGTTCATCACGCCTGCGACGTACAAACCCGATCAAGAGTGGATGGTCGAGCAAGCTGAGGAGTTCATTCATCACAGCAAATCAGAGAAGCTGCCCTGCAAAATCCTGATGCACGACAACGACGGCAAATACTCGCAACCGTTTCTCGACGCATTCAAGAACAAGAAAATCGAGACTCGACGAACGGCCATTCGGTCACCCAATACTGTCGCCTTCGTCGAAAGGTTCGTGCAAACGATCAAGCAGGAATGCCTCGACCACTTCATCGTATTCGGCGAGAAACACATGAGCGTGCTATGTTCCGAGTTCCGCGAACACTACCACCAGGAGCGTCCTCATCAGGGGCTGGAAAACGAGCGACCATCTCACATGACAGCTAAGAAGCCTGGCAAGCTGCATGATCCCGCCGACCCGATTCGTTGCACCGATATTCGATGCAACGAGCGCCTTGGCGGTCTATTAAAAAGCTATTCGCGAAAAGCAGCATAGACTCAATGTCGCAAACAACGATTCGGTCCCAATCGAGGGCACCGTCCTACTGATCAGAGATTGGCCCCACGAGTCTTCTCCAATACGGCGCTAGCCATCTCCAAAGCAAACTGCTCAATTCACCCGATAGTCTCGTTCGAAATGACTCTTGCAAGGCGCGGGTTTGCTACAGAGCTACTCTCGAGAAGCGGAATAGTTTCTTTTAATTCGGCATCTAATTGAGCGCCTTTTGTCCATTGAAATGCTATGTGCTTTTTTTCGCCAACGGCTTCGCGCGAAGCCGCGATTCAGTTGACAATTCCGTCGAA
>JBCBOO010000190.1:0-13032 GCA_039821235.1 Planctomycetota bacterium
GACAAACTTAGCAAGGTTGCCGACCTGCAGTCGGCGTGCTGCGGCGGAGTCCACTACGAATTCGACATCCCAGCCTTCATCGCCTCGGATCGTGAACAACTCGGTTCCCGATTCGATCAAACAGCCGCGATTCTTTTTGTCCGTCGCGGCCCCCGTCCAGCGGATCAATGCAATCTCGTCGACGGGTTCGGCAATGCGTTTCGGGGATTCGATCAGAACGCCCTCGGCGGGTGCATTGATTTGAAGCGCTTCGAGGCGTGCACGACGTGTCGCGAGTTGCCGTTGCAATTCTCGCAGCATCGCCTCGGCGGCGGGCAGGTCATTGGCGGACTCGGGCAATTCAACTTGACTGGAACGCAACGCTTCGACCAAGACCTGCTGTGACTCGGCACGAGCCGACGCTTGGTCGAATTGCAGCGTCGTGTCCGCGTTGGACAAGACCGCCAACGTTTGTCCTTTGATCACGCGCTGACCCGGCTCCGCAAGAACTTGCTCCAGTAAGCCATCGGTGGAAGCAAACACGGACGTTTCCACACGTGGAATCAGCTTTCCGGCTGCCGACTCGCTCGAAGGAAACGGATAAAACGCAAGAGCCCCCAATCCCGAGAGCAGGACCGCGGTCATCGCTAAACGTCGCATTTTGATTTGCCTTCTCTTTCCCGGATGGCGGAGGAACTGAAACACAGGACGCACCGACGTGAACACCAGCCCCGAGACCGCGGCAAGGCAGATGAGATTGCCAACCGACTCAAGACGGTAGGGTTGCAGCATACGCACCAAGAACCAGAGGATCAGTCCGGTTAAGAACCAACGGTAGAAAAATGCCAGCGACGCGTAGGTCACTAACCAAAAACGCTCTTTGGGGCTGGCTGAATCGGAGGAAGATTCTGGAACGCCGAAGCCCCAATGGGCAACGAGTGACGCAAGATTCTCCCGGGATTTCTGTCCCAAGTTCGGCACATCGCACAAGTCAGACAAGACGTAGTAGCCGTCGTATCGAAGCAACGGATTGGCATTGAACAACAGCGTGCTGACGCTACACACCAGCATCACATTCATCGCCAGGTAGTGCGGAAGAGAAGAACCGCTGACGGCCCACATGAGCGTTGCCAGCGATGCCAAAATAATCTCCGCAGCGATCCCCGCGAGTCCAACGCTGGCACGAGCGAATCGGTTGGGAAGCGTCCACGAGTCCGACGTGTCGCAGTAAAGCGCCGGAGTAAAAACCAAGAGCATCGGCCCAATTTGGTGACACTCACCCCCGAAGTGTTTGCAAACCAGTGCATGACCGAGTTCATGCAGAACCTTCACCGCACCGATGACCATCCCTAAGGTGACAACCGCGCGGACGGAAAGCCAATGCTGCATGGAAGGAAATTCAGCCATGAAACGATCCCACTGGCCGGCCAGTGTGAGCAGTGCGGACACAACGAGTATCGCCAAGATCGATAGCCCGCCCAAGCCAAAAAGCGGCCGAACGACTGGGTAGAGCCGACGGAGAGTGGGCTCCGGATCGACGCCGGGGAAACGAATAAAAAGCACGCTGGAGAGATAACTCATCCAGCGACGATCACGTTGCGTCTTGTGTTTCTCCAGCAACCGGTCGCCTTGCTCCAGCGAGTTGGAAACGGTCAAACCCAACCCGTGAAAACGGAAAAGCAGATCATTCATCTCCGCCAGTGAGACTTTGCGATCGGGATACTCGTTTCGATAGGCATCACAGAGATCTTGCAGCGTTTGCCTTCCGTCCAAGCACTGCCAAACGAAGAACTCATCCGGACGCAAGCGGAGGTAGTTCATTGCAACGGGGTCTTTCAAAACGACCGCGGACTCATGCCGATGCCGAATCAGTGTCGGAATCAATTCGGGACGGCGGCAAATGCCCGTCGAGCGGGTTTGATGGGCTGCCGGCCCCGGAGGGTCGCCGGGAAGGGGCACTAACTGCGACGTTCGTTTGGGAGTCACGGATGTTTACCCACGCTTATCGAACGTAGAAGAGAACGTTGCGATTGACGAAGTCAGCGACGTCCCCGAACCAGCTGGAAAGCACCGAACGCTTGCCACAAACGATTTTCGCCGTGGCTTCGACACCGGTTCGTGTTTCCGAAATCGCAAACGCTTCGAAGCGTTTCGATCCCGGCTCAAGACGTATGCTTGCGATTGCATCGATGACGTTCATCCCATCGGAACGCCTTCTGGCGGTGGAGGCGATCCACTGGAGATTGGCCGAGTACGTGACATCGGGATGGGAAGCGGCTGCGAACTGCACCGGCAGTGACTGGTCGTCTCGGTAGTACCGGAGGACTTCGGCGGCGTCTTGATCCGGTATTTCTAATTTGAGCCGCCACTCCCCGTCGGTGTCTGACACAACCAACAGTTCATTGCCACGCGACACGGGACGATCACCCAGCTTTCGTTTTAGCTGCCAGCCTTCGATCGTTCCCGAGATCGGGGCGCGGACGATCAAGTGTTTTCGTTCCGCCTGCACGAGTTCGAGCTGCGAGCGGAGACTTTTGATCTCACTCTCGAGCTGTCGTTTTTCGATTGCCAATCGTCCCGCCTGTTTCGCATCCGTTCCCGGATCCAACAACAGCGATTCAATGGAGGTGAGCCGGCGTGTGCTCGTTTGAATCTTTCCCGTTAAGTCTTCGGCACTTGTTTCCAAGTCCGCGTTCTCGAGGCGGATGAGCGGATCACCTTTCTGCACGTCATAACCGTCTTCGACGAGAATTTCCTGGACGACGCCATCAACCCGCGCGAAAACGCTTCGTCGCTCCACCGGTTCGGCCACCCCCGAAGCGATGACTTTGTGATCGATTTTGATCAGCATTGAAAGGACGAACAACACTGCCATGACGAGGCAAGCCAGTAGCGTGTACGGCAGTCGGCGGCCGCCAAACCAATCTCCCAGCAATTGCAATGTGCGCAAGCCAAAGATCCGATCGTGCTGACGCGCATTTGCGAGAGCGACGGAGACATCAGCGCAGGCTTCGAGTGTTTGAGCAGGCTGCTTCCTATCGAACTCCCCCGAGAATTGCTCCAGCAAGACGATCGCGTGCGGTTCTCTGTCGCCCACGAAATCCTCCAGAAACGCCGAGGCCGCACTTCCCTCCGCGGTCTGGGAGTCGGGGTCGCGGTGCGGAGAATTCTTGTGAGACTCAAAAAGTGGGACCACAACCATGGATGTCACACCCGAGACGTCCAAGTACGCATCGAGCGGTTCGGATATCTGCGGCGGCAGAGGTTCCGCGGACGGAAATTCGACGGTCCGTCCGAGCACCACCGCGGCGCGCACGAGCTGTTCGGCGACACGGACGGCGTTGGCGCGGCGGTCGATGACGGCGACGCCACTGATGGCTTGAATCGAAAAACGTCCGCGACGATTAAGAAGGACCGCGGCTCGGTCGACACCCGCGATACGTCGTAGCTCATTCGCGGCTCGAAACGCAGTGGCTTGAAGATCCAAGTCTTGATGGAGGTACCGGAGAGCTTGGTGGGAAACCGGATGCGGCTGCGTGAACGTGACACTCCGCTCGGATTCCTGTTTCTTGGACGAGCGTTCGAGTTCCACAAGCGCTTGCCGACAATACTTTGCCAGCTCACCGAGGCTCTTCAGATCACGAATCTGCTCGACGGGCGATGGACTTGTGTGTTCCGGATAGACGACCAGCATCGAACTACTTCGACGGGCAGGCGGCGCACCGGAGCCTTCATCCTTTAAATCGCCACCGTCCAGGAGTTGAATCTGGAGTGCGCGTGTTTCACTCTTACCATCCGACGTGGGCAACGTGACCGCCGAAGGCGATTGCGTGGCCGTCTCGAGCAGTGTTCGAAGTGTGCTCGGAGCGAACCTGTCGATGATTTGTCCGTTGCGTGCGAGCAGACGCGGCTCAGGCCAGTCGCGGTGAGTTGCGGCGAAAAGTTCTGACGCAAAGGCCTCCGAGACATCATCCGAAAGTCGTTCAATGAGCTCGGTCGGACTGGTGCAAGTCTCCGCATGCCCGGCAACGACCGTCGCCCAATCCCGCGCGGCGGCCGAAACGGAATCGGACGAACTTGCCTCCGTCGTCGTGCCTGTTTCGGCGTAGGGTCGTCGGGTTTCCATCGTTGCATCTTTGGTTGAAACGCGTTGGAAGTCCTTCCGGCAAGGTTCTCCTGTCCCCAAGACCTTAATTTGCCCCTTCAGGAAACAAGCGACCGGTGACGACTCGTTCACCGGTAATTCTAGCGGGGGGGACTACTCATTCGGAATGTCGGGATCACGACGAAATCATGCCACGCCAAGAAATCATCTCAAAACGGGAAATGCCCTGTTAGGGATGCGTCAAAGCCGGGTACACCTTACTGGGAACCAGGCAGTGGTTTCCAAGGCAGTGTTTCCAAGGGGACATGAAATGCGGCGTCCCGCGGGGCAGACCACCGGATTGCTATACTCGAAATGCGGCCTTTTAGGTGGCAGAGAATGGCAAGCGGTTTTGACCACGCCTCGTTGGATTCCGGGGCCCCTCTTTGTTGAAAAATGAGATTTGCGAGTGACCGACTCACCGATTACCCGCGCGTCCTTGGTATTGCGACTACGCGATGCGAACGACCATGAGGCATGGAGCGATTTCCTTCGCGACTATGGCCCCATGCTCTATCGCTTTGTCCGTAGCCGAGGCTTGCAGGATGCCGATGCGGCGGACATTGTCCAAGATGTCCTACGACGCGTGGGAACCTCGATCGGCAGACTGGACTACAAGAAAGAGCGCGGGGGATTTCGCGCCTGGTTGTTCACGATCACACGCAACCGATTGTTCACCCATTTCGAAAAACGACAACGGAGTGGTCCGACAGGCAACGACACCGCCCAACTCGAACAACTCGCGCAGGCTCCGGATGAAAACAACGAACTTGCCGAGCAATGGGAACTGGAACATCTTCGCTCACTCGCTGACATCGCGATGGATAAAGTCCGCGAGAGTTCAGACCCCAAAACTTGGGCGGCCTTTCGAATGACTGCGATTGAAGGACGACCCGCTGCCGAAGCCGCCACCGAACTGTCGATGAAACCTGGCACGGTCTACGTTGCCAAGAGCCGTGTCACTGCTCGCTTGCGAGCCGAAATTGAAGCCTTGCAAGTGGAAGAGGAAGCCTGATGTCTACCGCGAAATGCCCAAGCCAATCAGAGTTACAAGCCCTCGTCTCGGGAACGCTCTCCGACCGCGACACCGCGGATACGATTGAGCACCTGGAGGAGTGCCAAAACTGTCAGAAGGAGATTGAGCGTGTTGCCATGAAAGGCTCGCTCGCACGGTATGCGATCGAAGAAGTGGTCGGCCAGGGAGTGTCAGGGCCACCACCGAACGACTCCGCGTATTGGAAAGCAGTGACGAATGTTTCGATGGAGTTCATGCCGACCGATACACCTTCGATTGATCCCGCGGAGACCCTTTCCCCGGACGTTTCCAATACGGGCTCTCGTGTTTCACCAACGGTCGAGACTTCGTCGCCGGTCGCGATGCCCTTTTTGGCCAAGTCAGATGATCCGGCTTACATCGGTCGACTCCATCACTTTGAAATCTCTCGCGTGCTCGGGCGAGGAGGCATGGGCATCGTCTTCGAAGCGTTTGACACCCACCTTCAGCGGACCGTGGCGATCAAAGTGCTCAACCCCGAGTACGCAAAGAACGACGTCGCGAGACAACGGTTCTGCCGCGAAGGCCGCGCCGCAGCGGCGATCTCGCACGAAAACGTTGTGGCGATGCACCAAGTCGCCAGAGAGGATGAAGGCAAGGTAGCTTTCCTTGTCATGCAGTTCATCGATGGCGAGACATTGGAGACGATCCTGAGTCACGATGAGCCACTGCCGACCGAGGTGGCGGCGAAGTACTCGATGCAAATCGCGGCCGGACTTGCCGCGGCCCACGAACGAGACATGGTGCATCGTGATATCAAGCCGGCCAATATTTTGATCGAAAAGTCGACCGACCGTGTCAAACTGACGGACTTTGGGCTGGCACGTGCCACGGATGATGTGAAGTTGACCAAAACGGGCATGGTGACGGGCACACCGCTTTATATGTCGCCGGAGCAAGCGACCGGCGCGACCGCGAACGAACGCAGCGACCTGTTCTCGCTCGGTGCCGTGATGTACGAACTGCTGACCGGAAAGTCTGCTTTCGGTGCACCCTCGATTGTCGGTGTGATGAAACGCATCATGGACGAATCACCGACCGCCCCAGCGAAACTCAACCCGAAGGTGCCCGCATCACTTTCGGAGTTAACGATGGCGCTGCTGGAAAAGACCCCGTCACGCCGACCGGAGTCTGCTGAATTTGTCGCCGAAACGCTTGCGGAGATTGTCGCTGGCTATGGACCGATCTCGCCATTAGAAGCGCCGTCCATTGGCAACAAGTCGACATCGAAGCGGCGTTTGAGCGGGACGCACCGATTGGTTTCGCAAAGCACCTTGGTCACTTCCTGGGTGGTCGGAATGGTGGGCATTGCGAGCCTTCTACTCGCCGGATCCGTTTGGTTTTTGCTCCCTTCCCAAGAGAGCGTTGCTCCATCGCGTGACTTTCCCGTCACGGTTTTGGAAGGAAACCCGGGGACGGTATGGGCGGTTGATTTTGATCCAACCGGTAACCGAGTAGTGACCGCCATCGAGGACGGAAGCGTTCGTTTGTGGGATGTCGACCGGAAAACCGTTCTGCGCAGTTTTGATGCTCATCGCGGCATCGTCTGGATGATCCAGTACCATCCCACCAAGCCCATCGTCGCTACCAGCGGAAACGACGGCATGGTGAAGATCTGGGATTCGGAAACACTCGAGATGCTACAAGAGTGGGACGCGGGCAGCCCCGTCCGCAAAGTCGCATTCTCACCCGATGGCGATCGCATCGTCGCCGGAGATCAAGACGGTGTCATTCACACTTGGCATATCGGAACGGGTGAGACTCTGGCGACGGTGATTCAAACGGGAGCCATCAACGGGGTGGATTGGTCACCGGATGGAAAACTCATCGCCTCCGTCGGAACCGACAAGCAGGTCCGGATTTGGGATGCGGAGACCCTCGAACCGCGACAAACCATGAGTGGGCACGAAGGCACGATTTACAACGTCACGTTCGCTCCCACGGGAAACCAGATGGCGACCGTCGGTTGGGGCAAGACCGTGCGTTTCTGGGATACCAACACCGGCTTGGAAACCATGCAGGTCGAAAGCGAAACCGGTGACAATTGGAGTATCGCGTTTTGTGGTGATGGCGAACACGCGGTGGTTGCCAGCCAAGACGGTGTTTGCCGAATCTGGAACCTCGAAACGAAGGAACTTGTCGCGTCGCTAACCGGGCACGAATCCGCGGTCCACAATGTCTCGCTCGATCCAGTTCAAAGACGGATTGCAACCAGCGGTCGAGACGGAACCGTACGCGTCTGGGACCTCAGCGAACTGGAGGAATAACGCCCGCGGATGCCCGCGACCGCTAGAACTGAAAGTAGACGAAGGGCGAGAAGTCGCGTGGTGCGTACAGCAGTAAGCACCAAATCATGATCGAAACTCCGATCGGCGTGTACCAGCGATCCGCCCGCAAACGCATGGCATTTCTTAAACGCGTTTGCCACGCCAGGTGCTCCGTGATCGCCACGACAACCGCGGTCAAAACGAGTGGCGGTGCCCAGAAAATTCCCGAGACCGGGCGAAACATCTGCGCAAAAATTCGCCACGCAATGTCCATCGTGGGACTGCGGAAGAGGACCCAACCCGCGCCCACGAGGGTCATCACAGCGAGCCATCGAATCACGGGCGGAATGGGCAGACGCGTCTTTCGCCGACAAACTCGTTCTGTCCCCAGCGCAATCCCGTGAAGGACGCCCCAAAAGACAAACGTCCAAGCGGCACCGTGCCAAAGTCCGCCCAGCACCATGGTCACCATCAAGTGGCAGAGTGTTCGAGCCGTGCCTCGGCGATTGCCTCCCAATGAGATGTAAACGTAGTCGCGGAGCCAGCGCGAAAGTGTCATGTGCCATCGTCGCCAAAACGCCGTCACGCTGGTCGCAAGGTAGGGATGCCGAAAGTTCTTGGGGAATCGATAACCCAGCGTCTTCGCCACGCCGATCGCGATATCCGTGTAGCCCGAAAAATCGTAGTAGATCTGTCCCGAGTACGCGATCACCGCCAGCCAAACGGTAACGCCGCTATAGAGTTCCGGCGCGACGAAAACGACGTCAACGAACTCGCCCAAGCGATCGGCAATGAGGACTTTCTTGACCAACCCACGCAGCACACACTGCAAACCTCCGTAAAATCGTTTCGTAGAAAATGGTGGCGCGCGTTCGAATTGCGGCAGGAGTTCCGACGCGCGAACGATCGGGCCGGCAACCAATTGGGGGAAAAACGCGACGTAGAGCCCAAACCGAAGCGGCGAGTCGCAGGCCGGAATCCGACGTCGATAAACGTCGATCGTGTAGCTCAACGTTTGAAAAGTGAAGAAAGAAATCCCGACCGGCAACACAATCTCAAGCGTACGGGTGTTGAATCCAATCGGCCCAAGAATTTGGTTGGCCGACTCGATAAAGAAGTTGCAGTACTTGAAGAAACCCAAAAGTCCCACGTTGGCAAATACACTGGCCGCCAAAAGCACTCGGCGGGTCCGATCCGCGGATGTCGATTCGATCCTCCGTGCGATGCAATAGTCAACCAGGGTCGAAAGCAACAGCAGACCGCAGAATCGCCAGTCCCAATAGGCGTAGAAGTAATAGCTAGCAACGAGCAGGATGGCATGTCGAACGGTCGGACGCTCTGAGATTCGATCGGCGCCCCGGACCAACAGCACGATCCCGAGCCAAAACAGCAAGAACTCGATTTGCGTGAACTGCATAGGGTGTTCGCCGGCAAACGCTCGGCCAGGGGGACTCGCTTACCGACGAAAGACGCCGTAAACGACGATACACCACAAAGCCCGCACGCCATCTTTCCAACCGATTTTCTTGCCTTCGTCGTACCAACGATGCTGATACCGAATCGGCCGTTCGGTGAACCGAAGACCTTGGCGAACGAGTCGTGCCGTCAATTCGATCTCAATGCCAAACCGTTCTTCCCGAAGCTGATCAAGGATCTTCGCCAAGTGCTTTCGTGGAACCATCTTGTAGCACGTCTCCACGTCACTGAGGCGAATGCCAATCGCGATGCTCGCCAAGAGTGAAATGAATGCATTGACCGTTTGATGCCACCACGGCGAGAGCTGGCGATCGTAATGGCCGTAGCGAGTCCCGTAGGCGACATCGGCTTCACCAGCCAGCAGTGGCTGCAAGAGGTAGCGAAAATCGGACGGATCGTACTCCCGATCGGCGTCTTGAATGACCACGATGTCACCGGTGGCGCGTTCCATTCCCGAGCGGATTGCTGCCCCCTTGCCCCGGTTGCGTTCGTGCGCGATCACAATCAAATCCTCGGAGGGCTCAAGCCCTTTCATGGCCTCCAGCGTTCCGTCTTCACTGCCGTCATCGACTAAAATGATTTGCATCGGGATGCCCGTCTCGCGCAGTCGCTCAACGACTGCGGCGACCGTGCCACTTTCATTGAACACCGGAACAACAACGGACAAGACAAAACTGGCAGGCAATTCAAAGATCGCGAGCTTGCGGCACGCATCCGGCCCGAGTTTCGAAAGCATTGCGTGAGCGTATTCCGGCGACCAATACCACGACGGATTCACCGTCCGGGAATCGCCCGCATCAAACGGAAGCTTGTCGTCTAATGAAGAGCTTTCTGACTCCGCTTCGGACATTCAAATGTGGGAAAAGGCAGGCATACGATTGGATGATTCGGCATCGCCCTCTTCTTTCAATTTGCTTTGAAAGTTGGTCGTGCGATCGCTCAGTGTAACAACTCTTTAGCGGTGCGTTGAGCCGCGCCTTGTGAACACGTTTTTGAAGCAAGAAAGCAACGGCGATGGGTTCAAAGTCAAATGCAGAATCGCCAAAAAAATTTGAACGCGATTCACCTCGGGAATTCCCGAATGAAACTTCTTCGCATCTTCATTGCGAGGTTCGGTAAGTTCGGATTGTTGTTGACATCTCATTCCAAGGACGCCACATTCCTCCATGCTTTCGCTGTGGATACTTTGTTCACTCAGCGACGGCGCTGAAAGCTCTTCACACTTGCAAGGGAGACGTTTTGTCGTGAACCGACAAACACGTTTGCGAGACTCTTCTCTCCGATTCGGATTTAGCGCGGATGCCATTGCGATGCGTACGAATCATTACTCGGATCCAATCTTTATGGACGCGAATCAACGCACCTCACGACAGCCCGACGGCGATGCTCCGACGCGGTCAGCGGGAACCAAGCAATCCGAGTGTGTGTTGCAGCGACACCGAACCTAAGTGATCAAACCAGCGATGGTGACTGGCGAATGGATTTCGTCTTTCACGCGGACGCGAAGGACGTCGTGTCTGATCGCAGGAGAAGGCGGCAACATTGGAATGCCGGCAAGTCAAACCCCGGATTTGCAACAAGGAATGTTACTTCGATCATTTGTCATTAATTAAATCGTCGAACTGTTCAGGGCGAAAGGATTCTGCGACGGCATTTCGACTTAATGACAAAGTTTGGGCTAATCCCCATGGATGGGGAGAAGCTCAAATCTTTCTTTGGCGTGTGATGGAACGAAGCAACATGACCAACCGCCAGGCACCCCACTGAAGCCGCACAAGAACGTTACTCGCTCGACCTTTTTCGATACTCCGAACGTGCGTTTGCGTACTCATCTCGCGAAGGGAGATCCACCGTCTCCGGTTGTTCCGATTCCCAAAGACGCTTGAGATAAGGCCGGCACCATCCGCAGCCGGTTCCTGCACCGAAGCATTCCGACAGCTGCGATGGCGCTACAGGAGTTTGCGTTCGCAAGAACTGAATGACCTTCCGCTTGGATACGTCAAAACAAAGGCAAACCGCCTGATCGTCATCCGCCATCGGATCAACCTTCCTCACAGATGACCGAGGCCGCCAAGCAGCAAGCGGCCACGTAGTCGGCGACGTCGAGTTTTTCATCGGCGGTGTGAATGTTGACTTGCCCACAGCCGATTGTGACCGCTTGAATCCCGTGTCGTGAGAGCCAGTTGGCGTCCAACCCTCCGTTGGCAACTTCTCGAAACGGAGTGCGTCCCATTTCCTTCAAGACTTTTTCAGCAACCGCGACAGATGCGTCGTCTTCGCCGAGTCGAAAGGACTCGTAATCGACGTGCGAGTCGAACTGGACGCTTCCCGTTTGTCCGGCCGCGTTTTTGACTTCGGAGCAAGCGGCATCGAACGCGTCACGAATGTGGCGAACGATTTCGGTGCGGAACGCGGCGTCATGGCTTCGCGCCTCGGCTTTCAAAAAGACTTCCGGCGTAACGACGTTGGTGGCTTCACCGCCTTGAATCACACCGACGTTTGACGTTCCCGTCCCTTCGCGTTTTTCAACCTTCCCGAGCCAAGCGTTCTCCTGCAGATGCGCGATGGCTTTTGCCGCAATGACGATCGCACTGACGCCATTTTCCGGGGCCACGCCCGCATGGGAGGGATGACCTTGAATACGGACTTCCATCCGCTCGCCTCCGATGGCTCCCATCGTCAGCTTGTCGACACTGCCACCATCAAAATTAAACGCGCGGTCAATTTGGCCGAGCCCGCCGACGTTCAAGTGCCGAGCACCTTCCAAGCCGACTTCCTCTTGAACGGTAAAAAGCAGAATCGCGGGCGGGAGGTCCGTTCGGCCGGAACGAAGTCGTTCGACCGCCGCAGTCAAAATGGCGCAGCAACCCGCTCGATCATCCGCTCCCAAGCCGGTCTCCGAATCGCTGATCACGAAATCACCGTCCAGGACCGGTCGACTCCCGAGACAGACGGGAACGGTGTCCATGTGTGCCGAAAGCAGCGTTGTCGGACCATCGCCGGAACCGGGCAACTGGACAATCATGTTGCCGCAGTTTCCAGAGAGACGTGTTCGAGACTCCGCACCGTCGAATGTAATCGCCGATTCTTCCAGCCCCGCTTCAATCAAAATCTGCGAGATGCGATCGGCGACGGCGCGTTCGTCCCCGCTTCGGCCTTCGATGGCGGTCAGGTCCAAAAAACGATCGACGGCATCCGAGGAGTTGACTTCGACTAGGTTCATGATTGCGTTACACTGCCGGGTTATGAGAGCGGTTTTATTTCTCCGACCATTGTGGCCTTATTTGGCCCGCATGGAACCGCCGGATGAGACGACGATCAATCGTCCCGCCCACGACTTTTGAATTCGGAACGATCGAAAGGCCTTTTTGTGAATCTCCCCGTCGTCGACAACGCTCCAAACGACCCGGCGGAATCGGGTGAACTCGAATCGCAAAAGCGCCATTTGTTGGACCTCTCGCTACCGCAGTTTCAGGACTGGCTCGCCGAGGCGGGCGAACCGAAATTTCGAGCCAAGCAAGTCTTTCGTTGGGTTTACGAACGTCGCGCAAAGTCGTTCGAGCAAATGAGCGACCTCTCCAAGTCGCTTCGACAGACACTGTCAGAGAGATTCCAGATTTATCGGTCGGAGGAAGCCGCCGTCCAAACGAGTCGCGACGGAACCGACAAGCTCTTGGTGCGTCTTCCCGGTGGAGGTGAGGTGGAATGTGTTTTGCTCCGCGATGGTCACCGCCGCAGCATTTGTGTGAGCAGTCAAGTCGGATGCGCAATGGGATGTGTTTTTTGCGCGAGCGGACTCGATGGCGTTGATCGAAATCTCACGCAAGGCGAGATCTTAGAACAAATGCTGCGTCTGCAAGCCCGCTTGGAAGACGAAGAGCGTCTCAGCCACATCGTGATGATGGGAATGGGCGAGCCGCTCGCGAATTTGGAGAACGTGCTGGGCGCACTTTCGCTCGCGAAGGCCGAGCATGGTCTGGGCATTAGCCCCCGCAGAATCACGATCAGCACCGTTGGGTTACCGCCGGCAATCAAACGCCTTGCCGCGCATGGCGTACCGTACAACTTGGCAGTCAGCTTGCACGCACCCAACGAAGAGCTTCGAGATCGGA
>JBCBOO010000191.1:0-13048 GCA_039821235.1 Planctomycetota bacterium
GGCGTGATCATGATCGGTCCGCGGCTTGGGAGGTATGAAAATGGCAAAGCGAAGAAGATCCATGCCCACAATTTGCCATTGGTTTACTTGGGCACGTTTGTCCTGGTTTTCGGATGGTTCGGTTTCAATTGTGGCAGCACACTCTCGGTGACGCCTGAAATCGCCGTCATCGCTTGGCACACGCTGATTGCGGCCTGCGCCGGCGGAGTCGCCAGTTCGGCGGTGAGTTGGATAAAGGACGGTCATCCAGTACCCGAGATGGTAGCCAATGGAGTGCTCGGAGGTCTGGTCGCAATCACGGCAGGTTGTGCTTGTGTCTCAACGACAGGCGCTTTCTCGATCGGAGCCTTGGCGGGTGTCTTTGTCTATTTTGCAGGTCGATTCATTGAAAATACATTGAAGCTCGATGATGTGGTGGGTGCCGTCGCCGTTCACGGTGTCTGCGGCGCGGTGGGAACAATTTCCCTCGCCTTTTTTATCACGCCAGATAACATTCCTGAAGGTTCGACTTGGTTGACCATTCTTGGGGTGCAGATACTCGGAGTGGTCGCCTGTGGGGCTTGGGCGTTCATGATCGGTCTTCTAATGATGTTTCTCATCAATCAACTTATGCCACTACGAGTGAGTGCTGAAGATGAGCAAATCGGATTGAACGTGGCCGAACACGGAGCGACGTCGAGCATTCTAGATCTGGCTCACTCGATGCAGCATGTCACTGTCAGTGGTGACTATTCGGATGCTGCGAAAGTAGAACCCGAATTCGGAACGGAGATTGGAGACCTTGCGACCCATTTCAACGAGATGGTCGACGCGATCCAAAAAGAGAAACAAAATTTGACCGCCGCGTCACTGCGTGAGAAAGAGCAAGCGGCGTCACTTGAAGCGCAAGTTCTCCAATTGGAAGAGGCGGAGGCTCAAATTGAACAAGGTAAGATCAGTATGAGAGAAGCCGCTGAAAATGCGACGGTCAAAACACGTCAAGTCGCCAGTCGGGGCCATCTTGCGATCAACAACTCCATCGATGCGATGAAGGCGTTGGAGGACAGTTCCGGAAAAATCCATGTCGCACTCGACAACGTGAAGAAGATCTCCGAACAAACCAACCTTTTAGCGCTCAACGCAACGATTGAGGCAGCTCGGGCGGGTGAATCGGGAAAAGGATTTGCCGTCGTGGCCAACGAAGTCAAAAACCTGGCCACTCAAGCCCAGGCATCGACGGAGGAAATCAGTACGATCCTCAATGAAAACGATTCCAAAGTTGTTCGCAGTGTTTCTTTGAACCAAGAAATGCAGCATCTATTCAACGAAATGGTCACGTCGGCCGAAGAAAACGCGGCGCTTGCGTCCACCAAAATATGATCGGGTTCGAAAGTGAACGGGCATCTGCACGTTCGTGGCGAAAACGGTGGCGTCGCATTGGTCCAAGCCACGCCGGACGGATACCGTCCTTGCGGGCAAGTGACTCTACCTGCACGATCAAAATCGTTTGCTCTGCTTCTCACTTGAATAACAACGGATCGATCGGGTCGTTCCTTAACTACTTAAAGATGCCACCAACGTTGCGCACGACCAAGTCTGCATCGTTTTCGTCGATACCCCTACCCATGCCGTTTTTTTTTGGCGGCAGTTCGTTGAGGATATTGCCGAGCTGAATCAGTACACCGCCGCCGTCTAAGTCGGGAACGTCAACGTGCGCTAGAATGCGTTTGCCCTTGCACAAATCAAAACGACCCTCGAACCAGCCTCCGCGTTTTTTACCGACGTAGATAACATCCCGATCGCCGTTTTCAAGAATGCAAAAATGAAGTTTTGTGTCCACTTGTTCTGCACGGTGGCCGGCCGCAGAAACAACGACGCCGACGATGGTTTTTTGTTTTTCGCGGTCTAACGCTTGGGATGTCTTGATTTGAGTCATCGACCAAGCTCCCGTCAGGACAAGAACAGCAAGAGCCGTGGGCAGTCGCAGTGAACGCATGACAGACTCTTCTTGGCGCTGGGGAGGGAACTCAACCAGCCGTCCAGTCTAATGTTCTTCTGGCTGCATAGCTTGTTTTCGCTCCGACCACGGAGTGTTCGGACGACGATGGGGACAATCTTCATCGGAACATCTGTTTCCTGTGCCGTTGGCATCCCGGCCTGATCGGCGAAACTCATGCTGAATCGCGGCGGTCTTCCGGAATTTCTGGAGAGAATGACGGAGCAAAACTTCGGGTGGAAGCCCGTGTGAGCGACAAATGCATGCGGTATACCGGATCGGGTGCTGGGGTTCCCCATTACGTTGCCGGTCCGTTTTTCGCTTGGTCCCGCCCGCGGAGGCTTTGTGGAGCGATGCTCGGCTGCGGGGGTTGGACACAGCGGCTACAATGCGAGACCGGCTGACCGCCCCCTCCGCGACGAAAGAGTACCCATGTCCTCCACTGCTAGTGATTCGAAGACTGAAGTCGGCAGCTACTTCATCTCCAACTATCCGCCTTACAGCCAGTGGAAGAAATCGTCACTCGACGATGTACGCGGTGCTTTGGACAGTCCGGCGACCGAAACCACTCCCCTCGGTCTGTACTTGCACATCCCGTTTTGTCGAAAACGCTGCAAGTTCTGCTACTTCAAGGTCTTCACGGACGTGAAAGCCGCCGAGGTCCAGCGCTATGTCGACGCGTTGTGTGAAGAGATCTCGCTGGTCAGCCAACTGGAAGTCATGAAGGGACGTCCGTTCCGATTCGTCTATTTCGGCGGTGGGACCCCTAGTTTTCTCTCGCCCAAGCAGCTGACAAAACTCGCACACCGGCTCCGCGAACACATCACTTGGGATGGCGCCGAAGAAGTCACGTTCGAGTGCGAACCGGGCACGCTGAGCGAGACCAAGGTCAAGACACTTCGTGAAGAATTGGGCGTCACCCGGCTCAGCCTCGGCGTTGAGAACTTTTCGGACCAACTGCTGGAAGACAACGGTCGGGCTCACCTGTCCAAGCAGGTTTTTCGGGCGTGGGAATGGATCGCCGAAGCGGAATTTCCGAACGTTAACATCGACCTCATCTCAGGCATGGTCGGCGAAACGTGGGACAACTGGAAAGACAACATTCGTCAAACGATCGACATGTCTCCGGAGAGTGTGACGATTTATCAGATGGAGCTGCCGTTTAACACCGTTTACAGCAAGGACATTCTGGAAAAGCACTCCGAGAGTCCCGTGGCGGATTGGGCAACGAAGCGTGCCTGGGTGGATTACGCGTTCAACGAATTGATCGATGCCGGGTACAGCGTCAGCAGTGCCTACACAGTCGTGAAAGACCCCAGCAAAGTGAACTTTTCGTACCGCGACAACCTGTGGAAGGGAGCCGACCTACTTGCGACCGGGATCGCAAGTTTCGGACATGCCAGCGGAGTGCACTATCAAAACATCGCGGAGCTGGAGCAGTATCTGTCGTCGATCGAATCGGGGCAGCTGCCGCTCGGACGTGGGTTTGTTCCAACGGCACATCAGAAGCTGATTCGCGAGATGATCTTGTTGCTCAAGCGAGGCTTTCTGGACCGTGCGTATTTCCAAGACAAGTTTGACGTCGACATCGTTCAGCAGTGGAGTGAAGCGTGGAACAAGTTTGTCGAAGACGGTTGGGCCACGATCGATGAGCAACAGGTTCGTTTGACCCGCTACGGCTTGCTCCGTGTGGATGCGATGCTGCCTTCGTTCTTCGAACCGGAACACCAAAACGTGCGGTACACCTAGTGCTCAAGTAGGACAGGCTTCCAGCCTGTCTCATCAGGCCAGACAGGCTGGAAGCCTGTCCTACGTTTCAAATTTTCCATTCAACTACTGGAACGCCACCATTGGCAATGAGTGCTGCGCAAGACCACGACGAAGGCTCGTTTTCCTTCGCGATGGGCGACTTCGAAGCGAACTTTCCGACCGATCGTTCTTTTGCCAAGAATCACATGTGGGCGAAGCTTCATGCCAACGCAGGAAGTGAGTCGTTGTGGCGGTTTGGCCTGACGGAGTACGCCGTTCGTTTGCTGCAGGACGTCTACTTTCTGGAATGGGAATCGGATCCCCCTGCGGTCGTCGGAATGCGTCAAATGATTGGCGCGATCGAAAGCAAAAAAGCAGAAAGCGATTTGTACGCTCCCGTCGCGGGAACGCTTGTCGCCATCAATGACGACGTGCTTTCTGATCCTTCGGTGATCAATGCCGATTGCTACGAGCAGGCTTGGTTGATCGAAATGTCTCTTACTGCGGAATCGGCGAGTGCTCTGCTGACGCCAGACGCCTACCGGGAACATCTCAGCGAGGCATGGGAAGTCGCACAGCGGACGATCAAAGGGCAAGCCAATGTCGAGTGAGCAAGAACGCATCACCAACTTGGAAATCAGCCTCGCTCATCTGCAACGGCAGTACGACATGCTTAACGAAGTGGTGATTGAGCAGACGCGTGAACTGGAACGAGCGACGAAGCAGATCGCGAAATGGGAAAACGAAGTCAACTCGATGAAGAATCAAATGGAGTCGCCGGGTGATCCGCTGGACGAGAAGCCACCGCATTACTAATGCTGCGTCTCAATTTAATTTAGGGTCGCAAAGATAGTTGCTCGGCTCTCCGAGCCGAGTCCTCACGGAAAGTTTGGAGTTGTGACTGGTTCTGCGACTTCCGAAAGGCCCGGAGGGCCGAAAGCCCTTTGCCGTGGGGCTCGCCCCACGGACAGCGCTGCCGCGCCATGATTTCCCCTTCCAGTCGGCCAGCGGCAAAGCCGCTGGCCGACTAAAAGAGGAGGAGATTCGGGTCGATTCGAAACCGGTGGGCGAGCCCGGGCGAGCCCACCGGCGAGGTGCTGTCGCCCCGTTCGGGGCTAATGCGCGGCACAAAACATGCGCAATCTAAAACGACCACAACTCCAACTTTTTCGCAGTCCAGGGTGGGACCGGTTCCCACGTTCCCACCGGCCGCTCGGATCAATGACTCGGCCGGTGGGAACCGGCCCTACAGTCAACCGCCGACGTAATGGAGTAACCGAGCCGTTCGGCACGCTGTGGTGGTACTCCTAGCGAACCCAACCTCGCTCGCGCATTCGCAGCAAGATTTGCTGTCGCAGAATGCCTTGGTCTGCCGCGAGTGCGCGTCGATAATTTGCACGCGCCATTTTTAGATTTCCTTCCGCTTCGGCTCTTACCGCACGATCAAATGCTTGTTGTGCTCGAGACTGCTTGGCATCCACGTTTGCCTGCATCCTCGATTGCAAGTACATCGCTTGGCTTTGTTGATGAGACTCCATCATTTGGTTGCTGACGTTTTCTCGCGTGGGGTTGCCAAGCGAATTTCCTGAGATGACGGGTGTGATCCCCGTGACGAACGGACGAATCGTCTGGCTGCTGATCGAACCGGGATATCCGTTCATGGTCGTCAGCGACGGTGTGGTCGAGACGCTTGAGCGACTGGAGCCTTGAGCGAATGACAAACCCAACGAACCGCTGATTCCGCCACGCTGAAATCCAAAACCGGTACGTAGACCCGAATTAGGATCGGGATTGCCGAAGGCTGGAATGGCAGGGCCGCCAAAGTTGGCGAAGAATCCGGGGCCCTGTAGCGACCACTGAACTCCGATCTGCTCGGAGTAGGAATCGCTAAAATTCTGGAAAGGGATTCCCGTCGTCAGCGGCTGTGCCTCGGCAGACACGACGCAAAACAGCCAGCAGGTGAGTACGGCGACGATCTTCTTCATCACTTTTCGCTCCGCGGAGTAAGAAACGCATGCAACCAGCATACCCGTTTTCTTGAAAGCAGTCTTGAAATACAGCTTCGGTGAGTGACTTCAATCGAAACGAAAAAGCAGCAGGCTTCTTCACCATTGCCTCCGATCGATTCGACCAATCCGAAAGCTCGTTGCAGACCGCCCGGATTCGCTGCTTCGAATCAGTTTCCTGTCGGGAAAAGCGCTCCCAGCTCACCCAAAGTCCGATACCTGTCCATGCCACCCAGGCAGGCTGATCCCTCTGAGAGCATTTGGCAACGAAACGCGGTTGCACACTTTGGCATGAGGGGACGGCAGATGGAATTTCCCCTGAGTCAATTTTTCATTTGGAAAGGAATCCGCGGCGGTCAAGACGTTGGATGGAATGCGATTGAAAAATCGCGGCGTCATGATCTGCACGTCTTTCTCGGTCACTCCCTACGCAGGACCGACAAGGACGATTCCAAATCGAAGGAGTCGAGTCACGATGACACTCATGCACAATGCACGCCGGCGGCTTCGCCGTTACGCTCTGTTTTGTTTGATGGCCGCCGGTTCTGCAGCCGTCGGATTCAACGCCCCCATTTCTGCCGCTGACGATTTTCGCCTCGCCGCCGGCACGCACGATTCCGCGGCTCACGCTTCAGCCGGACCTTCAGTGTGCACGCCCGTCGACGAGGGCCTTTGCGGCTGGTTCGAGGAGTGTCCCGAAAGCGACGCAGTGACGCCTCCCGCGGCAACGCATCCGGCGGAGTTGATCGCGGCCAAGCCGGCGAGAAAATCAGCGGCGATTGCCTCGACGCCGACCAATTTTCTGTCGGTCTCCGCTGGCGAGACCTTGGTGATCAATACATGCAACTATGACACTTGGTTGCAGCAAAACGTGCGAGCATCCTCGGGCGTGATCGATGCGACACCAGACCGTGATCGCGACGTTGCGTGCGACGGCGGTTGGTACATCGATGAGGAGTTTGAGTCGTCGCCGAAGGCGATTCGGCGAACGACCTTGGGTTTTAACTCCACTCTTGCCACGCTTGCCGCATCCGCAAGCTCGGGCAATCCGATTCCGTTTGGCCACTGGACGGAACCGTTTGCGATGGTTGGACCTGGCGGAAGCCACCTGCCAGAGAAGATCGAGATGTTCGAATCTTGGTTCCAACAATCGCTCGACGACGCACAAGCCAAGTGCGTTGATCAGTTGCAAGCGGCCTTGCCGGTCGAGATAGTCCCGTTCGTTGATTTCGACGGCCATGTGAATGGGGACGCCCTCACGGTCGAAGATGAGTCCGCCTCGATCGCACTCATCGAAACAACGCGGCCGGCATTGCGAGTCCACCAGGATATCCGCAAACGATTGATCGGCAGCTCGCCGGTGATCGTCACGATCGAAGAAAACTACTTCGCTTATGACTTGTCCGAGCAGGACCTGACGGAAGTCGTTTCGGCACCGATCGAGACGAA
Organism: Planctomycetota bacterium; assembly: GCA_039821235.1. Classification (GTDB taxonomy): domain Bacteria; phylum Planctomycetota; class Planctomycetia; order Pirellulales; family Pirellulaceae; genus Stieleria. The sequence continues at coordinate 7,180 of JBCBOO010000191.1, forward strand.
CGCGCCTGTTTGGACCGGTTTGACCGACGCCCCGTTTCAGCCGTTCTGCGTTCACTCGTTCCTGCCACCGGCCGAAACGAATTGGAGTCCACTGGCCAAGAACACCGAATCGTCACCAGAGAAGGTTGACCCGCAACCGACCGCGCCGGAGTCTCGCACGATCGAACAGTCCGAAGCCCCTGCGGAAGTCCTGAGCGGGATCGTCGAACGGATGATCGCGATCTACGAGTTTGCGGAACAAATGGTTGCTTATGCCCCGGAAAAGGCGGACGAAGATGCCCGGCGATTGCTGCGGGATTCGGTTGCAACCCTCCAGCCTCTCGCAAACTCGATCCAGCCGCGATCTTCGACGGAAACGGCTCGCAGTGTCGGGACGTCCATCGCATCTCTCGCCGGCAAAAGCCACCGCTGGGTGGATGCCGTCTCGGGCGACCTCGCTCGTAACATGGTGCTCGCACAGCAACCACCGAAGCAACGCAAACAACAAGCACGCAGGCCACGACCTGCCATCCAACATCGCGCTGAGAAGACCGGCGCGGGTGCGAAATTAATCGCGCGAGCCGATGCTGCGCCGCGGCAGCAGGCTGAGTTGACGGACGAAAAGGATTCGGCGGAATCCATTTCAGCCGAGCAACTTGCCACGGCCACCGCGCTTGTCAGGCAGTGGGTCGACGTGACCCGCGACGCCCTTGAGCCGTTCCGAACTCGTCTGCAAGACGTCACTGAGGTTGCCCGTAATCGTGGAACTCAGGACGACTCGAGCCGTCGATAAATGAACGAACCAAGGTCGTAATTGGGAATCACGAATCGAGCCGGTCTTATCCATCCTGCCGGCGAGCACTTCGATTCGGAATCCACTGCCACGTCCGCTCGTCCTCATGAGACGCCCTCCACTCGGTGAGGGCGAGCGGATTTTGAACATTCATTCCTTTCCTCTCCAAGGAGTCTCTCCGTTATGTTCGCTGTCGCCCTGGCTTGCACGCTTACGAAATTGATCGTCAAACAACTCGCACGCCGTGGGCAAATCAACGAACCACGTTAGCAACGGGGGATAGATAGCTGTCGCATTTGAAACGTAGAACAGGCTTCCCGGCCTGTCTGATCAAGTGTGACAGGCTGGAAGTCCGTCTTACTGCTTGCCCCGATGTTGAGCTCTCATGGAAAGAGTTTCAGCGAAATCTTTGCGGGCACTTCGTCCGTCGACTCTTCCGCCAGCTCTTCACGTTGCTCCCAGCACGCTTGCACGGTCGATTCCACTTGTTCGATCAAGCCGCGTTGTTGCGAAGCCGACGTGTTCCGGGTGTTCAGCACGATGACGACCGAATCACGAGGTCCCGCGTGCTCCATGGCCCACTCAATGGCTTTGTTCTGATCGCCGACCAGTCGCATGGAAGCACACTCCTTGACCCCATCGAGAATCTGGTGGGCGTTTTGGAGGAACTTCTCTTGTTGTTCCGGAACGGTGGTGAGCACGGTGTGATGTGCGTTTCGTTCCAAAGCGTTGCCGCTGGATGCCAGTGTCGACGCATCCGACGATCCATCGATCGCGTAGACACACCATACGCGTCCACCCACGCCGGCTTCCTTTGCGGCGACCAACGAAGCTCGCAGGCGATCCACCGCGCCGCCGGTTTCGATGACTGCGGTCGGTTTCGCAAATTCCACCATCCGCTGGCCACGTCCCGGGATCACCCGCAAACGACCCAGCCGCTGCGCAATGGTCTCAGGCGTATAGCCAAGCAGCGCGCCCACTGCGGAAGCCGCCGCCAGATTTCGTGCCATCGCCGGACCGCAAAGTGGCGTCTCCATCATCGCGCGTGTCTCGTCGGCGGCCAGCATCAAAGTGCTCATCCCGCCACCCTGATTGACCGGCATCGCTGCGTAATCGGCTGATTGAGTCGTGCCATAGGTCACGCAATGAACCGCCTGTTGTTCCAGGAATCGTTGCGACTTGCGATCGGTTTCATTGACAATCACCACGCCCGATGACGCCAGTCGATCGATCGTCGCGTGCAAAGCCGAGGGGCCAAAGTCTCCGTCTCCGGTGTCACGCTGCGTGACAAGTAGCACGTCGAATTCAATGGAGTCGTACTCGCCATGACGCGCAGCGGTCTCGTCGAGTTCGATGACTGCAACGCGGCTGCCGCAATCGACGGCTTCACCCAGCCAGTCGACCAACAGGGAGCCGGTCGGTGGCGGAGTGGAGGGAGTACTTGCGACCACACCCTCGTGGCTGCCCAAGTCACATTGGTAGGCGGTACGCAAACCCGATGCCGTTGTCATTGCCGACAGCATCAGGCAGGTGGATGTCTTGCCGGAGGCACCCAAGACTCCGATTGTCAGGAGCTTGCGATCCGGGCGATTGTTTTGTGCCGAGGCAAGCGATGCCATTGCCCGATCAACGCTTCCCACGATGCACTGCGGCAACGGGCAAGGCAGCAGTTGCTCGGTCAAGATGCCCGCGGCTCCGCCAGCCATCGCGGCGGCGATGACTTGGTTGGGATCATCTTGTCCGATGCGACACAGCACCAATTCACCGACGCCGCAGTGATGTGCATCCAGAGCGATGTGCTTGAACGTGACGTCATCACATCCAAAGAATCTTCCGCCGTCGAGTAGTTCCGCTAGCGAATACTCTCGTGCCGGTTGATCATCGATCTCGGTGATTCCGGAGATCGGAGGCAGAGCGCCTTTGCTGGCGTAAGAAGGCGGGGTGAAACCGGACGCGAGTGCGGTGCTCTCAAACTTGGAGCGATACGAACCGCCGTCGTGAAGTCTCAGCGTATGACGCATGAGCGTGGCCTCCTTGCCAATCAATGTCTCGTAATGAGTTGCTTCAAAGACGGCTGTCTTCAAAGCCAGCGTGCCATCCCATAGCACACTTGTTTGCCGCAAAGCATCGTGGTGATGTTTGCAACGCCCGGCATTGTTCGCTTCTACAAAATTCGGTCAATACGAATTCTTGAAAACGAAATGAGCGTTTGGATGGAGAGCAACTCTGAGAAGGGAGTCTGCTGGGCGGCAAGCCTGTCCAAGACGTCGTGCGGTTGACGCGGCAAATGTTCGCTTATTTCGTCAGCAAACCGGCGTCTTTGAGCATCAGTTGGAGATCCGCCCAAGCGGCGCGTTTGGCTTGGGGGGCTCTCAATAAATAAGCGGGATGGTACGTCACCAGTACTTTGCTATCAAAGTAACGATGGAGTTTTCCGCGGAGTCTTCCGACGGACAGTTTGGTGCGCAGGAGTGCTTGAGCACTGACCAGCCCCATGCAAACGATGTATTCCGGCTGGATGATCTGAAACTGAGCTTCGAAGTACTCGCGGCAGTTTTCGATCTCGGCGGGTTCCGGATTTCGATTGTTGGGAGGGCGACACTTCACCGTGTTTAGGATGTAAACCTCTTCGCGACTGAGCTGGCACGCGTTGATCATTTTCGTGAGCAGTTGACCGGCCTTGCCGACGAACGGTCGCCCCGCGAGATCTTCGTCACGTCCGGGGCCTTCGCCAAAGAACGCAAAGCGGGCCATCGGATTGCCCTCGCCGTACACCGTTTTCGTACGGCACTTGGTCAGGATTTCACAACGCTCACACGCGGCGACTCGATCGGTCTCGGTTTGGATCCGTTGTTGGCGATCGGCCAGCGGCAACGCAGCGATCGCGTAAGGTTCACTCGGTAGCAAGGCTTCCGCGGGCGAGGCCACCGCAGGCGAGGCGGTGCCGGTTGTCGTCGGCGTGTTTGCCGGCGCGGATGGAGAGTTCGGATTGTTCGGTTTGGGGATTTCTTTTTGGACCGAATCCGCCGGAGATTCTGCTGCGGCCTCGGAAATGTCGGCGGAGACGTTTTGAAACCAGTCGCCGTACGCTTGAGCCGCATCCGGACGTGCGGCGGGGAGCCACTGCACCCCCAAACGCTCCAAATGCTCCGCAAACGCGGCGGCTTGCTGTTGGGTTGCCACGGGGTCCAGCAAGTTCGGATCCGGCAAGTTCGCGGGTCGGGCTTGGGATTCTGACATGACGCCTGGAGCGGGACGCTGGTGGAAGGGGCCGAATGGCCGAAAAAGCAGCCGGCCGAATCCATGGCACGTCTACTTGATTTTCAACTTGGCGTCTAACATAGCAAGCTTCCGGCGAATTGGCCCCGGGTTCACCGGGCTTTCCAACTCCCCCGTCCTCTCGATCCGTTTCGCGGTTTCGCATTTTCTGAGTCCTGTTTTATGCCCGTTCCGCAAGTCGCGATCGTCGGCCGACCCAATGTTGGCAAGAGTAGCCTGTTCAATTGGCTCGCCGGCCGTCGATTAGCCATCGTCGATGACCAGGAAGGCGTCACGCGCGACCGCATGACAACCTTGATCGAGTCGGAAGAGAAGTTTTTCGAGTTGACCGACACCGGAGGCATGGGAATCGAAGACGTTGATGATTTGACGCATGATGTCCGTCGCCAAATCGATCTGGCGATTGATTCCGCGGACGTCATTTTGTTGGTCGTCGACGTGCAAACGGGAATGATGCCGCTGGACGAATTGGTCGTCGAACGCCTTCGTGGGATCGAGCGTCCGGTGATTTTGGTTGCCAACAAGGCTGACCAGCCGCATCAAGAATCGTTGGCCGAGGAGTTTCACCGACTGGGACGCGGTCGGCTGATCACCGTCAGCACGACCCAGAACCGGAACAAGCAAGAGTTGCTGGAACTGATTCGTGATCGCTTGCCGTCGTCGGAAGAATCGATCAACGTTGCGAAGATGAAACTGGCGATTGTCGGTCGGCGAAACGTCGGCAAGAGCACCTTCGTCAATACGCTCGCCGAGTCGGAACGGATGATCGTCAGCGAAGTTGCCGGCACGACACGAGACAGCGTCGATGTTCATTTCGAAGTCGACGGGCAGACCTTTATCGCGATCGACACGCCGGGGCTTCGCAAACGCAAGAGTCAGCGGACGGACTTGGAGTTCTACGGGATGCACCGCGCCCAACGCAGCATTCGCCGCGCGGACGTCGTGCTGATGTTCTTTGACGCCAATGAAACGGTCAGCAAAGTCGACAAGCAACTGATCGGCTATGTGATGGAACACCACAAGCCCTGTGTGTTCGTCGTTAACAAGTGGGATCAGTTGATGGGGTCGGTGCCGACGGAGCGTTGGGTTCGATACCTCAGGCGTCAATTTCCGACGCTTTCCTACGCGCCGATTGCCTTCATCACCGGGCAGTCGGGCAAGAACGTCAAAGCACTCCTGAACCATTCCCAGATGTTATTCAAACAAGCTCGGGAACGTGTCACGACCGGCAGTCTCAATCGCTTGCTGCGGGCGGCCATTGAAGCTCACCAACCACCGATGTACCAGAATCGTCGTCCCAAACTTTACTACGCCACTCAGGTCGGAACCGAACCGCCGACCATCGTCGTCATGTGCAATGACGCCAAAGCGTTTGGAAACGACTACAAGCGTTATCTCTTGAGCGTGCTTCGAGACCATCTGAAATTTGGCGAGGTGCCGATCAAGATGTATTTGCAAAAGCGATCCCGGGGCGATGAAGAAGACGTCATCAACCGTAGCTCCAATTGAATCGATGCTTTTTGAGACTGCTCCCGTAAATCGATGCTTCCGTTTCGCCTTGCTGGCTTGTCTCGGGTTTCTCTACGCGGGCTTGTTGGGCCGGTTGACGGTCCACCTTGTGAATGACTCACCAAGCTACTTGGACTATCCGTTCGGGTCGTTGGAAGAGAGTTTCCTTTCGATCCGAACGCCGGTGTATCCCGCATTGCTGCGGCTTGTCCAAGCGTTCGGCAGTCTTCAGTGGATTCCCTCCGTGCAGGTCATCGTGCATGTGCTGGCATCGTGGCTTTTGCTGGAGGAATTGATGCGGCGCGGAGT
>JBCBOO010000192.1:0-13030 GCA_039821235.1 Planctomycetota bacterium
CAGGTCGAGGCGGCATTCCAGTTCGCTAGCGAGTTTTCGTCGCCACCACTGCTCTGTGGCGAACGTCATTGCCAACGAATGGAAGGATTCGATCTCGGTAACTCGCCGGCGGACTACACCGAGGAGCGCGTTGCCGGCCGTGAGATGGTGCTTACGACGACCAATGGTACGCGCGCGATTGCAGCGGTGGATTCCGCACGCCGGTTGCTGGTTGCAGCACTCGGCAACCTTCGGTCCGTCGTCGACGCGGTTGCGACGGAAGAGAGCCTCTGCATCGTTTGCTCGGGCACGAACGGCGAAGTCAGCAACGAAGATGTGTTGCTGGCCGGTGGCATCGTTTCCCAACTCGCCGCTGCGGGAGACTGCAAGCTCGACGACTCGGCCCACCTTGCCCGACTGCACTGGCAAAACGCAGTGTCCTCCGAAGGTGGACTTGAGAATGCACTGAGAGAATCGCTCGGCGGCCGCAACCTGATCGCACTGGGTTTCAACAGCGACGTTCAGCGATGCGCGGAGGTAGACCACATTCGCGGTTGGGTCGAACGAGACTCATCGCCAGGAGAGCCTTGCGTGTTCTCGTTTCGAACCTAGCGGCGGAGCCTATTGGCGAGCCCGCTTTTCCTGAGCCTTGGCGGCTTGCAGTGCGGCTGCTTCACGCGACAGCTTGAACTCCGGACCTGCCGGGAAGTACTGCACGTCGTCTTGCAAGTAATACGGACTCGGCAATGTTTGGCCATTGATGGTGCTCTGGCAGCCCGTGGCGGCAGACAAGCAAACGCCTGCAACGAGGGCCAGAGAAGTCACTCGAATCGTTCGTCCAAAAGTCGATTTGCGGCTCATGGCTTCTATGCCTATTGCGGTTCAATCTATGAATCTGGGTCGTCGCAATGCGACACGTCTCCCGTCACAAACGGTATCGGATGAATATCCGTCAAAGATTAACACCGGCTCGAAAAAACGCGAAAACGACTCAGCCTTCGTCTTCGCGTTCGGCGTCTTCCTCGTCGGATGATCCCGGTTGCCGATCCACCAAACTCAGCAGCGTCTGACGGCCCGGAGCAGCATCCGGTCCATCCGAGGACACTGGCCACGGCACGTAAACCTCCATCTTGAGGGTGGACTGCTCGAGTTGTGAAAAGACGCGTTCCAATTCGCTAAGCCGCTCGAGCGTCGCCCGAAGTGTCTCCACCGCTGCTTCCGACTCTTTCAACCGGCCCCGATTCATCCGCCGCGAAGCGTCATCGCCCAACGAGTAGTTCTTCTTCAATTGTTCCAGTTGAAACGAAGCGGACTGCATTTCATCGGAAGTCTCGATCACGATCGCATCGAGTGATTTACGTGTCACGGGGCACCAGGGAAGTTCTGGATCGAGTCGCGCGAAGAATTTCGTACGCAGTTCCAGTTTCCGCCCCAGTTTCACGAGTAGTTGCACACCAATGGCAACCGACTCGCCATCGAGCGGTTCGACAATCGCCACCGCTGTGCCTCGCGTGGAACGATCCATCGCAAATGGCTTGGTCCACGAAAGATCGACCGTTTCAGGAACGCTCCAGTCGAGTTCGACCTTTGTTGCGTTGGGCAAGATAGGTCCACCCATCTCCCAACTCAGTCGCTTCGAGGCTGCCATCAGTCCGAGCGGAAACGCGTCCGCTTCCTTGGCAGGCCGCAGGTAGATCACATCGCCGGCACCGGTGACCAGCCGGCCTCTGGCCAGCTGGGTGGCAGCCGAGAGTGGCGTGTCGTCCGCCCAACTAAACTTCCCGTCTAAACCCGACCATTGCAGGCCGGCGATGGGTGACGTGGAAGCCTCTGTCAAAAAAACGTATTTGCCCGCATCGTGTCGCTTGATCTCGATCGGCGTCTTGACGGGAAACTGGAGTTCCAAGGCATCCCCGGGCTCGCTGTTCCACTGGAAGTCCGCTCGCTGTTCGGCGAGACTTGGCAGCCGCAGGGCCTGGCGGTTGGCGACTCGAGTTTTTTCCGAACGCTCCTCAAGCGAATCGGTCGGAATCCCGCTGCCCGCCATTTCGCCCTCGGAAACCTCTTCCAAAAGGTCATCCAGCGAATTCGGCTCGCCCGCCGAGGGTGACGCTTCGCCGGAGTCGAGTGGCGCTCCCGAGAGCACGTTGCCCGGACGAAACGCTTCGCCTGAAAGACTGGTTTCCTTGATGTCTTCCAGCAGTGCATCGATTTCACCCGATGGCCCCTCCAAGGGAGTCGTGGTCGCATCCAAGGTGGAACGAAGCAACTCCGTCACCAACTCGGCCGATTGCGTTTGGAGAGTTTCCGAAGCGTCCATCGGTAGATCGAATCGTTCCTCGGGTGTATTCGCAATGAGATCGGCGACATCGGTATCGGACAACTTAGGCAGCGATGCCGATGGCCTGAGAGTGAACACCGGAGGCGCATCGGCCGGTTCCGAATCATCCTCTGAGCTGGCGCTGGAAGCGGCCGAGGACTCCCGAAGCACTCGCGCCGCCTCTTTGGCGCGTTGGTCTGAGACATAGATGCCGAAGCCGATCATCGCGAGAACGATGGCGGCAACGACGATGCCAAAAACGAGGTTCCAATTGAATGGACGGTCTTGTTTGAGTGGCTGGAGGACCGGGCGTTCTTCCAGGTTTTCCGCAGCCGGATCGATGAGCACGTCTTCGCCGAACCGTTCCGCCAAAGCCTGCAGCAATTGACCGGAAATCTCATCGCGCCGATGCTGCTGAGCTTTCGAGAATTGTGACGGATCGGACTCTTCGATCGAATGCTCTTCCAGTGCCGCGGCACTCAACGCGGCGGAGATTCCAGCCGCAGGAGCGGGCGCGGCATTGACCGCGTTCTTCTGGATAGGCTCGGTCCCCGCGATCCGATCTTGAGGCATGGTCGGCTGCCATGTCGACGTCGGCGTTTTGCTAAACCCCGGTGCGATCAATCGCTCAAATTGCTCGGTAAGACGTCGCGTCTGTTCCTCAACCTGAGCCGCTGTCGCCTTCCGGGATGAACTCGCGTTCGGTGCCGCCGAAAACGATACATGACCGCTTTGGGTGACATCCCACTGCTCCAATGAAATCTCGCGAATCTCGACCCCGGACTGTAACGCCTTTTGACAGGCCGTTTCAAATCGCCTGATCAGCAATCGAGCGACTTCTTTGCGCGGTGGCCCCAAACGTCCCACGAGCGAGGCGATTGACTCGAGTGGCTGGCTGTTGTTTGCTGCTTGGCCTTCGCTCGGCGAACGATGCGATGTCCTCTCTTTTCGAGAACTCGCTTTCTGGGCAGCTGGCTGATTCTTCCGTTTGGCCTCAGGTTTATCGGCCTGTGTTTTTTTGGCCTGGGTTTTGTCGTGCGATCGTTTCGCGTTTTCTTGAGCGCGCGCAGCAGGCGGCTGCTTGGGTTGCTTTCTTTTTTTGCGAGGCTGCCGTGCGTGGATTCGATCGGTGCTCATCGCCAATCGGTTGAAATGAAAGGCCAATCGGTCGGGAAACGGAAGACTACGGGAGCGGTGACAACTCCCCTTGCACAACCCTACTCGGGCCGTGACCCCTAGTTTCGGAGATTTCATTTCCGAGGGCAAACCCCAGTCGATGCGATCCCCCCAACAGCGGCGAGAATAATGCGGCGAGCTTGCAACGAGTTCACGATTCCAGGGGGCTTTGGCGAATCGTTCCTCGTGAATTGGAGTGCGTCGCCAGACCGAGGCTATTTGTGCGACGAGGATCATCCGCACAAATTTCCTGAGCTGTTCTAACGGAATTAACCAAACCATCGGGTTGGTCTGTGCCGATAACTCCGCGTGAAGCGATTCTTCCCGTGCCAAGGAATGTGCGAAATGCAACGTTCCATTGTTGGGGGAAGGGCGTTTTAACGACACGATAACCAGGGGGGATCTGGTGGGTTGCGTCGCGGAACCTTGTTCGCGAACGAAGGCAGGTGTTCATCACCATGCCGGCTCGTACCAAATCTCTCCAACCTATGTGGCTCGGGAATCCGGCGTGGAAAATTGTTCTCCACCCTGGCTCGGGCGAACGAGCCCCATTTGTGAGGCGGCAGCGACCGCGGAGACGTTTGCGATGCAACGAATGATTCGAAACTTCGTCAACCCACTGACAAACATGACACTACGAAAGCCGCATCGCGGGCCCGGTCATTACGCTGCGGCGTGGATCGGCGGTCTCGCGATCACCGCCGCAATGCTCGTCACCAGCGCGAGCCAGGCACAGAATCTAGCCCAGGCTAATTACGACTTCGACGCGAGCGGCTTTGTCGCTCCGGCAGGCATGCCACCGGTCGGCATGATGCCACCAAGCGCCATGATGGGCGCTCCGGTGATGCCTGCTGGTTTCAACGCCGGCTGCGATTGTGCAGGCGGCTGCGACGCGGGCGGCTGTGATTCGATGGGAATGGGCATGGGAATGATGGCCCCCATGGATCAAATGCGATGTGGAACTTGCGGCGGAGGCGGCGGTTGCGGATGCAACAGCATGCTCGGCGCCGGTGGCATTCTCGGCAAGCTTCAATCCAACGGAGGCCCCGGATGCCTGTTCTGCCGCGGTGCCGGCTGCACGGCCTGCCGCGAACTGCCGTTCGGATACGTCGGCTCGTGCTTTGCCAGTGCGGTTGGCATCTTGAAGCCTTACGAAGAAGCCGGCATCTGCAACCAACGCTGGTACGACCTCAGCCTGGAAGCACTCGTGCTAGACCGCAACATTGGCGGTGGCGTTCCCGGTGTCATTGCGACCGAAGGAATCGCCGGAACACCCGCCCTGACGCTCGATGATGTCGGAGCAGATGATTTGGAAACGGGCATCCGAGCCTCGTTCGCTTTCATCTTCGGTGCCGGCGGCAACATCGAGGGAACGTACATGGGTGGAAACGAGTGGAGCGGCACCGCGGGTGCACTTTCCACCTCGGGCGATATCAATAACCCCAACCTCTACTCATTCATCAGCGAGTTTGGAACGAGCCCGCTGAATGGATTTGACGATACCGACCGATCCAACATCCAGGGGCTGGTCGCTCGCAGCGAATTCCACTCGGCCGAAATCAACTATCGCCGACGAACGATGTTCCCTTACTGCCGATTCCAGAGCTCATGGTTGGTCGGCCTGCGATACCTGCGATACGACGATTCGTTGCTCTACTTTGCAACCGGTGCCAATGACAACACGGCGGCTCGCAACTCCGCCCGATTCTTCGAATCGGACTCCTCCACCCAGAACAGCTTGTTCGGACCCCAAGCCGGTTTCGATTTCTGGTGGAACGCCGCTCCCGGCTTCTCGCTCGGACTCGGGTCAAAGGTCGCTTGGATGCAGAACGACGTCGAACGTCGCACCGCCATCTCGGCGAACTCGGCTGGAATCAACGCGACTCCCGGACAGGGACTCGTCGAAGACTCCGACCAAGAGGCAACCGTGATGGCTGACTTCGAGCTGAAAGGCGTCTACCGCTTCAGCCACTCTTGGTCGCTTCGAGGATCGTACTATGTGCTCGCCGTTGAAGACGTCGCCTTTGGCGGGCTCGATGGCAGCACGATTCAGTCGATCTTAAGCCAAGGCACCGCCACACGGCCCTTCGAGTACGACGACCTTGTCCTGCAAGGTTTCACCGTCGGTGCCGAATACATGTGGTAGGCATTGCCTCCACACTCGGTCGCAAACAAGGCCCCGTCTGGCGCACCCTGCCGGATGGGGCTTTTTTCGTTTCAGCAGGACATTCGCCGGGCATGTTCGTTGCTAGTTGCTGCATCGATACACGAACGCCGGCGGCAGGTTTCGCCAAACGGTGTGACTGCGTTTCACTTGCGAAAAACTCGAGCGCAAACGTTTTGAGAACCGTCTCCCGGCGGGCAAGATGACGCCCTGCCAATAAGCAAAGGTGGCAAACGTCGCTCCGGGAGCCATCCTCGACAGCATCGCATCGAAGATGTCGGTTTGCAGCGCGGCAGAGAACGAAGCCCAGGGTAGACCGCAGATCACCGCGTCAACGGCTCCCAACCCTTGCGCGTCGCAAATCGCGGCCAAATTCGCGGCGCTGTCTTCCACGACGACGGTACTTGGACATCGAGCGCGTGTTTTTTGAGCCAATTCCGCGCTGCGTTCGATCGCACAGAATTTCGCATCCGGATGCAGTCTCTGGACAATTGCTTCGGTAAAGACACCTGTTCCCGGACCGAATTCGACCACGTTACGAACCCGCTCCCAATCGAAACTGTCCACCATTGCATGCACTAAACCATCGCTGCTGGGAGCGATTGCACCCACGCGCGTTGGGTGTTTGAGAAATTCTTGTAGAAAGGTTGTTGAATCAGACAAGGGATCTGCCGAAGGTCAAAGGGGCAATTCGGATCGCATGAACGCGAAGACGGATGCGTCTGGATCCCGTCAGCGAGAAATCGCTGCCAGCATTCAGGGGTTTCACCTTGAGCCTTGGCATCTCGCTCGTCAAGCTATCCGCGACGCACATGCGAAGACGATTTCGGGTTTCCCGGCATGGTCGGTTCGCGTGACTGTCGCCGTCGAATTCCGTTGCCACATCCGCATGCCACCCGTCCTACTTCCTCTGTCTTCCGTCTGCCGACGCCACTCATGTCGCCGCCCCCAACCAACCGGCCTTCGTTTATCAAACAGCTCGATTCCGAGCTGACGCCCAGGCGGGTTTTCGAAGCGCTCGAGGGCAAGTCGGGACGTCTTTGGTTCGATTCCTCGGCCGCATCCGGCCAGGAAGACGACGCCGCGAAGGCACTTTCGCGTTACTCGTTCGTCACCGCAGATCCGCTCGACGTCAGACGTGTGTTGCCGGGAGAACCGAATCCGTGGCCCGAACTGGATCGGTGGGTCTCGCGATTGCCTGATTCCAACGACCATAGCCTGCCGCCGTTTCAAGGAGGCATCGCAGGACTGCTCGGATACGAGGCCGCTCGTTGGTTGGAACCCAAGGCACTGGGCGAACATCACAAGCTCCAGGTCGTGGATCTGCCGACGCCCGCAATCTGCCTGGGTCTCTACGACTGGGTGGTCGCGTTTGATCACGAGCAGAAACAGTGCTGGTTGATCAGCCAAGGCTTTACGGCCGACGAACTCGGCGGATCTTCCGCCGGTGACTCGGTCAGTCGCCGCGAGCGCGCGAACGCCCGTGCAAAATCGGTCGAGCAAATGATCGCGATTGCGTCGCTCAGCCGGTTCGAACCCGACGGACGCTGGCGATCGACGCCCCACCTTGATCCGGCAAAGCTCGCGGATCAACTTGGCCTCGTCAGCAATTTCCTGGGCTCCGAATATCGCGACGCGGTCGCCCATATCATCGAACGCATCCGCGGTGGTGACTCGTTCCAAGTCAACTTGGCCCAGCGATTGCTAACGCCCCAACGCGTACCGCCCGACGAACTTTACCTTCACCTTCGACACGAAAACCCGGCTCCATTCGCGGGATACTACGACGGTGGAGACTTTCAGGTTCTCAGTTCGTCGCCCGAAGGATTCCTCCAACTGCGCGATCGCACGGTCGCCACACGTCCGATCAAAGGCACGATTGCGAGAACCGGGATCGAGGAACACGACGAGTCGCTGCGCCGCGAACTGTCGGCCAGCGAAAAAGATCGGGCGGAGAATATTATGATCGTCGATCTCATGCGCAACGACCTCTCGCGTGTCTGTACAGACGACAGCGTCGAAGTTACACAGCTCTGCGACGTGGAGCGTTTTCGGTATGTCCAGCACCTCGTCTCGGTGGTCGAAAGTCGACTTCGCGATGAGGTTTCACCCGTGGACCTGATGCGGGCGTGCTTCCCAGGTGGGAGCGTGACAGGAGCCCCAAAAATCGAGGCCATGAAGACCATTGCCCGACTCGAAACCCACCCGCGTGGACCCTACTGCGGTTCGCTGGGGTATTTTGGATGTGGCGGAAACGCCGATTTCAACATTCTGATCCGCACGATTACGGCGACGCGAGGCTTCCTCCAAATCCCCGTCGGGGGTGGAATCACGGCCCAGAGCAACCCCGCGGCCGAAGAAGCGGAAACCTGGACGAAAGCCGCCGGAATGCTGCGGGCGATTCACCAAGCCCACGAAGCTGCCTCGACGGCAATTTCCGCAGCCAGCTGAGACACAAGTTTGGCGGACGGTTTCGCTCACCGGATAGGCTTTGCAGCCTGACACGCATTTGCTACAACCTTGCCCTGCCTCGCAGATCCAAAGGAACAGCAAGGCGGGGGACATGACCCGAAACAGGCATGTTCTCCAAGGTCATGAAAAGCGGTACCAACCGCGCCGCCCCTATAGCTCAGCTGGCAGAGCAACGGACTCTTAATTGATTGGGGCATTTTCTCAAGCACGTATCTCCCGTGTTTCAAGCAAGAGAGCAACCTAGCAAATAGACCAAAACGGTTGTAGGAACGGCTTTTTGGTTGTAGCGGTTGTAGTCAGGCCACTACACGGCTGGGTATGCATCCAAACTGAGGATAGCCTGATCACCGAACACCGTTTTGCCTGAACGTTTTCACCCAGGATTCATAGCCCGCTCACAGTAAGGCGAGGTTCGGTATGATACCCTGGGCAAGATAGAGACCTGGATTGGACCTGCGACATTGGAGCTGAATGTCATGAAGAACGCACTCTTGCTTGTAGCTCTAGCAATTCTTCCCTGCACAACTCAGGCAGGGATCCTCGGCGGCGTGGATCCGTTCACAGGCGACTTGTCAGAGGGTTTTAACTCGGTGGATACCGGGTTCACTAATCCGATTCGAGTTTTCGATGATACTGCCACTCTCAGTGGAGACTTTGGAATAGTTACGAATAACTGGGGCTTCGTATCCACAATCCGGGCGTTTGAGGGGCAACTGATGTATGGTGCTGCTGGCGGTCCAGCAAATTTCCTGTTCGATACAGCAATCGGAAAATTTGGAGGCTACTTTGGGACGAACGTAGTGAACTCCACGACGGATGCTGCCGACGCGATTGCAAACTTCTATGACGTCAATAACTCTCTCATCGGCACGCATTCAATTCTGCTGGCAAATGGGGGAACCTGGACATGGAGTGGTTTTCAGTCGACAACTGATAACATCAAGCGAATTGAGATTGTTGGAGCTACGCATGGAGGTGGATTGGTTCAAATGGATGCGTTGGAGGCATCAAGGTTGACGAGCACAGTTGTCCCAGAGCCCTCTACGGCTCTCTCTCTCGGAATTGGGTTGCTTGGCCTGTTCTTCACGCGGCGGAGGCGCTGAGACTAACGAAGCCCCGTTGATGGCCTTCGGCCGTCCTGGGTGAACGCTACTTCCCAAGCACAATCGCCAGCCGAGTCGCCGAGTACTTCACCCGCTCCCTGGCGACCTTGCCCGCAGCCTGGAAATACTCTTCGGAAAGGTTGAACTTCGGCAGACCGTCCGTGAGCCCCCGAGACGCCGCGATAACGGGTCGCCGGACTTCATCGGTGTAAACGTGCGAAAGTCCGAACTTGCGTGACTCAGTGAGCCAGACGCTGGGCGTGAGCCAATCCGGTCCCGCTTCATCCGCGACGGTTCGTAACACAACCAGCGGGTTGCCGAGTTTCGCCACTCGCCGAAGAACATCGCTAGCAGTCGCCCGCCGACCGAGCAAACCATCCCATGCTGAATGAAGGTTTCCGCGGTCAGTGAATCGGATACTATTGGCTCCGCGATCATGGCCATCGAAGCAAGGGGCGTACAGACTTCCCGCATGGCAAGGCTGATGCCCATCGGCGTAAAGGTGCAAGATCCAACAAAGTGCGATTGCCCGATCAGCCTTGGCGACCGACTCATCGCGGTACGTCTTCAACGCCAGCTCAACAGCCTGTGACAAGTACAGTTCCTGGGTGTCCATTGTCGCATCAGCCGGCAGCGGTCCTGGCCGATCGTCAACTTCGACGTTCCCGATCACCAATGTCGCGCCAAGCTCGTAGTGCCACGTCGGTCTATCCTCATCGGTTCGGCGAATAATGTCCGGCCAGCATCCCGCAACGCCAATCTGCCACTTCTCAATTCCGGCTTTCGTGGTGACGTTCGCCGGTGGTTTGAATGTGGTTTCGAAGTCCGGGTGATGGCTCAAGATCTCCATCATTTTGGAACGTGATTCCGAATCCATCCCGTTGTAGGCAAGCACCGCGATCACGTGGTGACCAGTTTCGGACCATGCCGAAGCGATGGTGGGAATGAGCACGGCGAAAAATAGAGCGATGAAGCGAATCATTGAAGTTGGTTGCGTGTGTGGACACCCTTTGTTTAACAACTGGAGTTTACAGCCTTCGGCCATTCTGGGTGACGCATTCAGCATCCCCAGCGGCGAAAATGGGCCCCTCCACTGCCGCATCCCCCGACCAGGTATTCCCAGCCGAGGGTAGCGACTCTCAGTAATCAGGCCGGAATCAGAACTCCAGCCGCTCCACTCCCTTGGCTTTGAGCGATTCGGCAGTGGTCGCCATCAATCGCCGGTACCACTTGGCAACGCGGCGGCTCCCATAACGATCGCGATAACGCAGCTCGGTCGCGTCAGCCAAGTAGCGGCCGACCATGCGGAGCCTTGGCGGTTGGTCCCGCTTGTGGAACGCAAACGGGGCGCGGTCGAATTCGCTGGTGGTGTCCAAGAACCTCACGGTGCACCTCCAAGCCCGACGAGCCCGCAAGCTGCCGCCGCCCAACGGATGGGGAGCCATCTCCTGTCCGTCGCCTTACGCGGCGTCTCTGGTCTCTTCCTGGCTTCTCTGAACGCTCCACTGCGAACGATCGCTATCAGCTCGTCACAAGCCGCTGCGACGTCCTTAGCATCTCTTCCGTGGGCGATCTCGCCGAGCTTCCCTGCGGCGTCTCTGAGCCTCTCAAGCTGCGGATTACTGATCACGCCTGCGAGGCGAATCTCTTCCAGCTGCTGAGCGATGGAAAGTCCACACTGCGGCTTGCTGGTCATCACGACGTAGATCCGGCTGACAAGCATCGGAAGCAAACTGCGGCCGATGAGAACAGCCTGGTCCGGCGATCCCGAATGCCGGAAGACGTGCATCGTGTTTCGAGATTCATAGAGGTGATGGTGCAATCGATGTTCCCGCTCTGCTGCGGTGAACGACTTACGGTTTCGTATCTTTGATTTGGTCATTTGATTGATTGAATTGAAGGTGACGGACCGGGTAGCGCAAAACTGCGCTACCCGAAATCGGGGGGGGGCTACGGAACGGCGTAGAACAGACGCCCAGCAATGCGAGCCACGCCAGCAGCCCCGGTAACGCCGAGACGCACTCGCACTTCGGCCGCATGGTTCTCGACCGTCTTCACGGACCGGTTGAGGATTCGAGCGGTCTCAGGCACGGAGAAACCCGCACCGAGCATTTGAAAGATGCGAAATTGCATCGGGGTGAGTTGCTGTTGAACTTCGCCGCGCAAGTCCAGAATCTCGGGTGTCGCCGGTGACGGCAGAAGTTCCACTTCGTCAGAGATGCAAACCATCGGTTCAACCTCCCAGTGAAGTGATGAGCAGAACCGCCGCCGCTGCCAACCTTGCTGGTCTGCGTCTTCTGACGTGCTCGATAGCATGTCTTCTGAAGCGGTCCAGAATCGCCCGTGTGGGCTCCACAGGAGGAACGTGGCTCGGAATACAGAACGTCGCCCCAAGCTTGACGACGTGGCCAGCAGCGGCCAAATACGCCAGCCGGATGCGGCATTCCTGCACGTCCATGGAACAGTCACATGCGGTTTGATCCAACGACAACGGACCTTCCGAAAGCGATGCGAGAATTCTCCGTTCGAACTCGCCAATCTCGATCGACGTTGGGTTCTCTTTGGCACGGGACTGATGAACTTGGAAGCATCGCTCCCGAATCTCTTCGGGGCTTGGGTCGCTCTTGCGGTGACTCGGTGCCGATTTGCGAAGTAGGCCGAGGTGATCGGCATCGACGCCAAGCTGATCGTCGGATTGCAGAACGCCCCAGCTCTTGGCTCGCTGCCGGATTGTCTTGGGGTGAACGCCGAGACGCCTTGCGGCATCACTGATGGATAAAAGCATTTGGTGGGTTTCACCTTCGCAGACCGGTTTGGTCCGCGCACGACCTAGCTCGCCGACACGCTTAAGAAGCCGGGGTACTACTCCCGACCGGATGGGGCTTTGCTATCCGAACTGTTTCGGGTCAGTGCTGTGCGCACCGTCCACGCATCGGCGAGCTAGGTGATTTCCTTCGTCTAGAGGTAGTACTTTGGCCGCGTCGCCGCTGGGATGAACAACCCAGTCAGCCGAGTCGCAGTGGCTTCTTAAGACCACCGGACAGCCAGACAGATGCACGTGTTATGCCGCCAACGCAGTCGCGTGTCAAGCTTTGCGCACCTGTGATGTGGCTTTGGATGTCAAAAGCCCCATCCCATTCGCAACCCAGCAAGCCAACGCCAATCGATGGTTTGCCGTTTACAGAAGACTCAGAACCGATCAGCTTCGAACTGCGATGCGATTCCGTAAACGATGACGTACGCGAAGAATAGCCCGACAAGCACAACCAAAAGGATGCCCAAGAACTTTATTGAAATCTGTCGACGTGGTGACGGGGTTTCACTCGGCGGCTCGTACGGGTTCGGCTTTGTCATCCCGCCAGCATAGCATTAGTGCCGATGTGCCCTGCGATTGTTGACCTTTGCCTCATAGCTGCTTCCGGAAAATTTACCGGAAGCAATTTCTAAGCTTCCGCCAGCGGTCGACCTCGGCAGGTGCAATCTCTTGGGTTCCAAGTGGAACCCACATCCATGGGGCTTGGTCACCTCGCCCGTCTCCACTCATCGAAGGATTCTAAGAGCTCAATCGCACGAGGGTAGTGGGTTGCTTCCAGATAGCCCGTGATTTCCTTCTTGAAACGTGCCATGCGTCCGACGTAGTACGCTGTTGGTGAATCAACATCATCACGCTGAATCAAGCCAATCTCAATATAGTGTTGACACCGTTCGAGATGGAATGCAAGTACTTCAAAACCTTCCTGAATGCTCTTGCTTTTATCGCATGGGGCAAAATCAGGATCCTTAGGGTCGTCCCCAATACTAAGGGCTTTTCGAAAG
>JBCBOO010000193.1:0-12998 GCA_039821235.1 Planctomycetota bacterium
TCGGCAAGACTCGAGACGTCTTGCAGGAACGTCGACTCGGCCGCATCCCGTCGCCTCGGGCTCGACTTTCGTCCATTCCACGCGACCTCAACACCATCGTCATGCGTTGCATGGCGAAAACGCCCGCGGGACGCTACGCCTCTTCGGCGGAACTCTGCGATGACCTGCATCGTTTCATCACACGAGAACCCATCCGGGCGCGTAAGGTGAGCGCGGTGGAGACCGGTTGGTGGTGGTGCCGCACTCATCCGGTGACGGCATTGTTGGCCAGCTCGCTGCCCCTGGTGTTGGCACTCGTTTGTTTCCTCTTGATCTCGCAACGCAACGCGATGCAACTCTTCCGGCAAACGTCGGAAGCGATCACCGAGAAAGAGGAGATGAAACTTCGGCGGCACATGGTCCAGCTTTCGCAGGCGTCACGCGAGTTGGCCGACAACAACCGGTTGCGTGCGAAACGATTGCTCGAGTCCATCCCGCCGACGTTGCGAGACTGGGAATGGCAACTTCTCAACTTGATCTCGGAGTCACCTTCTCGGTCGTTGGTGCCGGTTTTCGAGCGTGCCACGTACACGTCGTTGGTCGTCGCGCCCAAGTCGCATCGCCTCTTCACGGCAACGGACCAAGGTTGGATTCGCTACTGGCGTCTTTCCTCTCCGACGGAAGGTCCCCCAGCGTTTCTGGGCAGGAATCTTCCCATTGGGCCGGTGACGACGTTGTACCGGCATCCACGTCCGAAGCCCATCGAGTGCCTTGCCATCAGCCCGAATGAACACTGGTTGGCATGGATTGATCGTGACGGAAACGTCGGCTGTTGGAACTTGTTGGAAAACGAACTCGCCCAGAGAATCAAGCCCCAAACGAAGATCGGCGGACGGATTCGAGGGACCGGGCGCTGCTTGAGCTTTTCGCCTGATTCCAAGCGACTGGTGGTCGGCGGTGGATCGAAAGCGATCGAAACCAGACCGGCCGACCAATCAAGCTGGTTTGCGGTCTATGAACTCAAACAAGAGACCTTTCGTGGCGTCACCGCAAAGGCCTTCACCGGTCGCGCGGCCATCAATTCCGTTGTGTTTGTCGACAAAGAAAAGTTCGCGTTTTCGCGGGGAGCAGAGCCGCTCACGTTTGACGCGGGCGGGTACGTCGAGGTTTGGGGCGTCGATGGTGAGATGGATCGAATAGTCTGCCGTGGTCGCGGGATGTATGGACTCGATTACAACCCGGCAAAGAACCGACTTGGCTGGTGTGATGACGCCGGAACCATCTATGTCTGTAGCCTGACGAACTTTCGGGCCATTGCAATGGCACAGGGGACGCCCCGTCCCGCGAACCACGCGCGGTTTACGCCAAGCGGCGAGCATTTAATCGTCACCTCGATCGGCGGTGATGTCGCTCGCTGGAGGATCGATGGCGGCGATCCAAAAGAGGAAGGGAATGCCGATTCGGATCAGCCCGAACCGGTGGAAGGCTCTCAAGCAATCGCCGATAAAGCGAAGCCCGAGACTCCCTCGTCCGCGACAACGGCAAAGCAGCCGACAAATGTAGAGCCGATGCGTTTGACATTCGTCCGTGATCACTGGGGACACGATGGTGCGGTGAAGTCGGCCGTCTTTCTCACTCCTGATCCAGTCGACTCGAAGGACGGCCCCAAGCAGCGGACCTCCAGGTCACGGGTTGTCTCTTGCGGAGAAAACGGAAAGGTCCTTCTTTGGTTCAATGAAGACCATAACGCGATCGACCGGTTGATAATTCGCCCCCGGCATTTTGTCGACGCGACCTGGCTGTCCTCCAAGCAGATTGCCGTGCTGACGTTTGCAAGTAGTGGCACCGAGGGCATCGCATTTGAGTCCTCTCAGATGCCGAATCACGATCTAGATGTTGAACTGCGCAAGGTGCAGAAACCACGCACGGTCTCATCTCTCTCGCCCGCGGGTGTGAAAAAACTGGAGGCATTTCATCAGCCTTCGACTCCTACGCCACCCAAGTACGTGTTGACCTGCGCAGACACGTTGTATCTCTGCGAAGCTGGGAATTCGATGTCCCCGCGGGGTTTTGGCATCCCGGAACAGGTCGCTTCCGATGCTTTCTTTACGACCGCGGTCATGTTGGGTGATTCTCACTTGTTGGCTGCGGTCTCCGCCCGGAAGGCGCCGCCAAAACAGGCCGAGAAAAAGAGTGCATCGATCACCCGCGTCAGCCAATCCGCACAACTCGCGTCTGCCGTTGCCGCCAATTCTTTCCAGACTTACTTGGTGAGCTATGCGATCGATGGGGATGAGCAGCCTCAGGTTCACTTGTTGCCATCGTTTAAGAGTCCGGTGACTTGTCTGGGCATTTCGCCGGACGGAACCCGGTTGGCCGGCGGCACCCGGGAGGGAGAGATGTTCGTGCTTCCGGTGGACTCCGTTTTAGACGGCGAATCCGAATTGAATGAATCTTTGGCAGACGTTTGGCGACCCCATTTGCAGCGCCTCAGCACCCTGACTTGGTTGGATGATACCCGCATTGCGACGGCGAGCGATGACGGGACCGCCAGGATTTGGAATCACTTTGATCCGCTGTCTCCCTCGCGAATGACGGCGGATCATAACGCGCTCAAGCAAACGCTTTACGTGAGCAAGGGCCGCGTGACGGACATGGCCGCATCCGCAGATGGGACACGCCTGGTCACCGCCGGAGACGATCGTGTGATTCGCATTTGGGACTCCGAAAGTGGTTTAGAGTTGATTTCGCTTCAGCCGCGGATGAACCAGATCAGATCGGTTTCGTTTAGTCCGGACGACCGACACCTCTTGATCGTTCAGCAGTTTTCCCAGATCGAAACGATTCAGCTGGATCCTCCGGAGAAGGAGACTCCGCCCGCCAGGGGAGAGTGATCCCGAAATTTTTTGACCTTGGGATCAAACGCCGGTTCGCTGTATGCTCCGATCGGAATTAGGTGAATCGAACGCCTCGTTGGCACAAGGATGTGACCGTGACCGAAGACTACCGGCTCGAAGATCTCGAACGGACACAACTGGAAACTACCCGGCGACGTCGCCAGGGACGGTCTCGGCGATATTATCGCCTGCTCTTTGTCGTCGTTTTCTTCATCGCGTTAACGGTGCTCGCTGCACCCAGCATCGTCAGCCATACGGGAATTGCCCACCGAATGCTGCGTTCGCAAGCAGCTACCTATGGATGGATTGCCACAGCGGACTCCATCGAAGTCGGCTGGGTCACGCCGCTTTCCATTCGCAATTTGGTTTTGGTGGGCGAATCTGAAAAAACACGCGTTCACGTTCAGCAACTGGACACGGCACTGACGGTCGGCAGCTTGGTGCGGTTTCATGCCGACGAACTCGGCGAGATCACGGTACGTGGGGTGGAGCTGGAGGGCGAGGTCTTTGAGGGTGGCTCGTCTATCGAATCCGACTTGCAAACGCTCCTGACCGACGAATCCGAAGAGCCGTCGAGGGTCCGGTCGGAGATCAAAATTCAAGACTTAGTTGCAAAGGTTCAGGAAGCGGAAACGCAGCGGCAATGGTCACTCGATCAGGCCAATTCCACGGTGTCGCTGCGTGGCGGCGAGTTCGCGCTCACCGCTTCGGGGTTGGTGCTCGCTCCCGACGGAACCGACGGCAGTCTGCGATGTTCGTTTCATTCGACGGACGCGACCCGAGTCGCCACTGATGCTAGTGCGTCAGAACCATTCGACAAAGCCGCTTGGGAACTCAGTCTAGAGACGCAGTCGTTTCCGCTCTCCGTCGCGGATCTTGTTTCGCTTCGTTATCGCAATCAAATCTCTGCGTTTCCGTCGCGAGTGTCGGGACATACAACCGGTGAGTTAACGGTCAAGGGTTTTCGTGACGGGGCCATCGAAGCCGACGTCGATGCACTGCAGGTGCGCAACTTTCATGCGTCCACCGAGACCTCTTGGAATAACGCCTTGGCCACGCTCGATGGGCGTGTGGCGCTCGCCGGTGGCCGTGTGTTCGGAGATCAACTCAACATTGCCACCGACTTTGCCTCGGCCACACTCGATGGTGCTTTTCCGGCAACGATCTCTCTGATTGGTCCGCAAGACAATCCGCTGCAGTGGCTGCAAACACTGGACGGACGCGCGGTGGTTGAAGTCGATTTGGCGGCCTTCGACCGCGCGCTGCCGGGGCTGATCCCACTTCGATCCGATGCGACGCTTGTTTCCGGAAGGGCGCGTGCAACGATTGAGAGTGTCGCCGATCGAAACATCACGCCCGTCGCCGGTCAAGCTTCACCGACACAAAGAAAAAGCCGACTGACGCTTGAGAGTGATTCCTTGCGTGCTCGAGCGGGAGGCCGTCCCGTCATCATTCAACCCATCGAACTTTCAGCCACCGTCACCGATGCGTCCGGCATCCTTCGAGCCGATGAGTTCCGGTTGCGCAGTGCATTCGCCAATGGTTCTGGCAGCGGAACGCTCCGTGACGGTTCGGCCGAACTGCAAGTCGACTTCGGCAGGTTGTACACGATGCTCCGACCGGTGCTCGACCTATCGGAGTTGTCGCTCGGCGGAGATGCCGATCTTGAATTGCAGTGGAACGTCCAGCAAGATCGCGTCAGCGGCACGCAGCAATGGAAGTTCGAAGGTAACGGAAAAGCCAATCAGTTGCTTGTCACGCTCCCCAGTGGCCAGCGGCTGAAACGGAACTTCGTTCAAGGCAAAGTACTCGCCTCGGGGAAATGGAACGGCCGATCGTTGCAGGAGCTTTCCTCTGCCGAATTCGGTCTGCTCAGTGGCGGCGTCGACCTCGTCGCGCGTCTTGCCGAACCTGTCGCGAAACCGAAATTGGAATCTTCGTTCCCGATCGCGCTCGAAGTCGACGGACGGCTGGAAAACTTCAGCGAGTCCCTGCGACCTTGGTTGCCCGAGTCGCTCGGCGACTTAGAGGGACGCATCAGTGGTTCCGCGGTCGCCGAAGTCAGTCAATCGTCCGGTTCGCTCACTTCGGCCGATTTTCAGCTGCGGCAACCACGCATTCACTATGGCAATCGTTGGTACACCCAGCCTCATCTGAACGTTGTCTTTCGCGGCGTGTACAACTGGCCCAGCGGCAACCTCCATGCGGAAGAGTTGACTGCGGTCGGCGAATCGATTTCGCTGACGGCTCGTGGAGACGCGGGGATTGAAAAGACCCATCTCGAACTCGCTTGGGATGCCAACCTGGACGGTCTGATGCGCAGTATGGAGACAACGCTCGCGCAAGCAGCGGTCGCCCGAACGGGCAATGAAACCGGCGGCGGCAACTTCCAGGCACCCGTGCGCCCGATCGGCTTCCGAAACGAAAACCGAGACCGATACGGAGTTCGCGGCCGCTCGTGGGGAAAACTGACGGCAATTGAAGTGCAAGACGGATGGCAGTTGCAAACGGAAGCGAATGCGGAAAACTTGCAGCTCGTTCACACAACCGAACCTGCGGTTGGCAACCAATCATTTGGCAGTAGTTTTGCCGATCGATCCACGCAAGGAACCAGCCAAACACTTTGGACCGAACCCAAGATCGAACTGGTCGGGCCGGTTCACTACGACCCGAAGACCGGCGCAGTCAAGACGGATGCACTCCAGATAACGACCGACTGGCTTGCGGGGACATGGGGAGGCTCGGTTCAATTCATGGAAGACCAGCCGGACATTCGACTCGCCGGACCCACGAAACTGCGGATGCGTGTCCTCGCTGAACGATTGACGCAAGTCTTCGGTACGAGTTGTCGTGCCGAAGGGATTCACGACACCAACTTGGACTTGAGAGTCGGATCAAATTTTCAGTTCGTCACCAGAGGATCGCTCGGCTGGGACGCACTTGAGATTGCCTCGGTGAACCTGGGGCCGGCGCGTATTCCCATCGAGATCAACTCCAACGAAATCCAATTTGCCCGTTCGCAAATTCCAGTGACCGGGATCAGCCAGTCGGCCAGTGCCGCGTTTGCTCCGAGTTCCGAACCGCAGACGGCATCGCTGGCCGTGGGCGGGCAACTCCTCTACGCGAGTTCACCCATGGTGCTCAGCCTGGAGCCCGGAACGACGATTGATCAGCTCCGTGTCACGCCAGAAGCCGCCTCCACTTGGCTACGTTATTTGGCACCGCTGGCTGCGAATGCGACTCGCTTGGAAGGGCGGATGAGTGTCAATTTGGATCAAGCGCGGATCGTGATCGATCAGCCAACGGCCAGCAAGGTTCGCGGAACCTTGAATATCCAAGACCTGACCATGGCCTCCGGACCGATGGCCGACCAGCTCATTCAAGGTGTCGAACAGATCAAAGCCATCGCCAGTATGGGCGCCGGTGGCACCCCCGGTCCCACGCAAGCGAAGAAACTGATTACCATGCCACCTCAAACCGTTGAGTTTGCGATGGACGGCGGAGTGGTCAGTCACCAGCGAATGTATTTCGAGATTGATCGAGCGAGTTTGATGACCAGTGGACAAGTTGGAATGGACACGCGGCTGAATCTCGTCGCACAGGTTCCACTTGATGCGCGTTGGTTGGGCAGTGACCTCAAGGGACTGGCCGGGCAGACGATCACGTTGCCAATCACCGGCAGTCTGTCGCGTCCACAGCTTGATTCGAGACGCATTCGAGGATTGATGACGGAGCTGGGAACGCGTGCCGGAGCAGAGGTGATTCAGAATCGTTTGGACGGATTGATCGAAAAGCAATTCGGATCGTCACTCGATCAAATCAATAGCGGCCTGGAAAAGGTATTTGGCGGATTTTAACTGTGCTGTCTTGTGAGTGAATTCCAACAACGCTGCCCCGCCTGTCCGGCTGTTTTGAAATTGCCGATGGATGCCGACGGTCGCAGCGCGATTTGTCCGTCTTGCGAACATGAATTCACGATCGTCGCACCCACGATACCGGCCAGGGACACACAGGCTGGATCACCCAATCGATTGGCCGTTCGTTCCATGTCCATCGAGGCAGTTCTTTCTGGTGTGGCAAGGGTTCATGGACGTCGACAGTCGCGACTCTACCTGCCCTTTCTCGTCGCGTTTGGTTCGTTCTTTTGCCTCGGAATCCTGCCGCTGCTTTGGCTAAGCGAACAGTGGAACACAGGCGCCGCTTGGGCGGGCAGTGCGGCGATCGCGATGACCCCCGGTCTATTTTGTGTGGCCGTCTATGCGCTCTGGTCCGCCTTTGTTCTTGCTCACCGCGTTTGCCTCCACGACGCAGAAGAACCGACGGCGAGAGATTGGCTGCTTCCATCCATCAAGGCCTATGTCAGTCTCGGCGTGATCACCCTTGGGGCATTCGTCGGTATCGCCATCGTGATCTTTGCGGCACGGGCTGTATCGGCCTACACCGCGGGCGCCACCTCGACGGGAACGATCTTGCTTCTCTGGACCGTTTACGGATTGGCCGCCCTCGCGATCACAATCGCGGCCATGACGATCTGTTGGCCGCTCTTTCCACTGGCCTTTCTAGGCCGACTGGATCGCGCCGCCCTTCGGTACGCCCTGGCGGTGAGTCTGTCGAACTGGATAACGTCACTGCTGTTGGTACTGGTCGTCGTCTTCCTGTTACTCGCTGGTTTTGCGTTCTTGGTTATCACACTGGCGATCACCATGCCTCTTGCGGCGTTGGTCCTGATGGTCGCCTTGCTTGAAATAGAAGACGCTCTTCCGGACGACTAACTCGCAACCTGGGCTGAATCCAAAACCTGCCAGTCTTCCT
This sequence comes from Planctomycetota bacterium, assembly GCA_039821235.1. GTDB lineage: Bacteria > Planctomycetota > Planctomycetia > Pirellulales > Pirellulaceae > Stieleria. The sequence goes on from JBCBOO010000193.1 coordinate 7,689, forward strand.
CGGTGTAACGCAACGCTTGTCCCGAGTCGATTGCGATCAGGTGAAGCCAATCGTTGTCGACCAGCTCCTTGATGTGCTCGTGTTTCTCGATCACGCGGGAGATGGCTTCGGTGTTGGCCGCAATCATGACGTGCAATCTCACCGGAATGTGCTGGTGCGATGTTCCGTTGTGGAGCGACTGGATCGGAAGGCCGGTCATCAGATCTCCCGAGTTGCCACTCAACAGTCCAAAGCCGCCGACCACATTGTGGACCGTCTTGTCGCCGCTGCCGAAGTGTCGATTGTCAACCGTTGACGCAAAGTACTGCATGTTGATCCAGTGGGCGACGACCATCGGAGCGGTCATGATGTTCTCAAGTACCTCCCCGGATTCGTCGGCCGCTTGGTTGTAGCTGTGCAGAAACGTTCGGCCATCCAGGTTCACATCGCGGGTCATCCAACGGGGCCCGACGATAAAGGCGGCATTCCCGGCGAGTCCCCATTCCGGTCGCACTTCGGACCAGTCCAATGCTTTGCGAGCGATTGCGACCGCTGAGTGACAGCCGACGATGGGAGCGCGTTCTCGCTTGGTTTTCGAACTAGCGACTTCACAGTAGTCCTCCAGCTCTTGCAAGTCATCACGCTGACTCTGCGTAAGCGACTCGGTATCGAAGAACTCGATTCGGTCGGTCGTCGTGTTGTGAAGGGCGGGCAAGAAAAGCGTGTCCTCGGGAATCTCAATTCTCCGTTCCAACAAACCCTCTCGAATGGCCGGCGTGTTCAGCAGCAGGGCTCCAAACCTTGCGTTCGGTTCGCCCGTGTGCCCACCACAAGCGCCACAGTCCAGACCGGCCGCGAGCGGATTGTTGGTCGTCTGGCTGCCATGGCCACAGAGCACCACCAGCTTTGCGAACCCGCTGGTTAAACCCAAGTTGGTCAACATGCCGGCGGCAAGGTCCACCTGAGCTTCCAAGTCGAGCCCCTGTTCCGGAAGACCCTCCAGCGATGGCGGGAATTCGGAAGCCATCGTCGTGCGTTCACTGCGGCCGCTCGTTGCAAGCGTTTTTCCGATCAGCTTGCCAGTCGCCAGCAGGCCTGCGGTTTCCACGAAGGAAAAGCAACCGACGGCCGACTTTTGGAGTCCCTGCCACAGCTTGTTCCACAGCTTTGACCGTTTCCGACTCTCGATCGCCGTTGCCGTTTCCGCCGCGGGTGGAGTCTCTTTCACTCGAAAACTCGGACGAATCAGAGCCGGAACGTTCGCGTCACCCGACGGGTTGCCAAGCCGACGGTACTCCATCGGGATCGCAAAGAAGCCGGCAAATCCAAACGTATCCAGCTCGGGTGAAAGCGATTCGAGGTTTCGACGAATCCGCTCGCTGCGGACGTCGATGCAAAACACCATCTGAGCCAACTTCTGATCCGACTCCGATGATCCTTCCAGGCGAAGCTGTTCGAGCAACGACTTGCGATAGCCGATTTCGGAGGCACGCAACAGCACCATTCGAATCGCAACGTCTTCCTCGTTGTCGCCGTGTTGTGGCCGGAAAGTGGCCGACTGTTCGTCGATCATGGCGTCCCATTTGACGCTCAGTCCAGTGACTTCGCTAAGTGCGACATCATAGGCAAGTCGAATGGCCAACAAGCCAATCAAATGCTCGGTCTGCTCGTTCGCTTCGGCGTGATCTTGGTACTTAGCCCAAGCACACCAGCCGGGAAAGCTAAAGACCTGGCAAAGCAGAAAGCTCTCCCAAAGCGGCGTGGGGATCTGAAGTCGTGACAGCAAGTCGACGATCGCGGCTTGCGGCGAATGTGGAAGTGAATCGACAAAATCACGGAACCCTTCCAGCCCCAACCATTCGATGTTGCGATCGACCTTCGCCGTGCTGCGCCAAGCCTGATAGGGAGGCAGATCGCGCCAAGGACTCTTCCACGAAGCTTGCGATTCATCATAGTGAGCTGCACAAAACTTGCTCACTTCATCGACAAAGATCTCCGTCCACTGCGAATCGTTGACGTGATCGGCATGCTCGGCAATGGTTCGAATGGGCCGGCTTGCAGGCGGGTTGTCTCCCTTGCGCACGAACGACTCCGAAGGAGACACGGATTGGAGCGACGCCATCACGTCGTCGGCTCGAATCCCCGCGACGCTACCGTGCGGCTCCAGTTCCTGGATCGCCGTTCGAACCTCATCGATCGTGAATCGGCCGTTGCTGTATTGGGACCGATAAAACGCAAGCGGCATCAACAGCTCGCAGTCCGAGAAGATCCTCAGGAACGATCGTGCGTCACTAAACGTACGATTGGTGATCCCGTCGTAGGGATTGATCGCCACGTAATCGCGTAGCGGCCAGACCCGTGAAACAACGTCCGTCACTTCGCCGAGGATTTCCTCCAGCTGACGATAGACATGGGGTTGGTCGTAAGCCGGCGGGGTAAAACTGCCTCTTCGGCCGGGAATGCTGGACGGCTTCGAAATGTTTTGGGAAGCGGGCACGTCGGACATATGGTCGGTCTCGTCAAATGCGAAGGAGGTGAACCGTTGCGTTCACGTGTTTGGAAGGTTCCGATGGATCAGAGGGTGGCGTTGTCTAACTTGACATCAGCGACCCAAACGCCCGTCGGAAAATGCTGTCGAGATAAAAGCCGTTGGATGCGTGCACGTAGAACGTTCGGATGCGATCCGAAGATTGCAGTCCTTTTGACGCCGTCTCTGCGAGGAGGAGAATGGCGAATCCGGCGACAACCAAGATCGCTGCCACCGCCCACTGGACCCAGGGCATCGAAACGGAAGCGACCGCATCGTTGATGAGCCAAGCAACGGTCGCATAGCAAGCCACGTAGAACGAGAGCAAAATCGCAGCGGTTGCCGTTGCTCTGACTCGGATCTTCCGGTCTCCCACCTCAAAGGTCTGGTGGAGCCAACGTGACAGGGCAAAGACCAGGACGAGTCCCAAAATGACGCCGCCTGCCTTGGATCCAAGATCGACGCCGACGACATAGAACGCCCCCAACATCCCCACAACCATCGTCGAAACGAACAGGGCATAGGAGCCCAGCGTGGACAGCCATCCTCCTGAGTATCCTTCTTCGCTGACCGGCGTTTCAATCTCGGCCGCGGGGGCGTAGCGAGCAATTTGGCTGCCACTACTAAGGAACGCGTGAGCCTTGTACATCGAGTGCGCTAGAATGTGCAGCAGCGCCGCCGAAAACGCTCCCAAGCCGCATTGCAGCATCATGAAACCCATTTGAGCGACGGTCGAATAAGCCAATGCTCGTTTGATGCTCGTCTGCGTCAGCATCACCATCGCCGCGTACGTGACGGTAATCGTGCCGACAATTGCCAGCACACCCAGAACGACGGGTGCCGATGCCACGATGGGGTTCAGTCGGACGATCAAGTAGCCGCCCGCATTGACGATCCCCGCGTGCATCAAGGCCGAAACAGGCGTGGGAGTTTCCAGGGTTTGTGGCAGCCAGGTGTGGAAGGGGAACTGAGCCGACTTGACGACGGCCGCCAGGACCAGCAGTGCGGCGGCAGCTTGTAAGTTGACCAGTTCGATCGTTCCGAGCTCGATCGCCGCAAAGATCTCACGCAGGTTGGTGGTCCCGGTTTCCAAGTAGAGCAGCAGCACGGCAAAGCCGAGCGACACGTCCCCGATCCGAATGACGGTGAACTTCGTCCAGGCCGCCCGCTTGGCGGCGGGCGAGTCGGGGAAGTGTAGTAGCAAATGATGGAGGCCGACGCTGGTCGCGATCCAAGCCGAAAGCAGCAACAGCAGGTCGCCCGAAATCACCATCAGCGAGACCGACCCAAGCGTAAACGCCGTCCAGCGAAAGAAATTCCCTTGCTCCTGGTCACCATCGAGGTAGCGAATCGAATAGCGGCAAATCACCCAGCCGACCAAACTGACCATCAAGAACATCAGAGCGGATACACCGTCGATCCACACCGTTGCCGGGGAAAACGAGTCCGCAAACGGCTGCAACTCCAAGGTCACATTCCCGGACGCGACACGGATCCCGACGGAAACGGTGATGACGACCGCGAGGATCAGCTGTGCAGCAGCCAAACCCGAGATGCCGCGGCGAAGTCCCTGGGCATGCGTGTTCGCCAGACGTCTCGGGAGAAACGCCGAGGCGAGCATGATCAGGGGGATCCCTGCGGTGAGAGCGAGTAAAGCGGAATCCATGGCGTGGCCTCGGCCGGAGTTGCTGTTGCGGCTTGAAATTCACGAAACTTATAGCACGACATCGTATGCACGACAATAATGTCGTCAATTGCAGTTCGTGTGTTGAGGGCTTTTTTTGCCCGCAGAAGATCGCCCAGAGGGCCGTTGACCTTGAAATCAACGGTAAAATTGGCGTAAAATAATTCACGAAAAAAAATTCGTGTTCAATCCGCGCGGATTGCCGAACACTGTCTCTGTGACCGTGGCATCCTCCCCTCGCCCGGGGCGTGTGACAAACTTGGTAAATTCGACGGAGATTACGTGGTGACGAACGCAGTGGCAAAGAAGAATCAAACGACGGCACGATCGAAGCGTTCCAGCGGAACGTCACCGGTTCGCTCGGCCAAGACACGCAAAAGCAGCGTCTCGTCGGGACGCGGACGAGCGAAATCGGTCGCGGAAGAACCTTCCACGCCGGCGAAGCCACCGACTCGATGGACTTTCTTGACCAACCACTCGCACGTCTTAATTGTTCTGCACGCCGAGCCGGAACTGGTGCTCCGTGAAGTGGCCACTCGCGTTGGAATTACCGAGCGAGCCGTCCAGCGAGTGGTCCAGGACCTGGAGCAGGGTGGATTCATCCGGCGTGAACGGGTCGGCCGCAAGAACCGCTACGAAGTACTGGCCGACACGCCGCTTCGACATCCGATCGAAGCCCACCGCGACATCGGAGACCTGCTCAAGCTGATCACCGGTTAAACGCTCGCAAGAGACCGCGTTAGCACTAGTGCTTCGTCAATTTTTTCGATTTGGGGTGGCCTTTTAGTAGCACGGCTCTCCGAGCCGTGAGGTCTCGACTCGGAGAGCTGGATGAAACACTAGTAAGAAATGCGGAATCCAGCACGGCGCGGAGCATGACTTTGGTAAGGCGTGTATCCGCGATGCGGCACGTAGACACGCTGGTAAGAAGGCCTGACAACCGGCGGCGTATAAACGCGCCTCACCGAGTGGAAGGAACCATACACCCCCGGCGTGACCGCCGTTGCCCGGTGCGTTGTTGCCTGGTGCGCCGTTGCCCGGTGCGTTGTCGTCCGGCGGTAATTCGAGTGGCGGAAGTTCGCGTTGCTGGTGTAGAACGCGCCCAACTTTTGGTTGATCG
>JBCBOO010000194.1:0-12979 GCA_039821235.1 Planctomycetota bacterium
TGATCTTGATCAGTGCGTGGATGCGTCCGGCAATGGTCAAGATCACGGCGGCAGCGAGGAAGAAGACCGCGGCGGAGCGGCGGCGTCTGTGTAGCCAAAACCATGTTGCGACGTAAGCCGCGATAGCAGCCGCGATGCCCAGTGAATTGGCGATCGCATCGTGACGTGACATGCTGCGGCCGACGCCACTCTGGACGACCTCCATGCAAACACCAAACGTGCTTAGCACGATCCAAACGCAAACGCCTCGAAAGACGAGACGACGGCCTTGATGCACCGGACGTTCCTGTGGTGGCTGACCGTCAGCGACGTTATGTCGATCCAACGGTCGTAACCGTCCCCATGTCCACAGCCACGCCAATGCGAGCGATCCAAAAAGTGGTGCATGGGCCAAGTCCCCGATCGCCGTCGCGACGCGACCGTGGACCGGCATTGGGACCAACAACGCAAAGATGACGCCCGCGATCACCAGGATCGCGACCGGAACCACACGTCGAACGGGAAACGCGGGGCGCCCGTCGCTCGAATCGCCCGCGTCTTGCGTCAAAGGTTCAGCCACGTTGAATTAGCCACGTTTGGGGCGAGGGATTTTGGAACGACCACCACCGGTACGTTTGGCACCGCCGCGTACGCCTTTTCGGCGACCTCGTTGGTTTCCGGTACTGCTACCACCGGCGGGCTTGCTCTCTTCGACTTCCGAAAGCGGCTTGCCGATGTTCTCCTTGAGTTGCAGCACCCGGTCACGAAGTTGTGCCGCTCGTTCGAATTCCAAGTCTTCGGCGGCGGAGAGCATTTCGCGTTCCAGGTTCTCGATGAACTCAATCGTGATGTACTGGATTTCGGCCTCTTCTTTCGCCTTCGCTTCCGTTTTTCGGCGTTTGGACGCCTCGGACTGAATGCCCGCCTTCACCCGTCGACGCACCGTCTCCGGTTTGATCCCGTGTTCTTCGTTGTAAGCTTGCTGGATCGCGCGACGACGTTCGGTTTCATCGATCGCCAAACGCATGGAGTCCGTAATCTTATCGGCGTACAGGAAGACTTTGCTATTCGCATTCCGTGCCGCCCGGCCAATCGTTTGAATCAGACTCGTTTCACTACGCAGGAAGCCCTCTTTATCCGCATCGAGAATGGCGACCAGGGAAACCTCTGGCAGATCGAGACCTTCACGAAGCAAGTTCACGCCCACCAGGCAGTCGAAGTGTCCGGTGCGAAGCTCTTGCAGCAAGTCCACTCGTTCAAAGGCGTTCAATTCACTGTGCAGCCAGCGACAGCGGACGTTCTGTTCTTGAAAGAACGTCGACAGGTCTTCGGCCAATCGCTTGGTCAATGCCGTGACGAGTACACGTTCATCCTGTTGGGCGCGCTTACGAACCTCCTCCAAGAGATGCGCGACTTGACCCCGCGCGGAGACCACTTCGACCTCCGGGTCCAGCAAGCCCGTCGGACGAATGATCTGTTCGACGACTTCACCGCCGGTGCGTTCCAGTTCGTAGTCGCTCGGGGTCGCGCTCACGAAACAAATTTGATTGTTCCGTTCTTCCCATTCTTCAAACTTCAGGGGGCGATTATCAAGTGCACATGGCAGGCGAAACCCGTGCTCGACCAAGGTGATTTTTCGACTTCGGTCGCCCGCGTACATCGCACGCACTTGGGGCACCGTGACGTGTGACTCGTCAATGAACGTGATGAAATCGTCGGGAAAGAAATCGTAGAGCGTGTCGGGAGTTTCGCCGGGGGACTTTCCGGACAGGGGGCGTGAGTAGTTCTCAATACCGGGGCAATGGCCGACTTCGGAAAGCATCTCCAGATCGAATCGTGTTCGCGCCGACAGCCGCTGTGCTTCGAGTAGCTTGCCTTTCTTCTCAAAGTCTGCGAGTTGCAGTTTCAGCTCTTCGCGGATGATGCTGATCGCACGTTTGATGCGGTCTTCCGGCATGACAAAATGCTTCGCCGGATAAATGTAAACCTGTTGAAGCGTGCTGACCGTCTGACCGGAGACAGGTTTGATAATGGAGATACGTTCGATTTGATCGCCCCACATCTCGATCCGATACGCAAACTCCTCGTAGCTGGGCCATAACTCGATGCTATCGCCTCGCACGCGAAACTTCCCACGCTCGAACGAGACATCGTTTCGTTCGTACAGAACGTCGACCAGTTTCAGCAGCAAATGGTCACGGCGGATCGTCTGGCCGACGGCGATGCCCACGACCAACTGCTTGTAGTCGTCGGGAGAACCGAGTCCGTAAATGCTGCTGACCGACGCAACGATGACGACATCGCGGCGACTGACCAAACTGCTGGTCGTGGCCAAACGCAATCGGTCGATCTCTTCGTTGATCGAAGCGTCCTTTTCGATGTAAACATCGCGTTGGGGAATGTAGGCTTCCGGTTGGTAATAGTCGTAGTAGCTGACAAAGTAGTGGACGGCGTTTTCGGGAAAGAACTCTTTGAACTCGCTGTACAGTTGTGCCGCGAGTGTCTTGTTGTGACTGAGGATCAACGCGGGGCGGCCGATGTTGGCGATCACGTTGGCCATCGTGTACGTCTTACCCGTACCGGTCGCGCCCAGCAGTACCTGAGTTTCTTTGCCGTTTTGGATGCCGCGCGTCAGTTTCTCGATCGCTTGGGGCTGATCGCCGGCGGGGGGAAACGGTTGATTCAGTTGGAAGTCTGCTCGTGGCAATTCGGAATTCGTTCCAGATTCATCTGCAATCATGGTTGGTTTCAAGACTCACGATGGTCGGCAGCCTGCGTCAGAGTTTCAGTTCAGGTTTTACCGCAATTGCGTCCTGGTTTGCACCGCAGTGCAACCACTCGGCATCGGCGACCCTGCAACCCGCACAATCGACGCAGCGACGTCGGCTCCATTTGATGCTTCGCCTTGAAACGGTTTTCCCTCGTGACACTCCTTTGGACGGACGATTTTCACCGAGACGAAGCGTAAGTGTTTGCGTGTCCGCCTTGAGTGGGCGCGATGTTTTGACCATGGAAGGGTCTGATGGATAATTTGTCTTCACTGGACAATCTCGGAAGCTTGGCTGAAATTACCGCGGAAAGGTTCGCGGGCGAGGAATCAAACCGCCGGGATTTTGCCACTCAAGCTTTAGCGGGCGGCATTTTCCCCGCTTCGCTCTTTGGCCTAGGCAAGTCCGCCAAGCAAAAGTGCCCGATCCAAACCATTCGCGAAGACCGTTTCGACACGCTTGTTGCCATCGTGGCGGCCCAAATCGATGCCCTCTGGTGTGGCCGTCGCGGTGATGACCCGTGCCAGGTGGCTCGCGAGATTCTTCGGTATGCGGCCTACCTGCCGCACCGAATGCAACTGGGGATGAGCGTCGCGCTACTTTGGGTGGATTTTTACAGCGTGAAACTGACGCTGAGGCAACTTTCACGTCACTCGCCGCGACGCGTTCGGGAAATTCTCAACCAGGGTGAACGACGGAGGGCGAGCGGCGACCCTCCAATGATATGTTGGGATGAAGACCATCTGTTCCATATGGCGATCAGCGGGTTGGCGATGTTGGGGCGACTCGTGATTCACTCCCGTGAACCGGCACGGCAGTTGATCGGACTCGGGTGGAGCGAACACTGTGAATCGGCGACCAATTTGGTCCGCATGGAAGCACCACTTCAGGCGGATCTCAACGAGCACTACGATGTCGTCATCATCGGCAGCGGTGCCGGGGGCGCGACTGCAGCAACTCGTTTAACCGCGCAAGGCCGTCGTGTCCTCGTGATTGATTACGGTGATTTTGTCAGTCCCGATGCGCTCGTTCAACGCATCGAGCAGCCGGATGGTTCGACGCGACTGAGCCCACCGCGCAGCGATGAAGTCCTCTATCGACTCTACAAAGACGCCGGTGCTCAAATCAGTGGCGGGCTTGGCAACGTCCATTCCAAGTTGGACCTCATGTTGGCACATCGCCGAAAGAAAATTCCACCTCGCCAGACGATCAACATTTGCCAAGCGAAAGTCTTCGGCGGTGGGCCCTACGTCAACAACGCAATTCACTTGCCAATCTCCAAGGAGATCTACGAGTCGACTTGGTCCGGACGACAACCCACCAATGTCAGCTACGACGATTTTAGTGCACTCATGCAAGGCATCAGCAGCGAACTGGGTGTCAACACATTTGTGACGGAAACTCAGATCAGTGATCGTAGCATTCGATTCGCGGAAGGTTGCCGCAACTTGGGCGAGGACGTTCAGCCACTGCCCGTCGCCATTCGGCGTGATTGCTCGGGATGCGGCAGCGATAACTCGGTCGATAGCTTTGGTGATCATATTGGTGGCTTGCACCCGTACTCACCGGGTGGTGCGAACAGTTTTCTGGTTCAGGCCATGCACAACCCCGAGCCCGCGCGTGTTTCCTATCGCACCGAAGCGAAACGTCTGAGGCTCTCGCGTGATGCGTCAGGCACTCCCGAAGTCACCGGCGTCGATGTGACTCGAGTCAACGAAGACGGTTGCCGCATCAACGCGACCGTGACAGCGGACGAATACGTCGTCGCGGCGGGAATCGGTCCCTCGACGAAGTTGGTCGCACAGGGGCTGCGTGGTGGAGGTTTCAAAAATGCTCACGTCGGTAAACGCTTCAGCGCGAATGTGGGCACGGCGATTTACGCAATGTTCGATCAACCGATTTGGCCAAACAATACGGAGCGGCCGGAGCCCGGCGTGACACAGTGCTTCCTGGTCGATCGCCGCATGGTGGAGCAGGACGGTAGAGTCGTCGAAGAACCGGCACTTGAAAACTGGTTCCATTTTCCCGGCACCGTTGCACTCGCCCTGACCGGTTGGTTCAAAGAGTTCGCCTGCGCAATGCGCAAGTTCAACCATCTCTCGATGGCGGGCATCGTCGTTCCGACGCAAGTTCGCGAATCCAACTATGTTGATTCCTGTGGTGGAATTCATCTGAAGTTGGACTGCAGTGAGTTCGAACTGCTGCTGCGCGGGATTCGCCGCATCGGACGGATTTACTTTGCGGCAGCCAAACCCGATGACGGCGTGACGCTCTACCTGCCGACCAAAGCAATGCTGATGCGCAATGGCTGTCCGGCACGGATTCGCTCCATGGAAGACCTCGAATGGGCGATCTGCGAGATTCGCAAGCGAGGTCCGGCGTACGTCAATCTGCTGACCACACATGGTCAAGGCGGTGCCTCGCTTGGCGAGGTGGTCGATCCGGAGACATTCCAGGTCAAAACCGACTGCGGCCCCAATGTCCGGAACCTCACCGTTTCCGATGCGTCGATCTTCCCAGCGGGCTGTGAAATCAACCCCCAATTGACGCTGAAAGCACTGGCGACGCTTGCGGCCGAGCAGGTCCTGCAGCGAACCAATTCTGCAACCGAACAGCATGTCGTCGCACCAAATCCTTAGTGCTTTATCAACGTCAAACTTCCCGATTGAGCTGCAATCACCTTACGAGTTGTTGATGCAATAGCTCTCGTTGATGCGACCTTCTAATCACAACCCCAGGCGTCACGGCCTTTTCTCGTTGATGCGACCTCCGAATCACAACCCGAAGCGTAAGCGAGGGATCGTTGTCATCCCTCGCTGATTTGCGTGCGATCACACCATTGGCTCGAACGCATGGACCGTGAGTCCAAACGTTGACAAAACACTCGCCGGGCATCGCCTGTTTGTGAGAAGTGTTATTCTGGCGAGAATGACTGCCTGATTCACCTCCCGCTAACGGATCGAACTGCCCATGAACCTGCGACCGCTTTCGTCTTTTCGTTCAACGCTGCTCTGTCATTCGTTTGTCGCATCGCTCGTGCTCTGCGGTGGGGTCTCGAATGCAGATTCGCCCACTTGGCCCCGTTTTCAGAACGGCGGGGTGTCGGCAGCGGATTTAAAGCTCCCCACCGTTTGGTCGCCCGAGGAAAATATCGCCTGGACGGCCGAGATTACGGGCTATGGCCAGTCCACACCGATCGTTGCACACGATCAAATCGTCCTCACATCGACGAGTGGCGTGAACAAGGACAACTACCACGTTTCGTCCTTCGCAATCGAGGATGGTTCCAAGCGTTGGCAACTCGACTTCACCAATCCATCGCCCTACAAGAACTCTCCGATGGTGAGCCGAGCCGCCCCGTCCGCGGTTGCGACCAAGAGCGGCTTCACGGCCTTTTTCGAAGGCGGATTGCTGGTCGCCCTTTCTCCGGAAGGCTCGCTGCTTTGGAAACGAGACCTTGTCGCCGAGTTCGGCAGCATCGAAGCCCGACATGGTATTTCCGCATCGCTGGAATCGGATGACCAACGGGTTTACGTTTGGGTCGAGCGGAGTGAATCACCTTACGTCTTAGCCGTTGATCCAACATCGGGCGAAACGGTTTGGAAGTCTGAAGGTGTGGGCTCGACGTCCTGGGCGTCTCCCCGACTTGTTCCCATCGACGGTGGTTCCCATTTGGTCTGCAGTGCCATTGGCAAGATCATTGGGTTGGATCCCGCGTCGGGCCAACGACTTTGGGAGTTCGACGGGATTGCAAACAACTCTTCCTGCACACCGGCACCCGCGGGTGAAGGAAAGTTCCTCATCGGTGCCTCCGATGGTCGTGGCGAGACGGCACCCGGCGCCGCGGCAGCCAGCAACGGGTTGATTGAAGTGGTGAAGAAAGACGACGGCTCGTTTGCCGCCGACTACAAGTGGCAAGCCAAGAAGGCAACGTCGACTTTCGGCAGTCCCGTCGTTGCCGGTGAAACCGCCGCCATCGTGAATCGAGCCGGAGTGCTCTACCGACTGGATCTGGAAACCGGTGAGCAGGTCAGCGTGGATCGAACTTCGGCCGGCGGAATCTGGTCCACGCCGATCGTCGCCGGAGGCAACCTGTACGTGTTCGGTTACAAAGGGACAACCAGCGTGATTTCGCTGGAGGACGGCAAAGAAATTTCGACCAACCGTTGTTGGCCCGAAGGTGACGGCGGTGGCAAAACGCCTGGTTTTGGGGGCGGACACGTTCTGTATGCCGCAGCGCCCGCGGGCGAATACCTCTTGATCCGTCGAGGCGACAAGCTCTACGCGATCAAACCCTGAGGTCGACAAACCCATCACTCCTCCGCACTCTCTTTTGTCCAGGAGATCGCGAAGCCCAGGTTCTGGCTTCCCGTGGACCCACCGCCAATCACCGTTGTGCGTCCCGACTTGGCAATGATGTCCGATGTCAGCTCGATCAGGTCGCGGTCTTCCGAATTGACACCAACGGCGACGGGGCCAGCGACTTTCAGCATGATTCGCATCGGTCCTCCCTCGCCTCCATTGCTACGGTCTGACCAGGTTCCTTCAAACTGTAGCGAAGCAGGTGGCTTTGGGTTTTCGCCTGCGGTCGCCAAGCTCAAATGGGTCGTCCCTTCGGCGTAGGCTCCAGGGGCACGGATGACGGAGAGGCTGAGCTGGCCTGCGATGCCGGGATTCTTGAATCCAAGTTTTTCGGCGGCCTCAGAGACTTCTTTGGAAATGAGAGTCTCGTTGGATGGGATCTGATCGGCCTCCGCAATGACGGCGATTTTTGCTTTCCAGATCTCCGGCGCGGCCAGCTTTATCTCCGACAACAGCACGCGATCGAGCAACTTTTCTACCTGCTTAACAACGGCGTCGGGCTGATCTGGTCTGGTGGAGAGAATGAGGCTGTGCGTCTTTGCGTCTGCGACAACTCCGACATCTCTCGTCGAACACCATGCGCGAAGCAACTCGAGAGAGGTTTCGTTGAGAGATCGATTGTCGGAATACTTCACGACTAGCCTCTGACGGTTGCCCTCGTCATCTGCTGATGATTCGGGCGTACTCGGTTGATCCAGTTCCGTGAGTAGTTGGATCACCTGCCGGACCTCGGCCTCGGTACCCCGAACGACGACGGAGGACGTATTGAAGTCCGACGCCAGGCGGAGTGCTGATCGACGAGGACTGACTTCGCCCATTCCGCCAACGACTGGTATCGGCGGCTGGAACAATTGTTGAATCATTCCCACCGCGCTATCGGGGTCGGTGTGCAGCAGGCGTACGATTTCCGTTGTTAAATTCGGCTCGTCCAACTTTGCGGGTCCACTCTCGGTTTGTTGAGAGCTTGCCGGAGTGGTTGAAAGGGCTATCAGCAGGATTGTGATGAGGGCACGCATTATTTTTCCTCGGGTTCAAAGATTGGAAACAACTGTACGATTTCGATGGCTTCGTTGCTGGACGGCAACGCAACCGCAATGTGGTCTTGAACTTCAATCACGGATCTTGGCGAACGATCTTCTGACGCAACCGTGCGATCGTCTGACGGATTCGTACGCTCGTTCAACGGATTTGCTGCGTTGGGAAGCGGTTCCGGCTCCGGGACGTTTTGAGTGATTGGTTTTTCGCTCGCTTGAAACAACGCGAGCCCCAGAGTCAGCAGCACAAGTGCCGCGGTCGCCAACGTGAGCCGTCGCCAACTGGATGTTCGTTCGGGCAGAGGTTCGCGTTCGTCACCCTTACCCGCAGGCCTCGCAGCGTTCTCCGCGAGCATCTGATCTCGCAGTCTTTCCCTCACATCCGCGTCAAGACGGATACCCACGTGCCCGCTTCGCAGCAACGAGTCGATTTCTTCGTTCTTGGGAGATTCAGGTGAGTTCATGTGCTTGAAATATCAGACTTGGTTGTCGAAGCGTCTTTACGGTCCGGGTCTTGTTCGTTCAAAAGCTCTCTCATTCGGGCTCTTGCCGTTGCCAAGTGACTTCGGACACCGCCCGGCGACAGTTCGAGCAACTCGGCTGTTTCATTAACAGACAGTTGTTCCACTGCGATCAGGTGCAGCACCATGCGCTGTCGGCCGGGCAAGCGATCCAGGGCTGCCATCGCGATCGCCACATCCTCACGATCGGTCAGTTGCTTGCTGGATTCCCAAGTCAGTGGCCCGGCAACGTCCCAGTCCAATACTTGATCCACGGGACGTTCGCGAAAACGGTCCGACACAAGGTTGCGGGCAATCCGCAGTAGCCAAGAGCGAGGCGAGCGGATTTCGGTCCCGTCACGCATCGACGACCAAGCTCGGAGAAAGGTCTGTTGGGTCATGTCTTCGGCCAAGTGGACATCGGCAAGCCAACGCAACAAGAATCGATAGACCGAATCCGCGTGAGCCAGCAATTCGTCCGCCTCGCGCCGCGTCTGCTGCGTCATGGCTCAATCGTTTCTTGGGACGACACGTGCTTTGGGCCACACCTGGGATTTCGGCAAGGTTACAGATTACAAGACGCGTCCGGCCAACTTGCGCACAACGCTTTTCCTGAAAAAAGTAAAACAACCGTGTTTCAGGGCCTTTCGATCGACGCCAACGCCCTGCGCGGCGAAGTCGTCACCCGATCCAGCGATGACCGCTGGATCGCATCATCGCGAGTAGCACCATCGAAAAGAAGTATTGCCCGCAAAGGATGCCCACCATGCGTTGGAAATCCTCGTCGACATTGCGTCCGTCGGCGCTCAGCAAGAACGTCAGCGCGATGCCTCCCAACGCCGCCGGGATGGGGGTCAAGGGAATCAGCCACCAACGAGTGTGCAGGCTCGCGCCAAGAAGCAGCACCCAGATCAACGGGAGGATCACAATCATTCCGACGCTGGAGTTGGTCAGTTGGCTCCATCCAACTCCGGGCCCCACAATCGCCAGCAGCACCGCGATGGTGACCGAGAGTCCCATGAGTTGGCTGATGCTTCGCTGTGTCACCGTCTTGCGTTTGATCCGATAAATTCGTCGACGAGTCCACTGCCAAACCAGTGTTGCGGTCGTCGCTGAGGTGAAGCCTGACAAGATCACCTCGCCTACTACGAAGCGTGAGTCTTTCACGACCGCGATAAAGAGCGTTGCGTTTAGAAAGAGGAGCAGAATGACGAGGCAGCGCGGCAGAAGTCGCTGTTCGGACCGTTTGGGCGGGTCCATTTCAATGGTTGCTGATTGATTGACTGCTCCCGGCATCGTCCACGGCAAGTCGATCAGCAAAGTCCATGTTCCGATGGTGGACCAGGTCGCGATCAAGCATCCCATCGAAAAACCCAGGACCGCATCAGCACCGCTCGATACCAACATTGCGGTAACCGCAATCAGGATAGCGGACCACAGAAACAACCAAGCGAGCAGTCGATAGTCGATTGGGGAGACGGACTGTTCGTTGGAAATCATTGCAGGCTGCGTTTTCGCTGCTCGTCGATGGACTGAAACAGCATGGGGATCTGGCCGTCGTCCCGATCGACCATTTGAACCAACACTTGCTGTTCGATCTGAGCCGTTTGAAAGCGGACGGCTCCATCACCGAACAACACGTGTGCGCCCCCCGCGTGACGGCTCCCGATCCCGCCAACAACGAGCGGATCGGTGGGAGGGGTGAAGGTTGAATTCGTTTGGATTCCCCCAGCTACATTGCGGAGCGTTGCTCGCGTACCGCTCAACCAACCCAGGTCCGTGACCGACGACCATTTCTCAGAAACAAACGCCGTGTTGGTCAGGCCGTCGCGCACATCATCTCGAGTCACGACGGTGTTGAGCACAAAGGCACCCGAGTCGGATTCTGTGATCGGCGATTCCTTGACGTGATGCAATCCGACGTAGCTGCTAAAACCATCCGTAATCGCTCGCGAGGAGGGGCACTGAACGACGGGTAAGTTGAGTTGTAGCAGTGTTGTGTTGGGGGATTCGTAGACACTAATCGAACGGTCAATTTTTCGAGCAATGACGGGTTGGTCGAGCAGGTCCGAAAGCCGGCCCAACCAGTTGTGGTGCAAACCCTTCGCCTCGGAGCGGACCGGCGTTGATTCGGCAATCGTTCCAATGGGAAATTGATCCCAGCGATCATGGTAATTTTGCAAAGCCCAACCGATCGTGTTGAGATTGGCCTGGCACTGCGTCCGCCGCACCGACTCTCGCATTCCCTGCAGCGCGGGCGCGAGCAACCCGATCAAGATACCAATGATGGCAATCGTGACCAACAATTCGACCAGCGTGAAGGCCAGTCGACGGCGGTAGAATGGAGTGTTCACTGTGATTCTATTCCCGGTCTTTGAATTTCAGTCACTGTGGATTCGTTTCGGATGAGCTGAGCGATCAAAATCACGTTCGCTTGCTCGTTCGGTATCGACTTGATCAGGATCCATTCGCCACGTTCGGAGTCGACCGGTAAGCGAACCGGTTCCTTGACGTCCAGGCCAGCTTCGACGACAGCCCCAATCGCATTCTCTAGCAGACGGATTTGCTCCGCATCACGCAGGAACCGACGTTCGTCGACTGCCTTTCGCGCGAGCGAGATTGCAAAGGTGCCCGCGACGAGCGCGACGACCAACACCAATGCGATCGCCATCGAGCCGCGGCGTCGAGGAAATGGCTTCATGGCGTTCTCCTCACTGCAAGAATCTCGAATGCATCTTCACCTGGCTGATCGGATCGACGAACTTGCCAACGGACACCCGATTCGCCTTCCTGAAGCAAGGACTGTTCTGCGTCGGGACCGAAACGAAACACCTCGCGTGCTGGAGAATCACCTGAAAGTGTACGACGTACGATTGATCCGTCCATTTCGTAAACAAGTTCCCTACCCGATGATCGGAGCGTGAGCTGATTCGCGGTGACACTCATTGAATCCGACTTCGAAACGTCTCTCCGAAGTTCATCGGCGAATCGTCGCAAGTCCCTGCGGAACTGAGTTCGCTCTTGAGAACGCATTTCGGAAGCCCGGATCAGGGCAAGCGTTTGCATCGAGGCCGCCAGCAAGGCAGCGAACAAAACGAGATACATCATGGTCTGTAAGATCATGATGCCACGACGTTTTCGCGTTCTCGGAAAGCGACGCGTTGTCCGTGAGGCATGCCCCAGTGCAAAGGGCTTTCGGCCCTCCGGGCCTATCGGAAGACGATGATTTTGAGAGCCCAGGCTAATACCCATCGGCTCAATGGCACGCACTCTAACTAAGAGAGTTGAAAAAGCACTACTCATTGCTTGCCGCCTCCCATCGCCAGACATGCCAGGTAATCGGGCGGTTTTTCGCAAGCAACTCTCGTGGTTTTGATGTGAGCGTCACGTGCAAACCGGATCGTTCGTTCGTCTCGAAAGCGTCCAACGCGAGGGTAATCTGATACTTAGGATCGCTGTTCCACTCGGAAACAAAGGACTCGACCTCTGGATACGGTACGGACTCGAGTTTCGCCGCCGTATTTTCAAGCTGAAGTTGTCGACGAAGCCGATCGGAGGCGAGCGACTCGAAATCCAGCCAAGCGGACTGACTGCGAACGACCAGCAGCGTGACCAGGGTGAGAAACACTAAGCCGACAACGACTTCGAATGGCAAGTATCCGCGAGATCGCAAGCCATTGCCGAGCGATCTCCTACGCCAGTTAAGCCGCGTCAGCGAGGGATCGGTTGTTTTTTGAGTTGTGTTCACTGTGCACAAACTCCGACGAGGTAGCTCAAGACTCCGATGAGATACGCAGCGAAAACCAGCGTGTACAGACTGACCAGTACCGTCACCAGCGGAGTCACCCACGCCATTCGTAATCGCCAACGACTCAGGAATCGGCGGTCGATGTCTTTGGCCGCCTGGGCGACCGCGGATGGCAGATTCCCATTCGCTGCCGCAGCGTTCAACCAAGACTGCTCTTGTCGGTTGATTAGTTTGGCATGCCAAAGTGCCGCCGGAACATCGGTCCCGTTTTCGACACGCCGTCCGGCAAACGTGCAAGCGTTTCGCATCGAGAGTGACCGAGAATTCCGTCCCAGCGTCGCCAGCAGATCGGCCGCGGGGCGAGAATTTTGCAAGCCCGCCGCGAACTGCGAGAGCACGTCCGATTTCCATTGATCGAGTCCACTTCGACCGAACCACGGAATGAGTTTGACCAAGGACTGCGGTAGCCATCTTCGCAGAAGACTCACGAGCGTCCAGACTGCAATCGCAATCAAGACAGAACGCCCGACGAAGATCGCCCATTGCCAGGCGGATTCGATTTGCAACGCCCACGCCTGGGGAAGAGGT
>JBCBOO010000195.1:0-12681 GCA_039821235.1 Planctomycetota bacterium
CGAAGAACTTCGATCGTGGATCCCTGACGCACAGTTGCAGCGACAAGAAGGAGACGTCCTGTTTGTCTCGGTCCCTGGTGGTGACAACGAGCCCGATACCAAGACGGAGCTCGTTGTCGTTCGAACGGGCCCCATCGTGGACGGCATCACGGGCTATCAGGGGCCATCTGAATTGCTTCTCAAGCTGTCTCGTCCGGTTGAGGCGCAAAACGAATCGCTCGGCGACTGGATCATCGATGATATTCGGCTGAGATCTTCCTTCGACAACGAGCCCTATGTGGGGTACTGCAAACAGGAATATGGCTTTTGGCCCATCTTTGAAAACCAAACCGTTTCCGAACTTGCATCGATGGACTTACAGGCGGCCGGTGTGGAGGGCGTTTCGGGAGCCACGATGACCAGCATGGCGGTTGCGGAAACCTTGGTGACCTCCTCACGGAAACTCCTTCAGCGACGCGAGGCCTATCTACGAAACGAAGCGATTGCGAATCGTCCCTGGTGGTCGCTTCAGAACATCAACTTGCATTACACCGCCGCCGACCTGGGATGCTTCACGCTTCTCGTCCTGTTTCCACTTGCCAGACGACTTCGCTGGTTTCGAAAAACGAACGGACGGAGGCTCTGGTTGGTATTTGTCGTCGTGGTGGTCGGCCTGTGGTCCGGCAACTTGCTTTCCCTTGCGCTTCTTGGCGGCTGGGGCACCAGCGGGATCGCCTGGACACTTGCTCCGGCTCTTGCCGCGATCGCTTTCCTTGCTTTCAGCCTTCCGCCGCTTGGAAAGTCCAACTTTTATTGCAGCCATCTCTGTCCCCACGGTGCACTTCAACAACTCGTTCGACCGAAACCATCCCGCCGGCGAACACTGCGCATCGGCCGACGCCTGACCGTGTGCCTTACCTCACTTCCCGGGTTCCTCCTCACGGTCGCCTACGTCCTGTTGGCGCTGAAACCGAAAACCGATGTCTCATCCTGGGAACCTTTTCACGCCTACCTGTTTCGCATTGCCCCCTGGTTCTCCATCGCGTTCGCATTGGCAACTGTTGCCATCTCAGCCTACTTCCCGATGGCTTACTGCCGCATGGGCTGTCCGACAGGTCGCCTTCTCGACTACCTCCGACGAAATGCGTCGAGCCATCAAATCAAGTGGGCGGACGTTGTTGCAGTGTCGCTTCTCGTGTTCGTCGTCGCCGTCCGCCTGTTCGCGCAAAAAGAAACCCCGGTGTGATCGATCACACCGAGGTTTCCCTGAGTCAATGTTCGTATGACAAAGTCTACTTGCCGCGATTCTTTTTCCCGGACTGGGTTTGGCCCGCAACCGCAGCTTCCATCACCCCGGGCGGCGTGTTGTATTGCGCGGCTTCATCTTTATCGACGACGACGGAAGCTTCATTGGAGGCCCCACAACCGGCGACAACGCCCAGCGAGAGGATCAGTGCAACAGCAATCAGGTGTTTCATTGCATTCATTCGTGAGTTGATTGGAACGGTCAGGCATCACGATGATGCCTGACCGATGGACAAAGCTGACACTACTGGTTCAGCTGCTCTTCGACGACTTCACTGGAAGCTCGGGTTCCGAGTGCCCCCCAAAGACCAAACGGACTTCTTGCTCCAATGACGGACTCAGGCGTCGTCGCATTGTTACTGACCTGCTCGGCTTCTTGGTTTCCCGCATCGACCGAGTCGGTCATGAAGATCACCGCGCCATCACCCATCAGCACGTGAGCACCACCTTGGTGACGACTGCTGGCGGTGTAGTTACCACCGTGAAGATCGGGGAACCAATCGCCAGCGTTAAAGCCGCACGAGGGACTGTTGGGTGGCAAGATGGTTTTGAAGCCGGTGTTGGCTTCGAACCCGCTGTGCCAACGGAACCCACGACCATAACGGGCCGTCCAAGCAGCGGAGGGATTGATCGACAAGTCCGGACCGAGTGAAATGTCCCAGAACCGAGGCCGTTCGGGATCACCGAAGTTCCAAACGGCAAAGTTGACATCTTCCTGGCACTCAACCATCGACAGCGCGTTGGTTCGGCGATCATTATCACCCAAGTCCGTCGCGATCTCACCACACATGACAGTGTTGGAAAGGCCGTCGAGGATGTCTCGGAATCGCGTTTGCTGACGTTGCTTGAACACACCGCGGTGCGATTCGTTGGCCCGTTGTGACCAACCGCTGTTTTCGGTGTAGCCGACGAAGTTCCAAGCCCAAGGTCCGTACGTCATCGACGTGTCGTTATTCCAAGGCGCTGACCACCAAGCGTCACCCGAGCAAGCTGCGTAGTTCGTTCGACCACGCGCGGGGAGACCACGACCGGGATCGGAAGGGCAGCGAAACATCGGAACTTCCGTCAGCCACGGGTCGTAGTTGTTTCCGGCATCATTTTCCGGAGCGGGTCCGAACGGGCCCCAAATGAAACCGTCTCGGTTGTAGGGATTCGAGATGTCTTCCCAGAGGCCTTGCTGTTCGCAGAACGGCAAGATTCCGATCATCCAACTGTTGCCCATCTGGCACGTCGGATTGTTCTGTTGATTTCCCCAGGTACCGCCGGCAGTCGGGTCAACCGATGGGCCTGACATCTGCTGCGGAAGACGCTTGAACGTGGAGTGATAGTTGTGAATCGCCAAGCCGATTTGCTTGAAGTTGTTGCTGCAGCTCATTCGGCGAGCCGCTTCGCGTGCCGCCTGGACGGCCGGCAGTAGCAGCCCGACCAGAATGCCGATGATCGCGATCACGACCAGCAGCTCGACGAGCGTAAACGCCTTTCTCGGCGTCTGGGGAACTCGAGGCATGGTTAAAACCTTAGGGAGGATAAAGAATGCCCGGATTGGGCAAAAAGGGATGTTGAAGAAGCAGCATTCGATGTCAAAATCGACATGCCGCAATGCTAGAACGCACTAAATGGCATTTGTGCCCATCATCACTCCGCTATTTTACCCCGCGTCTGTAGTTGCGGCAACCGCAAAGGTCCCGATCACGCTACTAAATGCAACCTAAAGCAATAGAGGGGGTTCCTTAAGCTCGAGATCCTACAACCCTGCACCCAAACGGCGTTCATTCGCCGCCATGACTATTCCCAACCTGGTGGGTGATCGCCTGTTGCGTTTTTGGCTAGTGTTCGCCAAGAACCGTTTTTGCCCCCAACCGGAGTCCTCACACGAAAAATCACCTGTCTGCGAAGGGTGTGCTTTTTACGTCCTATGTTTTTCTCAGAGTCCGTCTCCCTCGTGGTCGGCACGGGCGACGAATGCGAAAAACCGTTACAGGACGAATCAGCAGATATGGCAACGCGAACGATGCCGGGTAAGCCGGACCGCCAAGACCAATTCGAGGAAATCAAGACTCGAATCCACGGCAAACTTGTCGACAAGTTGGATCTATCGCGTGTCGGCGACATGAAGGGTGACGCGCTTCGGCGCGAGATCCGCGTCGTCATCGAACACCTCTGCGATGCCGAAGACGCCCTGCTCAATCGGCAGGAACGCGAACGCATCGTCGACGAAGTCCTTGACGAGACCTTCGGCCTGGGCCCGCTCGAGTTGATCCTCAAAGATCCGAAGGTCAGCGATATCCTGATCAACGGTCCAAAGAACATCTACGTCGAAAAAGGCGGCCAGATGGTGAAGACCGACGTGGAGTTTCGCGACGGAAAACACCTTCTGCAGATCATCGACCGAATCGTCAGTAAGGTCGGTCGTCGCGTCGACGAAACCTGCCCGATGGTCGACGCTCGTTTGGAGGATGGTTCGCGGGTCAACGCGATTATCCCGCCTCTCGCACTCGATGGAGCCGCGGTCAGTATTCGGCGTTTCGGTAGCAACCCACTGAAGCTGGAAGACTTGCTCAATTACAAGGCCTTCACGCCCGAAATGGTGATGTTGCTCGAAGGTTGCATCAAAGCGCGACTGAACTGCATTATCGCCGGTGGTACGGGTTCGGGTAAAACGACACTGCTCAACACGCTGTCATCATTCATCGGTCACTCCGACCGGATCGTGACCATCGAAGACGCTGCCGAATTGCAGCTTCAACAGGATCACGTTGTTCGTCTTGAAACCCGCCCGCCCAACATCGAGGGCAACGGTGCCGTCACGGCAACCGACCTCGTAAAGAACGCCCTCCGGATGCGTCCCGAACGAATCATCATCGGGGAGTGTCGTGGCGGTGAAACGTTGGACATGTTGCAGGCGATGAACACAGGTCACGACGGATCGCTGACCACTTTGCACGCCAACACGCCCCGTGACGCGATCGCCCGTTTGGAAACGATGGTGATGATGGCCGGGTTCGAACTTCCCGTCAAAGCGATTCGCCAACAGATCGCCGGTGCGGTGGACGTCTTGATCCAAGCCAACCGCTTGCAAGGTGGTCCACGCCGTGTGACCGCGATCACCGAGGTAGTCGGCATGGAGCAAGACACCATCGTTCTACAAGACATTTATCGCTTTGACCAAAAAGGCATCGGCGAAGACGGCAAAGCACACGGAACCTTTGAATGCTCCGGTGTGCGTCCAACCTTCATGGACAAACTGGAATCTGCGGGCGTTCGGTTACCGTCAAGTGCGTTCCGCGAACGATCCATGATGCCCGCCTAGTGCTTCGCAGCCCCTCATTGATTCCCCTCAACACAGCTCCCGGTCGATACCGTCATGACCTTCACGATTGTCATTCTAGCCGTCGGCATCTTTGTCGCTTCGATGGTCGCGTTTGCGGCCAACATGCTTGTCCCCGGTGCGGACTCCACGGCAACCGAAGATCGCCTTGCGCAAATGGCATCCCGTCGTCGTGGCGGCGGTGCTGCGGCGGAAGAATCCGCGTCGCTGCTGATGGATGGCGGATTCGAAGACGCGGGCGGCTTCATGGCCAGCATCACGAAGAACATGCCGGGACTGAGTGACTATCTCGATCAGGCGGATGTTCGGATGCCTCCGGCGCAGTTCGCGTTGATTTGCCTCGGGGCTTTCGGCGCCGGGGTCGTACTCTGTTTGCTCAGCCCGTTCAAACTCCTAGCCGTTTTCGTCGGCCCGATCTTCGCCATGGTGCCACTGGGTTGGCTGTGGATGAAACGAAAACGGCGTCTCAGCAAATTCGGCAACCAGATGCCAGAGGCACTCGAGTTGCTCAGCCGTTCCCTTCGCGCGGGGCACTCACTCAACGCCGGCTTTGGTTTGATTTCCAAGGAGATGGAAGATCCCTTGGCCCGTGAATTCGGCCGGGCATTCGAAGAACAGAACCTGGGCATCCCACTCGACGAAGCGATTGATGACATGGCCGATCGGGTCCCCAACATGGACCTCCGGTTCTTCGCCACCGCAGTCATCCTCCAGCGACAAACCGGTGGTGACCTCGCCGAAATCCTAGACAAGATCGGACACCTGATTCGTGAGCGACTCCAAATTCTCGGCCAAATCCAAGCCCTGACCGGGGAAGGTCGAATGAGCGGTGCAGTACTGCTTGCTCTGCCGCCTGTCTTGTTCCTCGTGATGCTGAAGCTGAATTACGAATACGTGATGATGCTCTTCACCGACGAGATCGGACGCTACCTGCTTGGTTTCGGCTTGATCACTCAGATCATTGGCGCGATTGTGATTAAGAAAATCATCACCATCAAAGTCTAAAGCTCACACTCCCCGAACGCTGCCCTTACGCAACCGACTTACCGGATCCTCCACCGGACGCAATACGATGATGTTACTGCTCGCACTCTCCATCAACCCCATCTACCTCACCGCAGGCGCTATCTTCCTGTTCGTGACCGTTGGGACTTGGTTCGCGCTCGCAAGGGTCTCCGGCGACAACAAGCCCAGAGCGGAAGCGCGTCTGGACATGATGCGCAAGCGGCGAGGTCGCGGTGCACCCGTCGGCGAAGAATCGCAGTCAAAAAATGACCAACTGACCGCCTACTTGGAAAAGGCAGCTTCGCCCCTCGCCGACAAAGTCAGCGGCAACGAAAAGGAAATGGGGCAGCTCCGCGAGCAATTGATGAACGCCGGATTTCGCCGCGAGTCGGCACCCGTTGTGTTCAAAACGCTCCAGCTCGGAACGGCTGCATTCGGGTTGTTTGTCGGCAGCACCTATGGCCTGCTCGCCAATGGATTCGGCCAAGACATGATCATCAAGGTCGGTGGCGGCCTCGTACTCGGGTTCTTGATTCCCAAGTTCGCACTGGGATTCATTGCGAAGAAGCGAATGGAGAAGATTTTTCTCGGATTGCCCGATGCGCTTGACCTGATGGTCGTCTGCGTGGAAGCGGGCCTCGGGATGGACCAGGCACTCCGAAAAGTTGCCGAGGAAATGGAGAAGAGTCACAAGGAGATCGGCGAGGAATTTGGAATCGCCAACAAACAACTCCAGTTGGGCCGAACGCGAAACGAAGTCCTGCAGGCGCTCGGATTCCGAAGTGGCGTCGATGACCTGAAACAACTCGCATCGATCCTGATCCAAGCGGATAAATTCGGATCATCTATCGCGGCGGCTCTCCGCGTGCAGAGCGATGCCATGCGGACCCGCCGTCGTCAAATCGCGGAAGAGAAAGCAGCCAAGACGGCCGTGAAGATGATCTTCCCGCTCGTGCTCTTCATTTTCCCCGGAATCTTCGTCGTGTTGGTCGGACCTGCCGGTATCAGCATGTATCGCAACATGCTTTCGCAGTAGTGGCAAACATCGTTTTTCGTCAGGCCTGTTTACTTGCCTGACCGACGAAAAACGAACTCATTGCATCCCCAACCGTTCCCAACGGTTTTCAGGTTGGTCAATTGAAAGCCACTTTCGAGCAGCGGCATGACCACCTGCTCGGGTTTCGCGACTTCGAACGGAAGACCGCCGACCCAATCGACCCAGTCGTGCCAAGCCGACATGCCACGGTCGGCGCGTTTCGCACGCCAATCGGCCAAGGGCAACGGGTTCTTACCTCGAGCGAGTCTCGCCAGGGCAAACTTGGTTTCATACCAGCCGGCCACCATCACCACCCAACAGGGCCTCAACGCAGCGGGCAATCGGTTGTAGAGCCGCTTGATGGCCAGCCATCGACGGCTGGCGGATCCCTGATCATTGTAGATTGCCAAACCGAACCAGCCGTTTGCTCCCACGCACTGGGCGGCCAATACAATGCCACGCTTCATCTCTCCGGTGTGATGCAAAACACCCCAGCTGTAAACGACATCAAACTCACCTAACGATCGCATCAGTGCTTCGTCAAGCGCCGATCCCTGTCGCAGGACCCAACGCTTCCTCTCGGCCTCTTCTCGCGAGCGAAGCTCGTCCGTACAGGCGACGCACTGGGGATCAAAATCAATGGACGTGACATTCGCGCCAAAACGATAAGCGGCCAATGAAAAGAGGCCGCTACCCGATCCGACATCGAGAAATGTCTTGCCGTCGAGTGGCTGATCGTCACTTGGATCCAGTTGCAGAAGTGATCGCAGTGAATCGCAGGCCTTTTGGATTCGATCCTCGTCCAGTGTTTCCAGGAATGACTTCCAATTGCTTCCAAACTCGAAACGGGCTTCCGACATTACGATTCTAAATCCAAAAGGTACCGTTTGGTCTGGAGGCCGCCCGGCGCACTGAAACCCGTGAGTTGTCCGTTAGAGCTTAGAACGCGATGGCACGGGATCACCAGCAAGACGCGGTTTCGCGACATGGCGGCACCGACGGCACGACTGGCATTGGGGCTACCGGCGAGTTCGGCGAGTTGCTTGTACGTGAGCGTCTGACCTGGCTCGATCTTCCGGCACTGCCTATAGACACGCAGCGTAAACTCCGTCCAACCCTCCTCGTCCAAGACCACCTCCGAAAATGAGCTGCGTCCGCTCTCAAAGAACTCCGTCAGTCGCGTTTCGAGGAGCAAAGCTTGGTTCGGAACGTCATGCCCCGTGAGGCCTTTTTCATCGACATGGCTGGATTTCTCCCAGCGCAATTCGCGAAGCCCTCGCTCGGTCCATGTCGCTTTCATGGGACCGAGAGGCGAAGTGTGAACCGTCGTCGATTGGGCGATCAAAGCTGTCACGACAGCGGTCCGGTGAGTTGTGGAACGACGTGCCCGTGGACATCCGTCAGTCGAAACGGGCGCCCGGCATACGTGAACGTCAAACGCTCATGGTCGATTCCCAACTGGTGCAAAATCGTGGCTTGAATGTCGTGGACGTGAACCGAGTTCTCGACGCAGTGGAAACCCAATTCATCGGTTTTTCCAATCGTCTGTCCCGCCCGGATCCCACCACCGGCCATCCACATGGTGAACGCTTGCGGGTGATGGTCACGTCCCTTCGAACGGCCCAACGCGGCACTCGCTTCGACCATTGGTGTGCGTCCGAACTCGCCCCCCCAGACCACCAGCGTGTCGTCCAGCATGCCTCGCGACTTGAGGTCTTTCACAAGGGCCGCGCACGCTTGGTCGGTCTGCTTGCACTGGGTCCGGAGACCGGCTTCGACGTTGCTGTGATGATCCCATCCCGCATGATAGAGCTGGATGAATCGCACACCACGTTCGGCCAGTCGTCTCGCCAGCAGGCAGTTCTTTGCAAACGATCCGGCATCGTCCGTTGATGTTCCGTACATCTGCATGGTCGCCGCGGACTCGGAGGATAAGTCCATAAGCTCGGGTGCCCGCGACTGCATTCGGTACGCCATCTCATACGACTCCATTCGCGACTGGATGCCGTCGATTTGAAGTGCATCGAGACGTTGGCGATTCAGTTTGGCAATCACGTCAAGCGTTGCACGCTGAGTGGAAGAGTTCACTCCGCTTGGGTTCGCGACATGCAGAATCGGGTCACCGCCCGACCGGAACGGTACCCCTTGATGCTCGCCCGGCAAGAATCCGTTGCCCCACATCGCGGCGCCGCCCGACAAATTCCCGCCGCTCTTGAGCACGACAAAACCGGGCAAGTCCTTCGTTTCGCTTCCAAGTCCATAGGTCAACCAAGATCCCATTGCGGGGCGGCCGGGCAAGGGACTGCCGGTATTGACGAAAATTTGTGCCGGCGCATGGTTGAATTGGTCGGTGTGGACGCTTCGAATCACTGCCAGATCATCGACAACCTCCGCAAGGTACGGCAACGTTTCGGCAAGCTCGGTACCCGACTGTCCGTGCCGCGAGAAAGCAAAACGGGGCGACAAAACGGCCGCATCCGGTTGAATGAAGGCGTACCGCTGACCATCAATGACCGAGGGCGGAATAGGCTTGCCCTCCAATTCCGTGAGCTTCGGTTTGTGATCGAACAGATCGAGTTGGCTGGGTGCTCCAGCCATGAAAAGAAAAATCACGCGTTTGGCTCGTGCTGCATGATGCAGCCCTTCACTCTCGCTTGCTTCCTTCGTACCTTCGCCCGCCGACGCGTCACTCGACAACAAACTTGCCAGCGAGATCTTGCCGAGTCCTATCCCGCAGCTCGAAAAGAGCTGCCTTCGGGTGAGTTGCTTGAGATACATCATGGCACCGTAATCGCCTCATCCGTATTCATTAAGACGCGAGCGACCAGCATCCAAGGATCGGGATGCTCCGTTTGGCTCCGGTAAAACTCGACTAACGCGGTTCGTTCAATCTCGGTCGGCTCGCGCGTCAGAAGTCTGCGGAATAACAAGCCAGCTATCTCGTTGTCCTCTGCTGCCGGCCCTAATTCCTCGACCACTGACTTGGCAAACTCCCGTGCGATTTCGAGATACATGGCATCGTTGAGCAACGTGAGTGCTTGAAGAGGGGTCGTGCTACTCTCTCGTCTGGCGATGCATTGCTCGCCAGACGGTGCATCAAATGTCGCGTACGCCGCGAACGGCGCCGTCCGTTTGCTGAAGGTATAGAGTGAACGGCGGAAACGACTCTTCCCGGTCGCCGTGGGCCACTTGGGTTTCCCGTATGCGATTTGCATGACGGTTGCCGGCTGTGGCGGATAGACGCTCGGCCCACCCGTTTCGTTGACCAACAGATTGGCGGCAGCAAGAAAGGCGTCTCGAATCCGTTGCGGATCGTAGCGGCGATAAGGAAACACACTGAGCAACCGATTGTCTGGATCCTCTTCGGGAGCCTTGCCAACGGCGAGGCGATACGTCGACGAGAGGACGATTTGCCGGTGCAGCTTTTTCAGGGACCAATTCATTCCAGTCGGCGAATCACCTTGCAATCGGTCACTCAAATAGTCGAGCAGCTCGGGATGGGAGGGAGGCTCGCTTTGTGTTCCAAAATCGCCCGCCGTGCGAACGATGCCGGCACCAAAAAAGGACCGCCAGGCTCGGTTCACAGTGACGCGTCCCACCAGCGGGTTGGCATCACTGACCAACCAATGCGCGAACTCCAACCGATTGCGAGGCCGCATCTTGCCTTCCGAAGTTTCTCCCACCTCGGCAAAGAGCTCAAGGATCGACGGCTCAACGACTTCGCGTGGCTGGAGATACTCACCACGATGGTGACGCCGGGTCACACGAGGATTGCTCGCGGGACGTTCTTGCATGACGAACGTTCGTACCGGCTTTGGAATTCGGCTTCGCATCGTGTCGATTGTTTTACGATGCGGTTTCATTCGCTCGGCGGTCCGCAGGTACTCCAATGCAAGCGAACGATTCAAATCCGGCGACTGCTCGCCGCACGCAAGACGATGTTCGAGTCTACTTGGAATCGCCAGCGCTATCGGTGCATCATCGGTCGTCACGTCGATCCGAAAATGCCCCAACCCGGCAACGTAATGTCGTTCGAACAACAGGGTCAACGTCCACGTTTGATCTAATCGCAAAGGCTGCGCCAGCGGGAGCACCAGACGATGCGTCTGACCGGCTTCGCCCGGAATGGACCACCCGGTGAAGCCTTCGTCATCGGTCACGTTGCCCGGAAACGTCTTCCCGTTGCCAGGCTTTGCGTTCGCAATCGAAGTGGTGCCGGTCGAAAGTTCGACCGGCCGATCATTGACGAGCAGCTTCAGCTCACTCAAGAAGAAGTCACCACGGCGGCCTTCGTAGTAAGCCAACCCGGGTCCCCGTGCCGGTAGAGACTCGTGTGATAAAGCTTCTAAACGAATCGCCGTCACGACCTTGTCGGACTCCAACGGCGGCATGTTCAAGGTGTAGACTTCTCGCTTGGTCGCGTCACCAGAAGCAAGAATCGAACCTTCATCGGTCAACGATAGCAACGGCATCGACGACTCCATTTGGCGCGGTCGACAAACCGTCCAACGACTCGCTTGAGATCGCTGCTGACTGGCCCACTGCGTGAAAGCCTCTTGGTCTGCATTGAACGTGTCGTTTAGCAACACGCGTTCTACGATTTCAAGTTCCTGCTCACGAATCGCCTTCGTCAGTCTTTCTCGTTCGCCAATGACGGAAGGATGATCGGCACCCAATTCCGGCTCGTCGGCATTGTCCAGTAGCGCCATCATCGCGTAGTAATCGGTGTGCGTGATGGGATCATATTTGTGCGTGTGGCATTGGGCACAACCGGTGGTCAGCCCCATCCAGACCGTACCTGTCGTGGCAACTCGATCAACCATCGCGTGATAGCGAAACTCAAGCGGGTCGATGCCGCCTTCTTCATTGAGCATCGTGTTGCGATGAAATCCAGTGGCGATTCGCTGCGACCGCGTGGCACGGGGAAGCATGTCACCGGCCAACTGCTCAATCGAAAATTGATCGAATGGCTTGTCTTCGTTGAGTGCGTTGATCACCCAGTCGCGATACGGCCAAATGGTTCGCGGACGGTCCTTTTCATAACCATTGGTATCGCTGTATCGGGCGAGATCCAACCAGGGTGTGGCGAACCGTTCGCCGTACGATGGCGAGGCCAACAAACGATCCACCAGTTGCTCGTAGGCGTGATCAGAAGGGTCGCGCAGGAATCGCGTCACCGTTTCGGTGTCGGGCGGAATCCCCACCAAGTCCATGGAAACACGCCGAATCAAGCGTTCCGAATCGGCCATCTCGCCCGGCGAAAGTCCAGCCTGCTCCAGCCGCCGCAAGACAAACCGATCGACCGGACCGCGGCACCATCCAGCATCCTCCACCGCCGGAACCGCTGGGCGTTTTGGTTTTCGAAAGGCCCAGTGCAAAGAGTATTCGCCGCCCCGTTGAATCCAATGCCGAAGCACCCGAATTTCATCGGTACCGAGAGCCGGATGTGACTCGGCGGGAGGCATCCGCAAGTCCACGTCGTCGCTGGTTACACGGAGCAACAGTGCGCTTTTATGAGGTTTGGCGGGAACTACCGCTTGGTAGCCGCCCAAATCCTCACGCGATCCCGACTGAGTATCCAAACGCAGCCCCGATTCACGGGCTTCTTCGTCCGGGCCATGACAGGCAAAGCAATGCTTGGCCAAGATAGGACGCACATCTCGATTGAAATCGACGCGTTCAATTGGCGACGAATCGTCGACTCTCTCGCCGCCAACGACCGGCAGAAAGAATGAAATGCTGAGCCAAACTGCTCCACTCGCAGCACATCGCAGAAAAACGCGTGCAGCAACTGGGATTCGGTTGTGGTCGGAATGAGATGACACGGGGGAAGTCGTGAAGCTCCGAGTATGAAATTCGAAGCTCGTATTCTAAGCACTCCGGCGTCTGGATGGCGAATGCAACCGATCCCAGAATGAGGAAAGGCGTCCCCAGTGACGGGAACGCCTTTCCATGCGATTCAACGATGTGACTCGTGCTAGGACATCAGAACTCTTCGTCGATGACTTCGCTCGAAGCACGTGTTCCC
>JBCBOO010000196.1:0-12657 GCA_039821235.1 Planctomycetota bacterium
GGAACGTTGACCAGCACGGATCGAACGTCGATATCGCGGCAGCATCCCAGTCACCGGTGACGATGCATTCACAGTATTTCAGCAATTGGATGCACTCGACTGGGTTTGGACCGTAACCAACGATGTCCCCCAAACACACGATCCGTTCAATGCCCAGCGACTCAATCGCGTCCAGCACCGCCGTCAGCGCTTCTAGGTTGCCATGAACGTCGCTTATGATCGCTTGCATCAAATATCTCGGATTGGCTCGGAATATGACGCTGTCCAAGATAGCGAGACCAATCACTAGGCCTTGAACGTCGTCGGCGACAACACTCGAATGATATCGGCTATGCCCATTGATCGGTCAGCGGGTGATTTGCGAAGCGTGGCAACGAGGATATTGCGAAATGCCGGAGGAATAGCATCGAAGGTTGATGCACTAGGGTCCCGATGCGAGATCGTTTGCGAAAGCGTATCGTCGAAATCTTGGCCCGCGTTGGGCGGTCGCCCAAACAGAAGCCAGTGGACCAGCCCGCCTATGGCGTAGATGTCTGTTTTGAAGCTGATGGAACCGAAAGCCGGGTCAATTTGCTCGGGTGCTGCGAATCCAAGCGTTCCACCGAGGACGGGCAAAGCCGATCTAGTTGAAGCCTGTGAGAATCCAAAGTCGGTGATTGTGATTCGATCTTGAGCATCGACGAGTACGTTGCTCGGCGTCAGGTCGCCGTGGATCAGTCCGACTTGATGCACTGCTTGTATCGCCTCGCATATTTGCACGAGCCACTTGATCCATTGTTGCTCTTTCGCGTCAGAGGCATTTTGAAGTGACTGCCCATCAATCCACTTGCTGATAACGTACGGACCACCGTGCGGGGATTCGCCATATCCGAGGTAGCGAATGACACCGGGATGACTAATCTGCGACGCGATATCAATCTCGCGCAGGAACGACTGACGAGCGTCTTCGATTTGCCAGAACGCTTTGCGAAGAAATTTGACAGCTACGGTTCGGCCGTCGGATTGCATCCTGGCGAGATAGACTTTGCCAAATCCGCCGCTACCAATCAGCTTGCCAAGTACAAACTTGTTGTAGTTGACGCGAGGCAACACCGGCGGGCTTTTTGCCGCGAGTGCGGTCACTTCGGCGATTGCGGATTTCGGAGTGAGCAGTTTGCGTACTCGGGACAGGCGACGACGCACGGTTCGTTCGTCGATTCCTAGCGACTCGGCTAGCTCTCGCTGCGTCTGGCCCATTAGCAAACCCTCGACGATCGCAAACAGATCGTCGGTCAGTTCTGTCTTCAACGTAGCGAGAAAAGTGTCCGCGTCGTCTTCGGCGTAGGAGCCTTCAACGATCGCAATCTCACTATTGAGTGGGAGTCTATTCTGGCCGCTACCGCGTTTGATGGCCGACTGACGCTCAATTGATCGAGCCATTTTGCGGCGGGCGAATGTCGCGAGCAGTCGCCACAGCGAAACACTGCCACTTACCTGAATGCGACTGTGCCTCGCAGCATCAAAGAAGCTTCCCATTGCCGACTGAACGACTTCACTCGGATCGATCGAAGACTGGTAGCGATGGTTCAGTCGGCTGGCGACCAGAGCCACCAAGCGTATCGCGTAGCGGTCGAATAGGACTTCGGCGGCTCGCTCGTCGCCTGATTTCCACTCGCGCAGCAGCCAACCATCCGGACGATCCGTGATCGACTCGGAATATTCAGACTCTTTTTCGTGGCTGGTGTCCGGTTCCAAGCTCGCTTTCTCACTTCCTGGATGACACGGGTCTTCGCCACCGTGACGAAAAATTTATTCAACGGTGGTGACACCGTTCTACTTTAGGAGACACGAAAATGACGATGGTGGTTACACAGCCCTGCATTGGGTGCAAAGACAAAGCGTGCTTACCGGTTTGCCCGGTCGAGTGCTTTCACGAAGACGAATCCATGGTCTACATCGACCCCGACGAATGCATCGACTGCGGAGCCTGCGTGCCTGAATGCCCAACCGAAGCGATTTTCTACGAAGACGATGTGCCGGACCAATGGAAAGGATTCATCGAGATCAACGCTAAGAAGTCACAGGAATGCCCGTCGGCACATGAGTAATTGTTTCTGTCCGAACAAGAGCCGTATCGAAGATCTAGATTGCAGCCGGGAACGTTGACCACTTTTTTCCGATAGCACTCTGGGACTTCATAACCTTGAGGTCAAATAGTACAGAGACAAGAGAGACCTTTGGCCGAGATCGCCCCAGAGACCGCCATCGCCGGAGGCCGATAGTACTTTCCCAGAGACACCCGGAGAGATCTCTCGCGGGCCAGCGCCCGCGTAAGTCCTTGCCAGGACTGCGGTAAACCACGAAAAAAGCCGGCGTGGGTCCATGGGACCAACGTCGGCTTGTTCGATAACCCGACGGTCGGAGTAAACCGAAGGGTCATATTGAAGTTGTGGGCGACCAGCGGTTTTCAAACTCTTGCGGGATTCTAGCCGTTGGTCAGAAGGCTTGCCAGATTATGCGGTGATTTTCTTGTAGGTATTGCTCGGTTTCAGGGATCGGATTGTACGTTGCCGTTCCTTGGTGGGGTGAATGGTTTTTGATTGGCTTGATTTTTGCTTTGGCGCGCATGTGGGCGGAAGGACGGCATAGGTAACCGGGGAGGGAGCGTTTGGTTGCTCCCGGTTGCTTGTTGTTCTTTCA
This sequence comes from Planctomycetota bacterium, assembly GCA_039821235.1. GTDB lineage: Bacteria > Planctomycetota > Planctomycetia > Pirellulales > Pirellulaceae > Stieleria. The sequence continues at coordinate 2,680 of JBCBOO010000196.1, forward strand.
AAGGGTTGCGTGTGGGTAAGTCGGATTTGGATGTGGGTGAGTTGTCGCCAGTTGAGCGACGACGGGCTGTGGCTGAATTGCTTGGTCGCGGCGTGGGGCGGTGGAAACGGTTTTACTTGGAAACTGTTTCGGGAACTCTTGAAGACTCTTTGGGAAAGCCGCTTGAGCCGGGTCGGTTTCCAGGGCTCTCTGTGACGGATGCGGTTTCTGAGCGGCAGATGACCGCGGCCGAATCCATTCCTTCTTTCACAGAGGTACCCATTCATGAGTGATGCAAGACGCAGCAATATCGCTGCCATTCTTTCGCGTGCATTGACTCGCTGCCGGACTAAGGCAGAGCAACCCGCGACGCAATGTGCGATCTACACACGCCAGTCGAATCAAGTCGATGTCGAGCAAGATTCCGATTCGCTCGACAAACATGATCTGTCGATCGTCTCCGAATCGGAACAAGCCAACACGGAGGTGAGCCAATGACGGATGAAACTCGATTGGCAGTGGCTGCGCTTGATGACAAGACAGTCAATGAACTGCGAACGCTCTATGAAGAAGTGTTCGATGAAGTTTGTCGCAGCCGGCACAAAAAGTATTTGGTTCGACGAATCGCTTGGCGGTTGCAAGCGTTGGACGAAGGCGGGCTGAGCAACGAAGCGAAACAGAAGGCTCGAGAGTTGGCGGCGACTTCGGATCTTCGCATGACTGCTCCGCGCGAAGAGGTTTTGGATAACGTTCGCCGAGTCACGCCTGAAGAGGACGGGTATGTCGACTGGGATCCTCGCTTGCCACCGCCGGGCAGCTTTCTGGAGCGGCGATACAAGGGCCAGATGGTTCGGGTGCTCGTATTGACGGACGGATTTGAGTACGAGGGCAAACGGTTTCGTTCGTTGTCGAAAGTCGCTGGCGAGATCACCGGGGTCAGCTACAACGGATTCCTCTTCTTTCGGCTCGGAAGGAGACAGAAATGAAAAAGCAAACGGAATCTGAACGGCGGATTATTCGGTGCGCGATTTACACTCGTAAGTCGACTGAGGAAGGTCTCGATCAAGAATTCAATTCGTTGGACGCCCAGCGTGAAGCCGGCGAGAACTTCATCGCCAGTCAATCGCAAGAGGGCTGGAAGGTCATTTCGACGAGGTACGACGATGGCGGCTACTCGGGCGGCAACGTTGACCGGCCCGCGATGAAACGATTGCTGGAGGATATCGCGGCGGGCAAGATTGATTGCGTGGTCGTGTATAAGGTCGACCGATTGAGTCGTAGCTTGCTGGACTTTTCGAAGATCATGGAAACGTTCGACAACCATGGCGTGTCGTTCGTTTCGGTGACGCAGCAGTTCAATACGACGCACTCGATGGGTCGGTTGACGTTGAATATTCTGCTTTCGTTCGCACAATTCGAGCGAGAGATCATCGGCGAGCGGATTCGCGACAAGATCGCGGCTCAGCGACGGCGTGGTAAATGGGCAGGCGGTATTCCGGTGCTGGGCTACGACGTCGACCGATCCGGGCCAAGCCCGAAGTTGGTGGTCAACGCGGACGAGGCGGCGAAGGTGCGGCGTATTTTTGGCTTGTACCTCGAGATGGAGTCGATGACGCCGGTGGTCGAAGAACTTGACCGTCGTGGATGGTGCTTGAAATCCTGGAAGACGAAATCGGGAAAGACGAGAGGCGGAAAGCCGTTTGATAAGTCGTCGCTGCATACGATGCTGACCAACCAAACCTACATTGGTCGGATCAAGCATAAGACGCAGACGTTCAAGGGTGAGCACACGCCGATCATTGACCAGAAGTTGTTCGACGATGTCGCGGCGATGATGCGTAGTCACGCTCGCGGCGGGGGCAACCATTTGGTCAACAAGTATCAGGCGTTGTTGAAAGGTTTAATCTATTGCCCGGCGTGCAACTACTCGATGGTCCACAACGTAGCTCGCCGCCGGTCGAAAGTGTACCGCTACTACACGTGTGTGACGGCGATCAAGCGCGGGCGGAAGTATTGTCCGTCACCCTCGCTGCCAGCGGCGGATATCGAGGCGGCCGTGATCGACCAGATTCGCTGCATCGCGGATGATCCCGGTTTGCGCCGCGATGTGCTGGAGCAGTCGAGCAAACGTTGTGAAGCGGAGTTGGCGGAGTTGAATACTCAACGAACGCAGCTCACCCAACGGTTGAATCACCAGCACGAGCAGATGAAACACGTAAGCAGCTCGACTGACGCCGGGTCTGGCGATTCAGAACGATTGGCCGCATTGCACCAGGAGGTCGCCGGCATTATCGAGTCGCTTGAAATCGTTAACGGCGAGATCGAACGCTTGACTGCGGAACAGATCGACGAGCGTGATGTGAACGCCGCCTTTGCAGATTTTGGCAACGTCTGGAATGAGCTGAACACTCGCGAGAAGTCGGCGGTGCTGACGTTGCTGATCAGCCGGATCGAATTCGACGCTGACGAAAGCTCACTTTCGATTTCGATGCACCCGGCGGGCATCAAAACCTTTTCCGCCGAAGCGACCGAACAACAACAGGAGACGAATTCATGATTACGGTCAAATGTAAGGTCAACGTGAACCTGAAGAAACCCGCCAAGAAGAAGGCGGAATCGGCCGACGAACCGCCGGTGAAAAGGCGCGGAAAGGTTCCCAGGATTTCTCGCTTGATGGCGCTCGCGATTCGTATGGACGAGATGCTGCGGCGTGGCGAGGCACAGGACACGATCGAACTTGCCGAGTTGGGCAAAGTCTCGCAGCCCCGTCTCACTCAAATTCTGAGCCTATCACTGCTCGCCCCCGAGATCCAAGAAGCGTTGCTCTACCTGCCCCGCGAAATGACGGGGCGTTCCAAAATTCACGAAAGGAACTTGCGTCCGATCACGAAGCAACTGTGTTGGGTCAAGCAGCGTGAAATGTGGAGCGATCTGATTCGCTCAGTCGGTCCGGCGGCGAAAGATGTTTGACGCCATATTTAGAACGCGGGTGGCGTGATTCCCTTGGCTTTGAGGGCGGCTAGGTATTTGTCTGGTTCGGCGACTAACTTTTTGGCGCAGCCGGGGCAGCAGATGTAGACAGCTTTTCCGTTGACGTTGACTTTACCTGGGACGCCCATGCCGCCCAGCGGTTCGTCCATCACGGGACAGGTTTTCTGTGCGGCGATTGCGGCAGCATCGGCAAGCGTCGATTTGAAAACGCCCTCGCGGACTTGTTCGCCTTTGGCGGTGTAGTACTTGGTGAGGTACTGGTCGGGTGAGGCTTCGACTTTCTTCGTGCAGCCCGCACAGCAGACGAAAAGTGACTTGTCACCGATTGTGATCTTGGGTGGCTTGCCCATGCTGCCGAGCGGTTGGCCGCTGACGGGGCAGGTGGCTTGAAGGCTGATGAGGAGTTCGTCAGAGAGCTTACCGCTAGCGAGTTTGCCCATCGCGTGGAAGACCAGAGGCTGGCTTCCGATGTTGGTGATCTCGACGTTCATGTGCAACGGTCGATCAACGACTTTGGAAAGGTCGATGCCGACGCCGATTGCTAGGTTTTTGAGCGTTTTGAGTTCGTAGGCGTATTCCTTTTCGCTGTCGCCGACTCGCAGTTTCAGTGTGCCGGTCGCGTCGGGCGGGGCGATCGGTTGGTCGTTCTTGCCAAGGATCATGAACATGATGCCTTTGTCGGCGATCACGGTTTCAACGCGGCGGTCGCCAACGGTTTGCACAGTGCCACCGTGTGGGCCAGTTGCCGCAGTGGCGTGACTGTGCCCAGCGTGGTCGTGTCCAGTGTGGACGTCCTGCGCGGTCGCGAGTTGGGGCGACGCGAACAGTGTGGACGCGACAATTGCAGTGAGAATGCGAAGTTTCATTTTTGTTCTTTGAGAAAGTAATCGATTGAGAGGTGGACGAAAAAGATTTGTATTGAGGAGTCGATCAACCAATTTCAAAAAATTCGATCAGCACTCCTTCGACGTCAACAAAGGCAAATCGAACTCCGGGTTTTTGCTCAGTGGGTGGAACGACTAGTTGTTTTCCCAAAATCGCTGCTTCCAAACTGTCGACCTTGAAAGCCACGTGAGGACGGTTCTTAATTTCGCTTGGGAACGGCGAGTCAGGGTCGAATCGGATCTTTTCAATTCTCATGGAGTCATTTCCCACCCGGCAAAGATGGGCTCCTATATCAGGGTGATAGACCTCGCCCTCGGAATGCTCAGTCGTGGGAATTCCAATGTGGTCGTACTCCAGGATGAACCTTTCATGCTGCAGATTCAAAGCGATGACTCCTTGAAGAGATGTGTGTGACTGTCGACTATTCTGTGAGCTTGGCGACGTATTTATCGGGATCGCTAAGCAGTTTGTCTTTGCAGCCGTCGCAGCAAATCCACACTGACTTGCCGTTCACATCGACCTTCTCGGGTGCTCCCATTGTTCCGAGCATCTCGCCGGTGACAGGGCACATGTGCTGAGCCATGGCGGACTTGTGATCTTCCGGCGATAGCTCTTTTAGGCCCGCCATCATCTTGGCCATTGGCGAATCGGCGTCGACGGCGGCATGATCCCCGTGATCGTGATCGGCGTGGTCGCCATGGTCATGGTCGGCGTGGTCCTCGGCCGTGTCGCTGGCGGGAGTCGCGGGTGGCGTCACAGGATCGGATTCGGGCGAGTTGCAGCCGAAAATGCCGAGAATGAGCAACCCGCCGAGTAGGAACGGGATGAATTTCGTGAGTCGCATGGGGTTTTGCCTACGCGGATGAGGAGGGCGAATTTTTCGATTGACGTGCATTTGGATACTTGGGCGGTCGCTTTCTTCACGCGATGCGGAAAGAATTCTGCTAATTCACTGAAATGCGTGAAGAAACACGTACTTCGGGCATCAAAAACACATCAGCAGAAGCGTCTCCCAGAGAATGAGTGGGTTATGTCAACCAACGATTGCAAAACGGTGCAGCCATATCTGTCGGCTTATCACGACGGCGAGCTTGCGGCTGGACAAGCGGCAACGGTGGCGCAACACGTTGAGTCATGCGAATCGTGTGCGGCAGAGCTGAGTTCGTTCAGTTCAATCGGGTCGAATTTCGCTCAAACGCCCATTCCAGCAAAACCGTCTAATCTGTGGCAGCGAATTGAGCGTGAATTGCCGACGGCCGTTGAGCCGGTGACACGGTCGCGACGGTTTAGCGTTTGGATTCGCGAGTCGCCGTACGGCGCGGGGCTGGTGTCGTTGGCCGCGTCGATTCTGTTGTTGCTCGGTTTTGGACTTTGGTACGGCGGCGATCAGGGAAACGTGAATAACACTGCCGGCGGTATGGCGATGCATTCGCACGAAGGCGAAGAAGGCATGTCAGCTGACCACATGCTCGAGTTCGCTGGCGTGATGGATGACTATCTACAGAAGTTGCCCAACGACCCAGACGCAGCGGAACAGATGCTGCTTACCAAGTACGACGGTGAAAAGGTCGACGCGGACGGAGCAGTAAAGTTGGTCGGCTATCGCCCGATCGTTTCGAGTGGATTGCCCGAGGGTTATTCGTTGGCATCAACCAGCGTCTTGAAGATGCCTTGTTGCACGTGCGTAAAAGCGGTGTGCAAACGCAACGACGGTTCGACGTTGGTTCTATTTGAACACGACGACGAAGAGACGGCTTGGTTTGGCGATCGCCGCCAGAGCATGGCAACGTGCGGCGACAAAGATTGCTGTCTCGTCGATCTCGATTCCAGCATCGCGGCAACTTGGAAGCAAGGAACTCGGAGCGTCACCGCCGTCGGCGTTCGCGACCAAGAGGAAGTGGCGAAGCTGGTGACCTGGTTAGACAAATCCTAAAGCGAACTCATGAACGAATTCTTCAAACAACACCGCGGGAAACTCTGGATTGCACAAGCGGTGGCGTTTGTGCTGCTCGGTGTCTTCGTCGCTTCGTGGTTTGGCGGCGGATCGGATGAGCCGAAAGTGTCCTCGAATTCCGGTACGTCGAATTCGGAGGCCATGCAAAGTAAACCGACAATTTGGACTTGCTCGATGCATCCGCAAATCCGTCGCGATGTTCCGGGCAGTTGTCCGATCTGTGGGATGGACTTGGTTCCAGTGAGAGAATCGGCCGACGGTGTTCGCACCGTTTCGATCAGCTCTGAGATCAAGAGCCTAATGAACGTTCAGGTCAGCCCCGCGCGTCGGCAATACGTGACGGCCGATGTTCGGATGGTGGGCAAGATCGAGTACGACGAAACACGACTTGCCCACATCACGGCTTGGGTTCCCGGTAGGCTCGAACGCATGTTCGTTGACTATACGGGCGTCGAAGTCAACAAGGGCGACCACATGGTGCAAATTTACAGCGAAGCACTCTACACCGCGCAGGAAGAGTTGCTTGCCGCCACTCGGCGGGACCGGCCGCAAAGCTCATCGCGTTTCATCGAACCACTCGATCTTGCCGAATCCGCTCGCGAGAAATTGCGGTTGCTGGGGCTGACACCCGAGCAAATTCAAACGATCGAACAACGTGGTAAGTCATCCGAAACCGTAACGATCTATTCGCCGGTTGGCGGCGTGGTCGTCGGCAAGTTGAAACAAGAAGGTGATCGCGTACAGACCGGCGATCGCATCTACACCGTTGCCGACTTGAACCACTTGTGGGTTCAGATGGATGCTTACGAATCGGACCTAGCTTGGTTGCGGTACGGGCAAGACGTCGAGTTCACGACGGAAGCTTATCCGGGCGAGGTTTTTCACGGTCGCATCGCATTCATCGACCCGGTGTTGAACGAAGATACGCGAACGGTGAAGGTTCGCGTGAACGTCAGTAACGATGACGGCCGACTGAAGCCGGAGATGTTCGTGCGGGCGATCGTGAAGAGCAACGTCGCGGCGGGCGGCCGAGTGCTTGATGCATCGTTGGCTGGAAAGTGGATCAGCCCGATGCATCCAGAGATCGTGAAAGATCAACCGGGCGACTGCGACATTTGCGGGATGCCATTGGTGCGAGCGGAATCACTGGGCTATGTCACTGCGGAACCGACCAATGCTGCGAAGCCGTTGATCGTACCGACGTCAGCCGTGTTGCTGACCGGCACACGAGCGATCGTCTACGTTCTGATTCCCAACGCAGACAAGCCGACTTATGAAGGTCGCGAGATTGTGATCGGTCCGCGAGCAGGTGACTTCTATCTGGTGAAGTCCGGTCTCAACGAAGGCGACCTCGTTGTGACCAACGGAAACTTCAAGCTCGACAGTGCGCTGCAGATTTCTGCGAAGCCCTCGATGATGACACCTCAAGGTGGCGGCGGCGGTGGACACAACCACGGCGGTATGGAAATGCCAAAGGCAGACGAAGGTGTCACGATGAACGCGAGTCCGATGGAGTTGGTGCCAGCAGTACGTAATTCGATGCAGGGCATTGTTGAGCAATACAAAACGATTCAAGAAGAAGTCGAAGCGGCGAACCTCGCAGAGATTCGTGCCGGCTACGACGAACTGGGTAAAGCGGTCGAGGCGGTGCCAGCAGACTTGATCGGCCCCGACATGCGACCGCAGTGGTTCGAGATTGCGATGTTATTGCGGAACGACGTCACCGAAGGTCGCGAAGTGGATTCCATGCGTGAAGCCGATCGTGTGTTCGCGTTGACTCGCCAGCACGTCGATCAAATGAAGTCGCAATTCCCTTTGCCGATGTCTCACGACGAGATGCAGATGCCAGCGATGGCGAACATGAATGCTCCGCCTGAAGTGACCCAGCAATTGAACGGCTTTGTCGGTCCTTATTTGGGACTTGCCAAGGCGCTCGCGGCCGACGATCTGGAGGGTGCGAAGCAAGCCGTCGAGCCGTTGCATCAGCGATTGGCTTCCTTGCTGCCAATCGTCTCTGAGTCCAAAGCGGTCGAAATGTGGAGCAAAGAGAAACGCGACTTATCCGAGATCGTCGCAAGATTGCAGAAAGCAAACGACCTCGCCGCCTTGCGGAGCGGATTCGCGTTGCTGTCTGAGCAGATGCTGAGCCTGGAGCGGATGTTCGGCCTTCCCACCGACGCGGCTCTTTACGAACTGCATTGCCCGATGGCGTTTGAGGGACGTGGTGCATCGTGGATACAGTCCGACGATGCGGTTCGCAATCCGTACTACGGCCCGTCGATGCTGAAATGTGCCGACAAAGTCGAAAAGTTGTAGGCCAAGTAATCCAACATGACTGACAACGATGAAACCATTGAAAACGCGAAACGCTCGATTCTCGGCCGGCTGATCTGGTTCTGCCTGACCAACAAGCTCGTTGTGTTGTTGCTGGTCATTGCCACGCTGGGTTGGGGCGTCATGGTCGCGCCGTTTGACTGGGACACCGGCGTGTTGCCTCGCGATCCCGTTCCCGTCGACGCGATTCCCGACATTGGCGAGAACCAACAAATCGTGTTCACGCAGTGGATGGGTCGCAGCCCACAGGACGTCGAGGACCAGATCGGTTATCCGTTGACGGTTGCGCTGTTGGGCATTCCCGAAGTCAAGACGATCCGCAGCTATTCGATGTTCGGCTTCTCGTCGATTTACATCATCTTCGGCGAAGACGCAGACTTCTATTGGTCGCGAACGCGAGTGCTGGAAAAGCTGAACAGCTTGCCCGCCGGTACCTTGCCCGATGGCGTGCAACCGACTCTCGGACCGGACGCGACAGCATTGGGGCAGATTTATCTTTACACGCTCGAGGGCCGCGATCCTGATGGCAACCCGACCGGCGGTTGGGACTTGCGAGAGCTGCGAACGATTCAAGACTACTACGTTCGCTATTCGTTGACTTCAGCGGAAGGGATCAGCGAAGTCGCGTCGATCGGCGGCTTCGTTCAGGAGTACCAAATCGACGTTGATCCCGATGCGATGCGGGCCGCTGGAGTGACGCTTGCGAAGGTGTTTGAGTCGATTCGCATGACGAACGTTGATGTGGGTGCTCGGACGATCGAACTGAACAAGGCGGAATACGTCATCCGCGGTCTCGGCTTCATCGAGGATATCGAAGACATCGAGAAGACGGTCGTAAAAGTGACGGACAATGTGCCGATCACGGTGGCCGACGTAGCCAACGTGTCGCTTGGACCGGCGTTACGGCGTGGTGCGCTCGACAAGGCCGGTGCCGAAGCCGTCGGCGGAGTCGCGGTCGTGCGTTACGGATACAACCCGCTGGCAGCGATCAAGAACATCAAACAGCGTATCAAGGAAGTTTCGCCGGGCCTGCCGACGAAGGTGCTTGTCGATTACACAAAGACGTCGGCCGATGAAGTTGATTTCTATGCCGATCAGCATGACCTGGAACCAATCACGGGAGCGCTGGCCAGTAGTGATGCCTGGGTAAAGCATCTTCGTAGCATGCCCCAAGAACAGTGGCCGACATGGATTACGACCAGTCAAGTCGCGGTCGTGCCATTCTACGATCGAACGGGCTTGATTTATGAGACGCTGGGCACGCTGAACACAGCGCTCTTTGAAGAAATCCTCGTGACAATCATCGTGATCTTGGTGATGGTCATCCATTTGCGCAGTTCGTTCCTGATCAGCGCTTTATTGCCGCTGGCGGTGTTGATGTGCTTCATCGCCATGAAGACGTTTGGCGTGGACGCAAACATCGTGGCGTTGTCTGGCATCGCGATTGCGATCGGGACGATGGTCGATATGGGGATTATTCTCACCGAGAACATTCTCAAATACCTGGATGAAGCTGCGCCCGAAGACGACAAGTTGACGGTGATCTTCAAAGCGGCTCACGAAGTCGCCGGTGCGGTGCTGACCGCCGTGACAACGACCGTGGTCAGTTTTCTGCCAGTATTCACGATGATCGGTGCGGAAGGAAAGCTGTTTCGTCCGCTCGCATTCACCAAGACGTTTGCACTCGCGGCATCCGTCATTGTGGCGCTGACAATCATTCCGCCAGCCGCCCACGTGTTGATGGGCGGGCGCATTGAGTCAAAGAGTTTGCGTCGCGGGGCTTGGTTCGCGTTACTGATTCTCGGTATTGCGGCGTCGATGATGTTGACGTGGTG
>JBCBOO010000197.1:0-12586 GCA_039821235.1 Planctomycetota bacterium
CTCAAGAAAACTTGATCCGAACAGGTACTCGACCGTGGCAAATGGAGTGTCTTGATCACTTGGTCAATATGCCTATCGATTCCGTCGGCCGTCGCATCAGCTGTTACGAAAGGAGACTGACTCTGCAGAGGAACCAAGATCTCGATCGGTACGACTTGGTTGAGGTAGCGAGCGATCACGATGTGCCGACCACGACGCAAGACTTTGACCTGGGCTGTTTCGCGATCCACGGCCAATGAAGACGGATCCTCGGCTTCGAAGACCGTCCAGTTGGAAACGTTCCGACGAGTTCCGTCACCAAAATGGGCAAAGGCGTTCAATGAGACGCGCTGCGCCAAGTCGTCTACAACGATGGATTTCGGTTGGACCTCCAACTTCAACAAGCGTCGACTGGGAGCGGAGCGGTCTCCATCCAATCGCCGAGCACCTAGCCGAATCCAATCTCGAATTCGATTTGCCGCCTCCGAATCGGCGTCCAGCCGAGCACCTCCTCCGTGTTCCATCGCCTCGGTCGCCTTCAAGAGCAGCAGGCTTTGACCGGCATCATCGCGGTTGACCCGGCGACCCTTCAATTGCCGAACAATGGATCGAAAGTCAAACTCTGGGTCTCCGCCGTAGAGCGACAAAGCAAAACCACCTCTTCCGATGGCGGCCCCATGACAAGCACCGGTGTTGCACCCCGCCTTCGTCAAAACGGGAATGACGTCCGTCTCGAACTCGACTCGTTCTTGGCCGATCGGTTCGTTCACTTCGTTTGCGTGAACAAGGATCGGGAAGAACGCAACGAAGAATGGGATGCAGCCAGCTCTCACGGGTTTACTCTTTCGATTCGGACGATGGGTCCTTCGACAAGCGATCATTCCATTTTTGGAGTGCCTCCTGTGCTTCCGCGGTCCCGTAGTTTGCCAACTTTCCGGAACCGACGATCGTACGGGTGATTCGAGCGAGCTCCTTGCGGCCGGTTTCACTTTCACTGATGTATTCGTCGACCTTTTTCACCGCTTCGGTGACCTGCGAAGCCGTCGCTCGTTTGCTGATCACCGCACGCAACAAGTTCGCCAGTTTCGAGTCGGCATTGCGCCCACCGCCTTGGTTCATCCGATTCGCCGACCTTGGGTCCAGCTGCCGGACGTCGGGGATTTCTCCGCCACCGGTGACATCGGCGACCGCGCGCAAGATCTTTGGCCCGTCGGTTTGCAGCTGAGGCTGCACCAACGCAAAGTTCGCGGTCACCTTCCCTTGATCGGCCACCAAAACGGTCAAGGTGACATTACGGTTCAGCCCATAGGCACCGGGGCCTTCCTTTCCATCGGTCGAAATCCCATACGCGGTCCCCTTGGAAAAGTAACGGCTGATATTCTTCGCCCACTGCTGAGTCTCGGTCGCATCATCGGTCAAGAAAACGACCATCGACTTCATTCCCTTTCGCTTTTCCGCAAAGTTCGTTACGGCACGCATCAGCCCAAACGCGGGTCGTGTTCGTTCGTGAAAGAAGATCAGTAGCGTCGGTTGATCATCGAAAATCAAACTGGTGTCGACGTCTTTCCCGAAATTCGCTTCGTCACCGACAACGACGGCGACTTGAAACCCGGGCAGTGGCTCACCAACTTGGGGCCCCGAAAACACGGGGTCTTGAGCCGGAAGCGTCGATGCTACCCATCCGAATAGCAACGTGAACGTGCTTAAAAATGTGATTCGACCGCGAATTGTATTCATAGGATTGGGCTAGCTCTTTTAGCATCGTGGGAACAGTCAGAACGATAGGCTCCGGCCTGTCACTCTTGATTTACTCTATCAGCTCGTATTCGACGGGCACCGCGATCAACTCTTCGGGTGAGCCCGCCGTGATGGCTTCCACTTCCTTCATCGCTTCGGTGGGAGCAACCGCACAAGTGACTTTGATCGACGCGGTCCGCCAGTTCGGATGCTCCTCGCGGAACTGCTTCGAGCCAAGGGCTTTGCGGTAAGAATCCAACTTCCGAAGCAACGTCCCCAACCGAGCATCGCCGTCCAGATTTCCAAGATCGATTGCAACCAGTATCAAGGCCCCATCCGCATTGCCAATCAAGTCGATCTTATCCAAGTCTTCAATCGTCATCTCTACCCTTGCAACGCATCCTAAGCTTGATGGAACCGTGTCTATCCTACTCCAAGTGAAGTTTGACCGGCATCTGGAGTTTTTCGGGCACACCCGCCGCCTTGTAAATCTGCTTCAACAAAGCAGTGTCCCCTTTCGACTCGTCCATGACCCCGAGTGGATAGGGTGCTCGAAGTGCAAGCAACCCCGGGAGCCCTAAGTACTTGACGGATCCGGGCAGGAAGTACTGGTCATCAACCTCTTCGATTGCATCAAACTCAAAACCGTCCAGGTAGACGACGAAGTCTTCGACGACGGGACCGGCTATGAAAGCCGCTCCCGCGGCGCTTGCCACCAGTCCACCGCCTTCGGCAGCCAATTGCACACCCGATTCATCCTCGTTGGCGTAGGCCGCGATGACGCAAAGAATCTGCTCGCTTCGTTTTACCACCAGCGGCCGATTGTAGCCGAATGTGAATCCAGAATAGGGTCGAGGATCATCCAACAGCCGCTGCTTTCCTACCACCGTTCCATCTTCCTCCACCGTCACCGACTCGGCCTCGAGTAGCTGCGGGACCACCAACGTGACTGCATCGGTGCCGAAAAGAGGTTTCGCAATCATCCACGTGTTACCGGGGTCGGACTTCAATGCCTCTTTCGGCTGTGTCACAAAGATGCAAGTCTTCGCCGGCGTGTCGGTTCCCGTAGCTTTTCCCGATGGTTCTATGACACGGACGAGGACTTCCGTCTCCCAACTTGCATGCCAGACGCGATCAATGCGAACCCCGTCGTTCTCCTCCGCGGAAACAACGGTTTCGATCTTCACGTCGGTTCGCTTCGGTAGCGTTCGGTCAAAGATGACAGACCACGCAGCACTCATGTTTGACTGAAACGATTGCCACTGGACACGCTGCTGTTTTGCGTCCGCGGAAGCGTCTGGGATCCAGCCCTGAATCGCCTCTTCGTTCTGCTGCGTCCACCAGCGAAGAATCGACTGTTCATGCGGGACACCCGTGTTTTTCGGTGCCGGAAACTGCTCGTTCCAAACAAACATTTCAGATTCGCTGAACAGCTCGAAGTCAGACTCCTCCAGCGGAACGCCATCTGGCAGATCATCTAGCAAACCAAGGTGCTTGGCCATCCACGGATACATCATCGCCCGCGTCACCGCGTTGTAATTGTGCGGGTACTTGAGCACGTCGCCGCACATCACGTTGTGAGGTTCTCCCAACATGCCATAGAGCTTTTGTAATTCCGGAAACCCATCGGTTAGCATCGCGCGCGTCCAATCATCTGCGGCGGTCATTCCCTGGGGCCTTGGTGCAAAGAGTGCAGCCAGCTCCACATTGCCGGTTCCGATTCGCAAGTAGTTGCAGTTTTCGCAAAAGCATCCGCCCTGCATTGACGTGGACACCATCCCGTTCGGAAAACTGACTTTGACGCGATCGTCGATGGCACCGAGCAAGATCGTTTGAGTTCCTCCTCCGCTTCCACCGGTCACTCCAAGCCGCTCTTGGTCTACGTCAGGCAGTGATTCCAAGAAGTCGAGGGCACGAATCGCATTCCATGTTTGCAGGCCCATGATCGACTGGGCATTCAAGTCGGCGGCGATGCTGTAAAAGCAGGGACGGTCTCGGTTGGCTTCGGCTTCGCGTGCATCGTGATGTCGATGGGCGACGGCATGGGGGATCTGTTGCGAATCTCCATAGCCGAGCATGTCAAAGATCAAAACCACGCAACCCATCCGAGCAAGATGGGCGCAGCGTGCCAACTTGGGATAACGTCCCGATTTCTCAAACCGCTCGCCTCCACTTTCCAACTCTCGTGCGATCTCCTCGTCACTCAGTCGCATGGTCCGTCCGCCATGACCGTGCGGTGACAAAACACCTGGTCGCTTACCGTCTCTCAATCCAAACAAGTTGTCAGAGGAAGGGCGGAAAAGCATTCCACTCACGTGATGCCCGGGAAGCGACTGAAACGAAACCCGCTCCATCGAGAAACCTTTCCGCTGCACTTTGCCATGGATCACGGCTCGCAGCGGCGTCCGATTCGGCAGCGGATAAAGTCCGGTCGCAACCAAAACACGTTGTTTCAGTTTCGCTCGACGACGCGACCATTCTTCCTCGGTCTCTGGAACCGCGAACGGAAAGTGTCCGTTCAAGTCGATGAACTTAGAATCATCCGTCCGGGCGACCGACGGTGCCTCCTGTCCCAAACCAATGGCACTCGAAAACGCCACCACCAAGAAAAAAAGCGTAGCGAAACCGCGTCTGGGAAGTGTCATGACGGATCTTCCTTTGGATTTTGAAACAACCACACACCTACCGCCGCAAGAATGATCGCCGGAAGGAAAGAACCTACAAGTCGGCTGACCCCGAGCCCCGAAGGATCTGTCACGGCAATGCCCTGCGACTCGAACAGTCTTTTTATTGCACTGACCGCGAGCGCAGCGGCCACACCCATACATCCAATGCCAGTCTTCTGACGATTTTTCACAAACAATAACCTGCGGAGCTAAGTCTCGGAGTCTACCACGATGATACCCTCATTCTGATCACCAAGCTGTTCCACCATTTTTCCATGACGACCCCAGACGGCGGACCTGCCACCACATAACACGCCATCCAGTAGGCCCAGACAATTGGAGAGCATGGTCATCATGCCATACTTGGACGCGGTTTGCGACAAAGAGACACTTGCTTCGTCGACACCTTCGGCTGTTTTGGCTGCGCTAGCCAAATAGACCGCCGCACCCGCCTGGTATGCTTTCTCTGCGTGCTCGGTGAGCGACAGCTCGTAGCAAATCGCCATCGCGATCGGCGGCTCGTGGACGATTAGACGCGGTGGATCACTCCCAGGCTGAAAATAGGGCAGTTCGTCCCGATGTAAATGGACTTTGGAGTAGATCAAGGGTTCGCGTCGCGGTCGAAATAAGTAGGTTGCGATTCGAGGAAGCGTGTCGGTTGGGAGCGGAACGCCGACACCCATCGAAATATCGCGTTGATCGCAAAACGCCTGCAAGTCCTTGAAGCAGTCATCGCTTGGGTGCCGAGCATACTCCAGGGCCAATTTGGGTTCGTAACCTGTCACCGAAAGCTCCGGAAACATCACCAACTGAGCATCGAGACTGGATGCCTGCTCCGCCAGTTCCAGATGCCGATTCAAATTGTGAGCGATCTCACCCACCTTCGGCCTCGTCTGCGCGATCGCCAGTTTCATGACGGGATATTTCCTTCGACGAATCGATGACGTCAGCCCGAGCAACTTGATGATGTCCGCCGGCTCGACGCGATAGCTCGTCCCGTGCCCTTCAGTCTCCAAGGAGGCTGCAGCCAGTGGATTGAATGAATCGACTTATTGTGACCCGGTGAAGCGGTTCTTGCCATCGCCAAGCTCGGAGTTGCCTCCTCATCTTTCGGCGCAAGAACCCAGAACCCCAGTTCGACAGAATCGAGCTTGTCTTTGTCGCTGGATTTTTGCTACGCCTCCGGTTTGGAGGCGTTTTCCTTCGATGCCTGACTTTGACCTCCACTTTCACGACATGCACATGGACGACTCTGCGACGTCACCGATTCGAATCGCCTACACGATCAATCACGCGTTCGTGCCGTTTGCGATGGTCAGCGTTTGCTCGGTCATCGATCATCAAACGCGACCTTGCGAATTCCACTTCGTGCACGACGGAGATCTCGATCTCAGTCTTCAAAGAAATATTCGCCGATTCGCAGAATCGATTAGCTCCAAAACAACCGTCGATTTCCATCGCGTTCCCGACTCGTTTCCGCGGCAGTTTGAGAAAGAAACCAGCTGGGACATCTCAGTCCTCTTCCGACTCGCGCTCGCGGACATTTTGCCAAGCGAAATCGACCGTGTGATCTACCTGGACGGCGACACCCTGATCCGGGGCCCACTCGATGAGCTCATGGACATCAAGCTTGGTGAGACCGGTCTTGGCGCGATCGCCGAACCCCATTCGGCAACTCGGCGACTCGATTTGCCTCCGGACGCCTGCTACCTCAACAGCGGTGTGCTTGCCATCGACCTGAAGACATGGCGCGAACGCCAAACCAGCCAACGGATGATCGCGCGAATCATGGAAACGCCCGATCGTTGGCAGTTTCCCGATCAAGACATTTTGGCGGTCCAATTCGAAGGCAAATGGCGACGCATCCCGCCGGAGTACAACGTTACTCATCGGTTCTTTAATGGAGACGCATTGCCGCTTCCGACGGAGCATCCAACCCTCATTCACTTCACCGGCCAAGGCGAAAAACCGTGGCACTCGGATCGTCCTCACCCATTCGCGGACGAGTTCTGGTCCGTCGCCGAAAACGTTCGTGATGCCGGATTCGATGTGCCGCCGCGACCCAAACGAAGTCGCAAGTGGTATCACCATGGCCCCGTCGGCTGGTATCGCAATCGTCGACAAGAGCGAAAAGCCGTTCGCCGCGAGAATCTCCTTGCCTCCCAACGTCACCGCCGCGACTTTTATCGCAAACGTGATCGTGACATTACACGACAGTTTGCCAGTGATCTCACGGTGAGACGAGGACCCTTCGCGGGCCTGCGTTATCCGCAGGCGTACTCGCATGGAAGTACCTTGGCGGCCAAGATGCTCGGCACTTACGAAGCTGAATTGCAACCGACAATCGAACGTTTGCTCCAACGTGATTATTCAACGATCATTGATGTCGGTGGGGCCGAAGGCTATTACGCGATCGGGGCGGCCCGCGTGTGGCCGAACGCAACCGTCATTGCATACGAGCTACAACGCGAAGCCCGCGCGGCGATCGACGAGATGGCTCGTTTCAACGGCGTTCGCGAAAGGGTCGAAATTCACGCCGAGTGCCTCTTCGGAGATCTCTATGGTCGACGTGGTCTGATCATCTGTGACATCGAAGGGTGTGAAGCCGACTTGTTGGTCCATCCTGACGCGGCGATAGGATTTCAAGGCTGCGATTTCTTGATCGAGACACACGACCTTTTTCGCCCGGGCATCTGTAGCGAACTGCGGGAACAGTTCTCAAAAACACACGACGTCACCGTCATTCAGTCCGTCCCCGACGACGAGCGTCCTGCACTCTGGGCACTACCGGAATTGGCTGGACTCAGTCCGCAACGTCAATCACAAGTGCTTGCCGAGCGCCGCGGCGGTCCGATGCAGTGGCTGATCTGTGAATCCAAAGAGACCTTCCCGAAACGCCTTCTTTTTCCAACGCGAGCGGCTTGATGACGACCGAGCGTGTATCCCGTGTGACGGTCATGATGCCGTGCTACAACAACGCTGCGTTCATTGAAGAAGCAGTTGAGTCGGTGCTGGGGCAGTCTGATCTGCCGCCCCACGTCGAGCTTGAGTTACTCATCGTTGACGACGGCTCGCGTGATGATTCGGTGGCCCTGATCGAATCGATGAATGACGGGCGAATCCGGCTGGTGCAAAACGAACATAATCGTGGCATTTCACGCGTTCGTAATCAGTTGTTGCAGCTCGCGTCAGGGGATTTGGTTTCATCACTCGACGGCGATGACTTCTACTTTGACGAACGAAAGCTCTCGCGTGAATGGAAAATACTCGAGGCTTCGCGTAACCCCGACCGCACGATTGTCTACAGTGACATTCGCTGGGTCGACGAGCAGGGTGCCGAAATGTTGGACGCCAGCTCGCTCGCGCCGCCGATGGAAGGCATTCTCTTTCAAGGGCTGCTGGATCGACGCGTCATGGTTCCACGCGATTTCTTGATGTCCACGCAATTGGCGAGATCCGTCGGCGGCTTTGACGAATCACTACCAATCTACGAAGACTGGGACTACAAGCTTCGGTTGGCTCAGAAGGCATTCTTTCAGTTCACACACTACACCGGCATCGGATACCGGCGGCATGGAATGGGTTTGTCGTCGGTCAAGTCCTCGCTTCATCGCCGTTGTTTGACCAAAATCCGCCGCAAGCATGGCCTTTCAGGATTCGACGGCGACGCCATGCAGATTCTGGATCACACTGGTCGTGTTCAGTCGATCCTGGCTGGAAATCGACTTCGCCAACGAACGAAAGCGGCTTGATGGACTCGACAGCATCTTCTTCGATCGTCTTTATCGTCTCTCAGCCACGCGCCGGTTCGACGCTCCTACAAACCATGCTGGGCGGGCATCGGCAAGTCTGTGCTCCTGGGGAAACGTGGCTGATGCTCCCACTCGTGCATGCTCTCTCCGGGGCACGTCGACGAGTCCAAACTCCTTACGACACGCTGCTCGGTGATGATGCACTGGGTGAATTTGTTCAGACTCATCTGCCTCGTGGTTGGAGCGACATGCAACGTGAGATGGGACTTGCCGCCCGTCGTCTCTACGATACCGCAAGGCAGCAAGAAAACGCGTCCGTCATCATCGACAAAACACCTCGCTACTACTGGATCATCGAAGACCTGCTGGCACTGATCCCCGATTGCAAAGTCATCATTCTCCTGCGCAATCCACTTGCGGTTCTTTCATCCATCATCCGTACCTGGACCAAGCCCACTCGCGTCGGATTCCTCAAGGACTACCGTGCGGACCTCCTGGAAGCCCCGACTCGGTTGGCGGCGGCCATGTCCTTTGACGATCCGCGAATCACGTCGATTCGCTATGAGGATTTGGTGTCGGATCCGGAATCTCGACTGATACAACTGCAACAGTGGATCGGCGTGAGCCCCCAAGAAGGCCTCAGTCGCTACCGCGCCGAT
This sequence comes from Planctomycetota bacterium, assembly GCA_039821235.1. Taxonomy (GTDB): domain Bacteria; phylum Planctomycetota; class Planctomycetia; order Pirellulales; family Pirellulaceae; genus Stieleria. The sequence goes on from JBCBOO010000197.1 coordinate 8,794, forward strand.
TCCTCTCGGACGTACGGTGACCCGACCGGCATTCATCAATCCAACACGGCTCAGTCTGATTCGCTAGAACGCTACTTGAACGACGCATCGTCGGACGCGAGTCTTTGGCGATTGCTGGATGATTATCGAATAACGCTTGGACCTGACTTGATGGCGCGACTGGGATATGATTCTGAGCGACTGGGGCAGCAACTGAGTAACGTACGTCCCTCCGGTACACGCATCGCACCCTCGCTCCCGTTGCAAGTCAGTCCACGACCGTCTGAACCGAAACGCAGTTTGATTCGACTTCGTCGCATGGCGGCCGACCGAATCTCGCGGCGGAAAGCCGCTTAATACAAGTGCCTCGTAATCTAGTCCTTTACGGTCTCGGCCACACCAATGCCGATCTGGTGCGGCGGTTCGCCGAGCACCCGATTCCGGGATGCCGGTTGATCTGTGTTTCGAAGTTTCCCAAGGCGACTTACTCAGGCATGCTCCCCGCCGTGTTGGCGGGGCAGTTTCCCGAGACCGCCATGCAGATTGATCTCCGGTCGCTCACAAAGCACGCCGGGGGGGATTTGCGGATCGATGATTTGGAATCGGCGGATCTACAAAATCGCACGATCACTTTGAAAGAATCAGGCACGCTGGCTTACGACATCCTCTCGATCGGTGTCGGTTCCGTTCCGAAAGGCGACTCGGCTGTGATGAACCAACCCTGCGTCTTGCCAATCAAGCCGATGCAGACTTTTCTCGCGCGGTTGCTGGGTCGACTGGCAGTGTTGAAAGAGACGCCGGGCCGTAAGGTTTCCATTGTCATCGTTGGTGGTGGCGTGGCGGGAGTCGAAATTGCATTTTGTCTGCGGCGCAGGCTCATCGACGATTACCCCGAGCTCACATTTCAACTGAAGATCTTGAGTGCCGGCGACACCATCGCAACTGGAATGACCGACAAGAGTGTACGTCGACTTGAAGGTCTTCTTCGTCATGCGGATGTCCAATTGTCGCTTGGAAAGCGAGCCGAAAACATCTCCGACGGAGTGCTATTGGCTTCCGATGGAACATCGCATGACTGTGACCTTTGCATCTGGGCGACCGGAGCATCAGCACCGAACGTGCTCGGACGAATGACCGCCGCGAAAGATGACGCGGGATTTTTGGCAACCCGCCCGACGTTACAATTGGTCGATCATCCCGAGGTGTTTGCCGTTGGGGACGCCGGGACGTGCCTTGAGCGTCCTCATCCGAAAGCGGGCGTCTATGCCGTGCGCCAAAGTCCCATCCTCTGGCACAACCTGAACGCGCAGCTCAACCAGAGAGCACTGAAATCGTTTCAGCCGCAAAAGGACTTCTTGAGACTAGTTAACACCGGGGACGGCAAAGCCCTGGCACAGTATCGACGTTGGACACTCCACCATCGCGGCTGCCTCTGGCTCAAGAATCGCATCGATCTTGGTTTCCTTCATCAACATGACCTCGATGGCTAGTGCGTCGTCAACGTTAGGCCCGGAGGGCCGAAAGCCCTTTGCCGTGGGGCAAGCCGGCTTGCCCCACGGACAACACTGCCGCTCCATGAACGAGCCCTCCAATCGCCACAAATGCTACTTTCAACGGCAAGTTCTTGCTGCAGCGGATGTTCATCGACAGCAGGAGCAGCGATGGACTCGGGTGACCTAGGCTCGTCAAAGGAGATGGTTCGCGCTCCCAAAACGGGGCTGCCCGAGCGATCCACGTGGGTTCTGTCGTGTCATCCTGGTTCCTTTAACCATGTCCATCTCGAACGTCACTACAACCACTCAAGCCTTCGCGCCGGTCACCGTTTGTACGGGGAACCAGCCACCGAGACCGGAGAAAGTGGAATGGGTGTCCGTACGCGACTGGTCAAAATTGCAAGACTTGATTGAAGACTGGCGAGAATTGCTGGCGGAATCGGTTTGGCCAAACCCCTGCTTCAGTCCCGAGTTTCTGCTGCCTCTGCTGGAGCATCGGGCGGGGGAAACGGATGTCTCCGTCTACACGGCTCGGCGCGGAGGGAAGTTGGTGGGATTGATCCCTATTGCTCGGTCGTCGGTTTATCGACTTCCGATTCGAGCTGCCTCCGTCTGGCGACCCGACTTCTCATTCGACGGAACACCACTGCTGCACCAACGTTTTGCAGGCGAAGTCTTTGAAACGTTTCTAGGCAAGTTGTCAAAGCAAGGAACTCGACTGCTCTCAATGGACACCGCCTCAGCTGGCGACGACATGTCACGTGTACTCGAGTCGGTACGTTCACGACCCGAGTACTCCGTCTTCTATCGGGACTCATGGGAACGCGCCGCACTGCGTCCATCGGGAACGGCGGACGAGTACTTTCAGAAACAACTCTCTAAGAATCGCCGCAAGAAGATCCGTCAGAACCTCAAACGGCTCGGTCAAAAGGGAGACTTGAACTGCGAGGTCAGTCAAGAAGGTGATGACATCGTGCAGTGGCTCCACGAGTTCATTGAACTGGAGGCCTCCGGATGGAAGGGCAAGCAGAATTCGGCGATCAGAGCGGAAAACTCTGCCCAACTCTTCGTGGAAGACCTGGTCAATGGGCTGCGTGGCAGGCAGGAAGTTCACTTTTCGAAGCTCACACTCGACCAACGTCCTATTGCGATGCTGTTGGATATCAGCTTGGGCTCACGAATCTACGGATACAAGACCGCTTACGATGAGTCGCTTGCGGAGTACTCACCGGGAGCGTTGATGGAGTACGAAAATCTCAAACACTTACACACAACGCAGTGCCATCTCTTTGACGGTTGCTCATCGCCCGACAATGAGCTCATCAATAGCTTCTATGCCGATCGTCTTTCCTTTCAAAACCTGGTACTCGGACTCTCTCGGAGCGTTGCACCGGTTGTCAATCACGTTCTCCCAACCCTGCAGACCCTTGCCAATCGGATTCGTCGCCGATCGTAAGACTGGGTTCAGCTATCCTACGCGTGTGATAAGACCGGCTTGGTCTTACTGAATCGCTTTGGCGCGAAGGGCTGGGGGTCGATCTGCGTACTCGCTCCGGTCAGCATTTCACTGACCAATCGTCCCGTTGCGGGTGCGAGCGAAAGTCCCAGCATATTGTGTCCGGTCGCTAACATTGCGTTTTGCAATTTGGGCGCGGGACCGATGATCGGCAAACTATCCCAGGTCATCGGCCTCCAACCAAACCACTTCTCTTCCGCTTCGCCATCGACGGACGCTTTCAAATAGTGTCGAGCCGAATCACGAAGTTGCTGAATTCGATGCGGTGAGATCGTTTCATCGTAACCGACGAACTCCATCATCGACCCCAAACGAAATCCGCCATCAAACGGCGACACACCGACTTTGTGTTCAGGAAATAGCATCGGGTGTTTGACGCAGGGCTCCGGCCGCTTCATCGTCACCGAATATCCTTTCCCCGGTTGTATCGGAATGGGGCAGTCCAACTGCTTGGCCCAATGTGCACTCCAAGCTCCCATTGCGAAGACGTAGTGGTCGGCACGCAGGTCACCTTTCGAAGTCTTCAAGCAGGTGACTTTGGAATCCTCTTTCTCGACCGAGTTCAATTCGCAAGCTTCGACAAATTCGACGCCACGTTCGCGCAGACGTGTGGTCCACTGCTGATTCAATCGATCTGGCCGGACGGAAGTGTCACCGGTGTAGTGGAACGCTCCGGCGAGTCCTGATTTGAGTCCGGGATCCAACTGCGACAAGTCATTGCCGTCAATACGCTTCGCCGAAACCCCAAAGTGTTCCGTCAGTAAGCGGTCCATCTCGGCATACTCTTCCATTGCCGATTCGCTTC
>JBCBOO010000198.1:0-12529 GCA_039821235.1 Planctomycetota bacterium
TTCTCTGGTGATTGTGGTCGACCAGGTCTTGAAGGCCTACATGTTCGACCACAATCACCAGAGAAGCGATCACAGTCATCTGAACGATGATCCGGATGCTACTTGGGATGAAGCTACGAATAGCACTGATCGCAAGACCGCTGCAGCCTGTCACCGCGATCACCGCGATGGACATGACGATTGAAGTTTCGACCTTTGTCGTGACAGCCAGGGCGCTACAAATCCCGAGGATCTGCAGTGCAATTGGATTGTTGTCGACCAAGGGGTCGAGCAAGACTTTTGATGGTTTAGCGGCCATGTATCAAGACCCTTCCATTGGAATTTCTTTGTTGTCTTGAAGCCGAGAGAGAAACGGCTTGTAGCCATCCTCGCTCGCCCAGTATCGAAGGAGATTGGTCACCCCGCGCGAAGTAATCGTCGCCCCGGAGAGCCCATCGACGGCGTAGTCGCTACCACTTGGTGCGACGCCCTTGTAAACCAACGCGGATGGATTGCCTTCGGCATCGTAGAACTTCTTGTCTTCCCACTGGGCTTTCCAATCCGGATTGTCGACCTCACCCCCAAGCCCCGGTGTCTCCAGGTGCTCGTAGAAGGTGAGACCCTGGATAGTCTGCAGGTCTCGTTTGAGAGCCAAATATCCGTAAAGCGTGGACCAAAGTCCCTTGCCGTAGACAGGTAGAACGACTTGTTGGAACTCGTCCTCGCCCGGGCGTGTGACGAAGTAGACCTTTGCGATGTTCTCGCGACGTCCGACTCCCGGATCGTACTCGACGTCGCCGATCTCGGTGCTGGTCTCAGTCTTTGCCGCTGCTTCGCGGGCGTCGTAATCAGCGACGTTAAGATCCGTCACATAGTCGCCCGTTTCCAAGTCAACGAGTGCTTCGCTGACCCATTCGTAAAGACTTTCAATTTGCTCTCGGCTCAGCTCACTTGCAGGCTTGCCGAACTCGCCGATCGAAAGTCCGGCCGCGTCCAGAATATTCTTCTGGCGGTCGAGCACTTTGTTCTGCTCCTGTTTCCCTCTTAGCCCCACGGCTGCCACGCTCACGACGAACGAGCATGCGACGCAGAGGACGGTTGCGACCGTCAGGGTCTGGGCGATTGAATCACGCTGCGGCATAGCGAGCCATCCTCCGGCGAACGTTGACGGAAACCACGAAGTAATCGATGAGCGGGGCGAAGACGTTTCCGAACAAGACGGCCAACATGATGCCCTCTGGGAACGCCGGATTGATGCACCGAATCAGAACGGTCATGAATCCTATCAATCCACCATAAATCCATTTACCCTTTTCCGTCATGGATGCACTAACCGGGTCAGTTGCCATGAAGACCAGTCCGAATGCCAAACCGCCAATGACGAAGTGCCAATAGAATGGAACGTCCATCATTGGGTTCGTGCCCGTGCTGACGGCATTCAAAAACAGTGCCGTTCCGGTCACACCGGCAAGCACTCCGCCCATGATTTTCCAAGAACCGATTCCGGTCCCGATCAAGATGGCGGCGCCAACAATGCACATGAGGGTGCTGGTTTCACCCACGCAACCTTGAACAGTTCCCAGGAAGGCACTCATCCAAGTGATCGGCTCCGTCCATGTGACCGGATCGGCCTGACCGATTGAATAATTGACCGACTGGAGCGACGCGAGTGCGGCGTTTGTGTCGCCAGCCGGGTCTGGTAGTGCGACTGCCATCTGACCGAGTGCGGTTGCACCGCTGTAACCATCAACCGCCGTCCAAACTTTGTCGCCGCTGATTTGTCCGGCATGGGCAAAGTAGAGGAACGCACGACTGGTCAGGGCGACATTCAAGAAGTTTCGACCCGTGCCTCCAAAGACTTCCTTTGCGACGATCACGCCGAAAGCGATCCCCACGGCGACTTGCCAGAGTGGGATCGACGCGGGGAGCGTCAACGGAAAGAGCAATCCCGTGACGAGAAAACCTTCGTTGATTTCATGCCCACGAAGAACACTGAAGACCAGTTCGATGTGGCCACCGACGAACATGCAAACAATGTAAATCGGCAGAAAGAAGATCGCACCGAGAACGAAGCAGTCGGCGATGCTGGTCGGATCGTTCGTAAATCCAATCGCGTTGTGAATGGTGTAATGCCAATCACCAACGTATTTTTCACCCGCCGCGGCGGCTTGTTGAATCGCGGTGTTCGCCTTGTAGCCAACGTTCCACATTCCAAACAGCGTTGCCGGAACGAGTGCAAAGACAACCGTGATCATCATGCGTTTGAGATCAATGTTGTCTCGCACGTGAGTTTGACCGTGCGTCACCTCGCCCGGGGTGTACAAAAACGTATCGAGCGCCTCGTACATCGGATAGGCAAACTGCAGCGGACCACCCTTGTCGAAGAGCGGATGGACTTTGTCCAAGCCTGCGCGGAGTGCTTTCATTTTGACAGTCAGATTGAATTAGAAAACGTTGATCGAAAATTTCGTCGTGGCGTGGTTAACCTTCTCGCTCAATCGTCGAGAGGTTTTCACGCAAGAGCGACCCATACTCATATTTGCCGGGACAAACGAAGGTGCATAACGCCAAGTCCTCTTCTTCGAGCTCGAGCGCACCCAACTGCTGTGCTTGATCGGTGTCGCGGACGATAAGGGCCCGCAAGAGCTGTGTCGGCAAGATGTCCAGCGGCATGACTTTCTCATAAGTCCCCAAAGGAACCATTGCACGCTCGCTGCCGCCGGTGCTGGTCGTGAATGCAAATTTTGTGGTCGGGAACATGGCCGAGGCGAAGACCTTGGTCGTGCTGTACTTATCAAACCCAGGCTTTTGCCAACCGAGAAACTCTCGCTCGTCGCCTTCCTCCAACACCGAAACCTGCGTGTGAAACCGTCCGAGGAAATGATGGGGCTCGTAGGCGGATCTGCCGCAAAGCACGGAACCTGAGATCGGACGGATCTTCGTGTCGTGGTCGTATTCGCCGTCGATGAGTTCGGTGATCGAAGCTCCGACGCGAGTTTCCAGCAATCGTGGTTTTTCGATCACGGGGCCGGCGAGCGAAATCACACGGCGAACATCGAGCTTGCCGGTCGTCAGCAGGGATCCGATCGCGATCACGTCCTGGTACCCGATGTACCAAACGATCTTTCCAGGCCCGACGGGGTCGAGTTCGTGGATGTGCGTGCCGACCAGACCGGCCGGGTGGGGCCCGCCGAATTCCGTCACTTGGACACCGGAAACGGACTCACCGGGAATCTCCGTACCGGGAGCTTTGCAAACGTGCACGGTCCCTTCGGTCAGCTTCGTTAGCAACGAAAGACCAAGAGTGAACTGATCCTTGCGGTCACCCATCACGGTCGCCGGGCACGCCGCGAGTGGATTGGTGTCGATCGCCTGAACGAAGATCGAACTCGGCTTCGTACCAGGAGTAGGAATCTTGCCGTAGGGCCGAGTCCTCAACGAAGTCCACAAACCGGTCTCGAGCAGTAACTCCGCTGCCGATTCGGCGTTCATCGATTGAACGTCGCTGGTCGAGAACTCGATGACATCCGAATCAGCCGGCGAGTCATCCACATCGATCACGATCGCTTCAAACTTTCGCTTCGCACCACGGATGACGGCCGCGACCGTCCCCGCGGCGGGCGAGGTGTACGTCACGCCTTCGGTTTTCTTATCGTTGAAAAGCGGCTGGCCGAGTTTGACCTTATCGCTTTCGGCGACCAGCATGGTGGGTTTCATCCCGATGTAGTCGTCACCGAGTAAAGCAACCTGCCTTACGTTCGGAGCTGCCTCGATGTGCTGAGCCGGATTGCCGAGGATTGGCAGATCCAACCCTTCTTTAATGGTGATCATGGGGCGAGTCGGACGGGGGGGAAACGCGAATCGGGAGAGTTACAATCGCGACGACTTTGTGATTTTTTTCACAAACTCGTTGCCAGCAAAAGCCCGCAGGTGTTGGCGGGCAATTCTGGCACACAACTCAGGTGTGGGAATATTACATAGCTGTCGAGAACTCGCAACGGCAGAGGCGCCCGCGAGGCGGTAAGCACTCAGCCTCGTCCGCTTAGGGGAGACTGCATTCCTGTCGAGGCAGTTAACGATTGACGCATACCCGCTTGATGAATGGCCTAGCCAGTCCTCGTCAAACCGGATTGACTATGGCGTCTTTCCCTCCTCATTCCATTTGGCATTTGCTGCTCTCGTGTCTCAACAAACCCTCACCGAACGTCGGGCGGACATCCGCAACGTCGTCATCATCGCTCACGTCGACCACGGAAAAACCACGTTGGTTGATTGCTTGCTGCGACAAAGTGGCCAATTTCGAGATGCCGAGCTGAAGGGGGAACGCATTCTTGATTCCAATGACTTGGAGCGTGAGCGTGGCATCACGATCCTGTCGAAGAACATTGCGATTCCTTACCGGGGAATCAAAATCAATTTGATCGACACACCCGGACACGCCGATTTCGGCGGAGAAGTCGAGCGAGTCGTCACAATGGCGGACGGCTGTTTGGTGTTGGTCGACGCGGCGGAAGGCCCGATGCCCCAAACGCGATATGTTTTGGAGAAAGCCCTGGCCGCGGGCGTCAAGCCGATTCTTGTCATCAACAAAATCGACCGGCCCGACGCACGGTCTCCGGAGGCGCTCGATGAGGCGCTCGAGTTGCTGGCAGATCTCGGGGGCGAGGAACAGCTCGATTCCGTCGCTTACGTCTTCGCGAGCGCGAAAGCTGGTTTTGCAACGCCCGACCCGGAAACTCCGTCGGACGATATGCGTCCCTTGCTGGACTTGCTGGTGGATCACCTCCCCGGACCGCAGATTGATGCGGCAGCACCGCTACGCATGCTGGTGACCACACTGGATTGGAGCAAATACGTCGGCCGAATTGCCGTCGGTCGCATCCAGGCCGGCGAAGTTCATTCGGGACAGACGATCGAGCTGCACCAGAAATCCGGCCCCGTCAAACAGAAGGTCGGTGGGCTCTTTGTGTTCGACAATTTGGGCCGAGCACAAACCGAGACGGCCAAGGCGGGCGACATCATTGCCATCGAGGGGTTGGACAACGTCGAGATCGGTGACACCGTGGGAGCGGTCGATGCCGACAATGCCTTTGAGAGACTCACGGTCGATGAGCCGACGCTCGAGATGGTTTTCTCCGTGAATTCGTCGCCGCTGGCGGGTCGAGAAGGCAAGTACGTCACCACGCGACAGATCAAGGGTCGCTTGGAGAAAGAGCTGGAACGAAACGTCGCCCTTCGGGTCGAGCTGATCCCCGGGACGGAGTCGTACGCCGTGAAAGGACGCGGCGTTTTGCACCTGGCGGTGCTGATCGAGACGATGCGTCGCGAGGGATTTGAGCTGAGCGTCGGAAAACCGCGTGTCATCAATCGCGAGATCAATGGCAAGCCGCACGAGCCGTTCGAATCACTTCGCGTGGAAGTCCCGACCGAATCCATGGGCCCGGTCATGGAGTTGGTGGGACTGCGTCGTGGCGCCCTCGAGGAAATGACGCCGCGTGGAGAATACAGCCTTCTCCGGTTCAGCATTCCTTCCCGTGGGCTGATCGGGCTCCGAACCAAATTGCTAAACGCGACCCGCGGCACCGCGGTCATCCACCACCGCTTCGAAGACTATCGGCCTCTCGAAGCCGACGTGCCAAAGCGATCCAACGGAGTGCTGGTTTCGATGGTCGGCGGAAAAACGATGCCGTTCGCATTATTCACTCTGCAGGAGCGAAGTGATCTGTTTGTTCCTCCCGGAGTAGAAGTCTACGAAGGTATGGTCGTGGGTGAGAATGCTCGTGAAACCGACATGAACGTGAATCCGTGTCGCGAGAAAAAACTCACCAACATTCGAGCTGCGGGGAGCGATGAAAACGTGATCCTGAAGCCGCCGAGGGACATGTCGCTCGAGACGGCACTCGAATACATCGAAGATGACGAGCTTGTCGAAGTCACACCGGAAAATATTCGCCTGCGAAAAATCCTGCTCAAGGAATCCGATCGCCGACGCAACAATCGACGCTAAGCTGAAAAGCGAGGTTTCTTGCGATTTCCAAAAACCGTTTGCCACTGTCGTTCGTCCCAAACTCAGCGAAAGCGACTGAACAATCCACGGCCTCCAGCGGTAATATTCCCTCAGGCCGTCGCTCACACTTTTTTCCTGGACCCCACCGAAATGAAACGCACCACTCTTTCAAAACTGTTTGGAATCCTCGCCGTTTCCGCCATGATCGCTGCTCCCGGTTGCGATTCCGAACCGGCCGCTAGCGACGCCAACCAAACCGCCGTCGCGGATGATCACGCGGACCACGATCATGGAGACGACCACGAGGGGCATGACCACGGTGACGAAGGACATGATCACGGGGACGAATCCCACGAGGGGCACGACCATGCCGGACACGACCATGCATTCAAAACGCTCGGTGACGCGGTCGCAGAAATCGAGTCACTGAACTCCGAAATTGCCCCCAAGCTTGCGGAGGGCGACATCAGTGGTGCCCATGACCCGCTTCACCACATCGGTTCCGTATTGGTTGCGACGGAGGATTTCCTTGAGGCGAATAACCAAGGTGAAAAGCAAGCCGAGCTGACCGGTGCCGTTGAGACCATCATGAATGCGTACATGGTTGTCGATAAGCTGCTTCATCCGACCGAAGGCAAAGTCGACACGGATGCGGTGACGAAGCAATTCGCCGAGTTCTCCAAGCCGATCGAAGAAGCGATCGCGACGCTCAAAGCAGGATCCGCGAAATGAGCTTCGGAAAGAACGCGCCGGTCTTGATCGTCATTGTCTGCTTGGCGGCCATGTCGGTCGCGGCATTGCAATTCCGCAGCCGGAAAGCCGATGTCAGCAACGGCGATTCCGGCAGCCAGTTGGCAAGCGAACTGGTGCTCGATCAAATGCCCGACGGCGAAGTATTGACTCCGACGGGTATCAAAGAGTCCGAAGGCGAAACGGTCTCCGGACTGATCGCCGGGAGGATCGACGCGGGGGAGATGAATCCGTTCCAGGACGGCCAGCTTGCGTTCCTGATTAGCGAGCTACCGGAAGAAGGGCACGACGACCCTGACCATGAGGACAACTGTCCGTTTTGCAAACGCCGTCTGGAGAATGCCCCCAAAGCACTCGTCCAGTTTAAGAACGAACAGGGCGAAATCCTCCGCGGTGACGCGCGAACGGCGCTGGGAATCGATGAGGGCGATGTCGTCATTGTGAGCGGGCAAGCCGAATTCGATGCTGCGGTGAACACGGTGCTGATCGATGCGGCGGGTGTCTACCGCAAGCCGAAGTCCTAGGCCATTGCGGCACTCTCCGGCACCCAGGCGTGCGGGCGTTCGCAACGGGCGAATTGTCAGCGAACGTTCGGGGTGTTAGGCTACTGCCAGCGTGGCGAGGTCGCGATCATCGCAATTCTCGCTGAGCGGCACGCTCTCAGCCCAGCTCATCAGTGTCATCGAGTCTGCCGATTCAGGCGGGCTCTGAAGAGTCGATTTACATCCAACACTTAATCCCAGCGTCAATGTCGGCCACCACAACGGAACAAAACGGCGAGGTCTTGGTTGTCGGTTTCATGGACAGCAAGATCCTCGACAGTCAGCGTATTGAACAGGTCGGCCGTGAATTGCAAGACGCGGTCCCTCAGGCCACCAGCCAGAAACTGCTACTGAACTTTCGTGGCGTCTCATTCATGTCGTCGGCGATGATCACCAAATTGGTGATGCTGAATAAAGGTTGTAAGGCCCAAGGCGTTACACTGAAGTTTTGCGAAGTCTCTCCCAACGTTTTGGAGGTCTTCAAGATCACGCGTTTGAACAAGCTGTTCGACATCCAGTCGACCGAGGACAAGGCGATCGCGAGCTTCGATAAAAAAGGTTGGTTCGGTTGAGCGACCCCGCTGCTAACGAAGGTGACCCTCCGCGGTCGCATTCGGAAGCGCACTCGGAAGCGATTTCGGAGACGATTGATCTGGAGCGAAACCAACTCGGGCACGATCTCCACGACGTTCTCTTGCCATTGGTTTTTGCCGCATCGGCAAACGTGCAGCGTTGCTTGCTCGACGCCTCGCTCGAAGCGTCACATCGGCGCCGACTTACCCAGGCCGCCCAGTGGCTCAGCGAGGCTCAAATCGAAGGTCGCAACCTCCTTGCGCAGTTGCATCCGCCGGAGCTTGAACGTGAATCGTGGCTGCCCGCTGCCAAGCGACTCACTGAAAAACTTTGCCGTGACCACTGCGAAGTCGTGTGGACCATCTCCGAAGAGTCCCCGGTGTTGAACCCCGATTGGAACCGTGACCTTGCGGCCGCCGCATTCCGGATTTTGGGTGAAGCGTGCCGCAATGCGATTCGGCACGGCGCCGCGAACCTCGTCTCGGTGCGTTGCGACCGAACAACGATTTCGATCGTCGATGATGGATCGGGATTTGACCCTCAGCATCTGCCCCAGGATCGATTTGGAATTCGGTGCATGAAGCAGCGCGCGAAACTCGTGGGGTCGAACCTGAACGTCACGTCGGAACCGGGCGGTCCCACCAAAGTGACGTTAACGATCGGCCGATCCGATGGGTAAACGCATGACGATCGCGTTCGCCGCGGCAGATTGCACTACGGATTGCTTTCCAGCCCCAACTCATTCCGCAGGCTTCTTGGAATCACGCGGTTGAACAGCTCGATGGCTTCGGGATTGCTGGACGCCAGGTTGGAATGCAGTGCCTTGAGCTGCTCGGTTGCATCTTGGCGTTTCCGTTCATCCGTCGCGGCCTGGACGCGCAACGCCCAACCGATCAAACGATACTTTCCGGCGACCCAAGCCTGAGCCATCCATTCGCTCAAGTGTTCTTCGGCCTCGGAGGGTCGACTTTGATCCAGATACCATCGGCCCAATTGCAGTGCAGCTTTACTGGCGTAAGCACTTTGCTTGGCGCTTTCTTCAGGCGGAAAGTACTCGCCCACGGCTTTCCACGCCCAAGGCTGGTTCTGGCGAGCGGCTTCCAGATATTGCGCCTCCACGGAGTCCAGTTTTGTGATGGAATCCGGCCGGACGAGGTCGGCAACGGTGCTTTGATTGATTCGGCTGGCAAGCAAGAGACCGGTTCCAAAGCAGGCCATGATCGCGACGGCGACCGCGATGCCACGAAGTCGACGCTTTATTCGTAACTGGCGTTCTTCGTCGGCGACACGTTGGAGCCGAGCCGTGGCGGCCGCCGCACCTGCGAGTTTGCGAACGCCGCTGTGGGAGGACGTTTCATCGCCTGTGATCGCAACGAGCAATTCGCTCGCGGACTGGAATCGCTCGTCCGGATTCTTACGCATCAGTTTGGTGATGATGGCGATCAACCACTCGGGAGTGGATTGATTTCCGCGAACCCGATCGATCGGCAAGGGCGTCTCGTTGACGTGCGCGAACGCCAACGCAAGCGGATCATCGGCCTCGAAGGGAGGACGCCCGGCGATCAGGTGGTACATCATTACGCCAAGCGAATACAGGTCGCTTCGAGGATCCACCGTGCGTCCCTGGACCTGCTCCGGACTCATGTAACGCGGTGTGCCGAGGGTGAACCCGGCTTGCGTCAAGTCTGCGCGGCTTGAATCGGCATCATCACCGAGCCTTGCCAGACCGAAGTCGGCGACCTTGATTTCACCGGTTCGAGCCCACATCACATTTTCAGGTTTGATATCACGGTGCGTGATGCCTTGCCGTGACGCAGCCTCCAGCGCGGAGGCAACCCCGAGAAGCACCTCGCATGCTTGTTCGGGGGAAAGTGGCCCGGATTGCTCCAGCGACTCGCGGAGGTTCTTTCCGAGAATCAGCTCCTGTGCGATGTAGTGCTTGCCGGTGTCTTCACCGACTTCGTAGATCTGAACGATGTTTGCGTGGTTGAGTTTCGCCGCCGCTTTTGCTTCACGTCGAAAGCGAGCAATGTAGTCGCGGTCTTTGGCCAGGTCGGGACGAAGAACTTTGATGGCGACGTCTCGTTCGAGATTCAGATCGCGAGCCGAATAGACATCCGCCATCCCTCCGCGTCCAAGTCGGCTGAGAACCAGGTAGCCCGCGATCGGGGAGCCGACCAAACTGGGCATCGATTTGATTGCGGATTGAGAACCGGGCGCAGTGGGATTGGTGACACGAGGTTCGCTTCTCGTCTCATCGCTTCCGGACGGTGCGGGTGTTTGCGATTCAGGATCGCCGTCTGGATCGGTCATCAAGTTTGGTTCGGGTCGGTTGGCACAGCGGGAGAAGCAATGTTCACAAGACGATTCAGGCTGCCGCTTGAAAAACCCTGCAAATCGATCGTAACGTATCGAAAGCCTAGTCGCTGAAAGTGACTTGAAATTTGGTGCTGCTGATCCGCTTCGATCAATCGATTCAGGTCGTCACGTGGCACTTCAATCCGCGCCATCTCTCCTTCGTGAAGTCGGACACGCAAGACGTGAAATCCTTTCGCTCGCAGGTGTCCTTCGGCTTGCTCAATGCGAGAGAGCCGTTCCGGAGTCACTGCAACACCGTAGGCAATTCGGCTCGCAAGGCAGGGTGATGCGGGAAGATCAGCGTTACGCAAACCGAACTCGCTCGCCAGCGACCGGACGTCCTGTTTCGTCAGACCGAGATCCGCCAGCGGTGTTCGGACGGAAGCAAGCTCGCCCGCTTTGATCCCCGGGCGATAGTCACCGAGGTCATCGCTGTTGGTTCCGGAAACCAGAGTCATCTTTCCAAAGGGAAACGAATCGCAGATGGCTTGGACCGAACGGTAGAGCGTTGATTTGCAGTGGAAGCATCGATTGGAATCATTCGCCGCATACGCCGGCTGTTCGACCTCATCCGTTTCAACAAATTCGTGCGTCACCGCCAAGTCGTTTGCAACACGCGACGCGATTTCAATTTGCCAAGACGCAACGCTCGGTGATTTGGCCGTGATGGCAATCACGTTGGCGTCACTCAGAACGGCCGCGGCAAGCACCACGCTACTGTCGACTCCACCAGAGAACGCGACCGCGACGGCACGATGTCCCTTGAACCAGTCCACCAGGACTCGGGCGCGGGGCGAAAGCGCGGAAGCGTTTGGAAGAGTAGGCATCATCGACTCATTCTAACTGGAAACAACGAAGAGCGATCGGTTCCGATGCGGCAATTGTTCCGTCTGGTCCGGAGGACTTGTGACGGCCGCGCGCCGCCGATCGATCGGCCAACTTTGGGTGCTCGCATGCTATCGCTGGATATCAAGGCGTACTGAAAATCCCGCATCCAGTTTGCGTCCGTGGCGGTCGCAAAGCGTCAGTCGGCCGGCGTCCAGACCACGATTGATTTGGGCAGCCGAATACCCGTTGGCGCTCGGAACCCTTTCGCGAAGGTACTCGACCACATCAAGCTCGGTGACTTGGGGCGAGTGCCCCGTGATGAGCAAACGCATTGACTCTTCGGCAAACAGTTTCAAGCAATTTTCCAGTAGCGGCCACAAGTCACGTTGCAGACGCCACGTCTTTCCGTTGGGCGAGTGCCCGTAAGCGGGCGGATCCAGCACGATGGTTTGATAATCTTGATTGCGTCTGCATTCGCGTTTGGCAAACTTCAACGCGTCGTCAACCAAGTAGCGGATCGGATGGTCACCCAAAGAGTTGTGCTTCGCCGCCGAACGGGCCGCATTGACGTTCGGCTTGGCGGCATCCACGTGGGCGACCGCATGGCCCCCCTTCGCCATCGCGATCGAGCTTGCTCCGGTATAGGCGAATAGGTTCAAGCCACTGGAAAGATCGGTTGGAGAGGATTGACTCGAATCAGTTTTTACACGACCGCCCGCGAGCCAACTCCAGTTCCCCTTTTGTTCCGGAAAAACCCCCACGTGACCGAAGGGGGTCGGCGTGAAAGGCATCACGAGCGAGCCAAAATCAATCAGACTTGGCGCGTCGTCCTGCCGGGACGCGGTCGGAAAACTCCATTGCTTCTTCTTCGCATCAAATCTCGCTCGTGATCGCCCCCATGCATCGGCTGACCGTGGTTGGACGTGATCGGCGGCAGGGCAGGGGCGATCGACCAGCCAGCCCGCGAAGGACTCGAGTTTCCTGCCTCTCCCAAAGTCGACGAGTCGATATCCGTTGTCGTCGTTCAATTCACCTTCGACCGTTAAATTCTTCCATTATTCTGCTTCCTGATCGGCTGGCCCGGGCGTGACCACGCCGAAGACACAACCGCCACCACGCTGAAAACAAGGCTGAAAGAGCACGCGGGGACCTCGCTTACCACCGACACGACGTTTCTTAATCGAACGCTTACCGTTTCGCTGCCGATCCTTCTCCAATTCGAGGTTGGTCTCCTCCTATAGTCTCGCCCGTGGGGCATCAACGGTCCAGCCACTTCTCCTCTCACTTCTCCATTATCAAAGAACCCGATGTTTGCGATCAATCTGCTGCAAACCAACGGTTCGAAAAAGGGCTCGCGGTGCAAAGTCGATCGTTCGCCTTTCACGATTGGGCGTTCCAAAGATTGTCAGCTAAGTGTCGAAACTCGGACGATCAGTCGGCGGCATGTCTCAATCGTTTTTGACGAATCAAGTGTTCTCGCTCGTGATCTGAA
>JBCBOO010000199.1:0-12425 GCA_039821235.1 Planctomycetota bacterium
GTTTCGCCCGACCAGGTTTACTTGGTCGTGGACGGAATGACAGGACAAGACGCCGTCAACAGTGCGGATGCCTTCAACAAGGCGTTGACGCTGGACGGCGTGGTGATGACGAAACTGGACGGTGATGCCCGCGGCGGGGCACTCCTTTCAGTGAAACACGTCACGGGAGTTCCGATCAAATTCATCGGAACCGGCGAACACTTTGATGCGCTCGAACCGTTCCGTCCGGAAGGGATGGCGGGTCGGATTTTGCAGATGGGCGACATGGTGGCGATGGCCGCCGAAGCGCACCGAATCGTCGATGAGAAAGAACGTGAGGAGTTGGAAGCCAAAATGGCCTCCGGCGAATTCACGCTCGACGATTTCAAGAACATGATGGAGAAGGTCAGCAAGCCGGGCTTGATGGGCCGGATGATGAGCTTGATGCCCGGCATGGGCCAGTTCAAAGAAGCCCTCGAAAGCGATGAAGCATCGGGTGGCATTCGGCAGATGATCGGTGCGATCAACAGTATGACGCCGGAAGAGCGTCGCACGCCGAAAATGATCGACGCCGCCCGGCGAACCCGGATCGCTCGCGGTGCCGGCATTGAGACACCGTTGATCAGCCAGCTCGTCAAACAATTCGAAGTCATGAAGCCGCTCATGCAAGGCATGGCCGGCGGCACGACCATGGACCGCATGAAAATGATGCAGCAGCTGCAGGGCGCGATGGCCGGCGGCGATGGCTCACTCGATGGCATGCGGGTCAAGAAAAGTACTGGCAAACGGCTCTCCAACGCCGAACGTGCCAAGCTAAAAAAACAACGCGACAAGCTGAAGCGTCAAGCAAAACGCAACAAAGGCAAGCGCGACAACCGTTCACAACAAGACATTCATTCTTCTAGTAGTGAGTAACTCATGGCAGTTCGTATCCGTCTGAAAAAGATGGGTCGTACCCACCGACCATTCTTCCGAGTTTGCGCGATGGACCAACGGTCCCCTCGTGATGGCCGGGTGATCGAAGAGTTGGGCTTTTACGACCCGATGTGCCCCGAAACCGACGCACGTGTTCAGCTCAAAAGTGATCGCGTCGATCACTGGTTGAGCGTCGGCGCACAACCCAGCGAAAAAGTCGCCGTGCTGATCAAGAAGTACGGCACCAATGGGACCCACTTGGACGCCCAACAGGCGGCCCTCGAGCGTCTCGGAAAGCGAAAGGAGTACACTCCCGTTGCCGCACCACCGGCACCGGCCGAGCCTGCTCCCGCCGCGGAAGAAACGCCCAGCGAAGAGCCAGCTGCAGAAGCACCGTCGGAAGAAGCCGGTACCGAAGCGGCCGCCGAGTGATCCGCGTGTTGATCACGGGAGAATTGACTCGTGCGATTTGATATCGTCACCCTATTCCCCGCGATCTTCGACGGTTACCTGACGCAGAGCTTGCTGGAGAAGGCCATCCGAAAGGAATTGGTCGAAATTCACCGGCATGATCTTCGAGACTGGGCCGCCGACACGCCGCACCGGAAAGTCGATGATCGGCCGTTTGGCGGTGGCCCCGGCATGCTGTTGCAAGTCGATGTCACCGTGCCATGCGTGGAGGACGTTGAAAAGCTCGCGAAGACGCCCTCGCGGAAGATTCTGCTGACGCCGCAAGGCAAGCGATTCGACCAGCGAATGGCCGAGGAATTCGCGACCAGCGAGCGACTGATGTTGCTCTGTGGAAGGTACGAGGGGTTCGATCAGAGAGTGATCGACATTCTCGAACCAGAAGAAATCAGTGTCGGTGATTTTGTCCTCAACGGGGGCGAGGTCGCCGCGATGACCATTGTCGACGGTGTCGTCCGGTTGCTGCCGGGCGTCCTCGGAGACGAACTTAGTAATGTGGACGATTCATTCAGCCGCGGAAATCGGTTGCTTGAGTTTCCGCAGTACACCCGCCCGAGAGATTATCGGGGACACAGCGTGCCCGAAGTTCTCCTGAGCGGAAACCATGAAGCGATCGCCCAATGGCGAGCCAACCAAAGCCAGATTCGTACCCAACAGCGACGTGCTGATTTGTTGCGGCAGCCGACGTCTGACGACGAAGTCACCAACAAGCCATCCGCCACCAAATAACTGAAGAGCTTAGCGATGTCACAAGCCATCCTCGAAAAGGTCGAACAGGCCTCCATCAAAGAGAATCCGCCACAGTTTGAAATCGGCGACACCGTCGATGTTCACCTGCGAATTCTGGAAGGCAACAAGGAACGAATCCAGGTCTTCACCGGAGTCGTGATCGCGATTTCGGGAAGCGGCTCGAAAGAGATGTTCACCGTCCGCCGGATCGTTGCCGGAGAAGGCGTGGAGCGAAAGTTCCCCATCCACAGCCCTCGCATCGAGAAGGTCGAAGTCAAACGAAGCGGAATCGTCCGGCGAGCCAAGCTGTATTTCCTCCGTGGACGCGTCGGCAAGGCTGTCCGCCTCAAAGAACGCCGCCGCAGCTAGTGCTTAGTTATGCCAGCGGACCCTCTTTGACGCGTTAGCGCGTCGTTTCTCCCAAGGGAGAAAAAGGCGACCAATCATTCTCTCCCTTCGGGCCCTTCGGGAGAGACGGTCGGTTTGCGACCAGAGAGGGCTGCCTGTTGCCCAGCCAGGTCGAGCATGCATGCCATGAAGCTTGTTCCCTTGCTAAATCGCGGTTATCGCCGTGCAAAGGAGTCCTACGACCAATGGCGGTACGGGCGTATCGATTCATCCGCGCCGATTGGCAGGCAGGGTGAGCAGGCGGCGGCGAGGCTGTTGCGTAAGAAAGGCCTTGTCATTGTCGCGCAAAGCGAATCGGACCGCGCCGGCGAAATCGATTTGATCGCCGCGGATCGCAAAACGCGGGCGATGATCTTCGTCGAGGTGAAGACGCTCCGAACAACTCGCCCTGGACATCCGGCCGATCGTGTCGATGAAAACAAGCAGCGGCGAATCACGCACGCGGCAATTCGCTACTTGAAACGGCGCAACCTTCTCGGCATCCCTAGCCGATTCGATGTGGTCGCGATCTGGTGGCCCGACGGGAATCCTCAACCGACGGCAATCGAGCACTACGAACACGCTTTCGAGGCGACGGGAGGCGCCAGTTTCTGGGCCTGAGTGCCGCCGCGCTATGGGTTCGAGAGCATCAAAAGTTGACTTCACGGGCTGATCCACTACCCTCTACCGGTCCGGGATCTCGATTCCGGCGCCCGCCTTTATCTGCCTGCCTGCGATCCCCACGCACCCCCGATGCCGAATGAACTTTCTGCGGCGATGCGGCGTTAGCGCGTCGAACGATCCCTCCTTGCACCCACTGAACCGCCCAAGCATCCAGCTTTTGGGTCTTTTAGTCATCCTCATAGGGGTTTGCCTGAACTCGGCACTGCCGCCGGTGGGCGCCCAAGAACGCGTTGATGGACAAGACCGAACCGGCGACGTCGGAACCTCGGCGGGCGCCTCAGCCGTCGAGTCCGCGGGTCCCCCGACCGTCCAGTTTTCGTTCGCCGGCGTGCCCTGGAAAGATGTCATTGAATGGATCGCGGACGAATCGGGGGTGGCACTTCACGTCGATGGCGTGCCGGCAGGCAGCTTTACCTATTCCGATCCGGCAACCTTCACGCACCAGGAAGCCATCGACCGCATCAACTTGTTTCTGCTCCCGCAAGGTTTCTCGTTGGTACGAAGCGGCAACCTTCTGTCCGTGATCAACCTGAGCGATCCGAGGAGCTTGGAGCAACTCGATGCACTTGCACCGCTGATTCAAGTCGATCAGCTGGCCGAAAGACCCAGTCAAGATGTTGTGAAGTGTCTCTTTCCGCTGGGTCCGCTGGATGCCGAGGACGCCGTCGAAGAACTCTCGGCCATCAACTTGATGACCAAGCCATCGGTTTTTTCAAAAACCAACCAGCTCATGATCACCGATACGGTCAGCAAGCTAAAGAACGTCAAAGCGATACTGGATTCGTTCGAACCGAGCAAGCTGGACAACGGGACGATCGTCAAGAGCTTCCCACTGCTGTACGTGGATGCCGAAGACGTTCTTACGGTGGCACGCCCCCATTTGGGACTCGCGACCGGCGAGATGATCGGAATCGATGTCAGCCTGTCCGCCGACCCGAAAGGCAAGTTCATCTATGCAACCGGCATCGAAGACAAAATCAAGCTGATCGAACGCTTGGTTGAGTCCGTTGATGTTGCCAAACAGAGCATCACAGACGAAGAGTCAAATGCGTTGCTGCGAAGCCACCCAGTGGCTGGAGGCAACGTGGACCTTGCCTATGACGTCTTGCAAACGCTCTTGGTCGGAAAAGAAGTGCGTCTCTCCAAAGACGAAACGGCGGGAACGATCGTCGCGTTGGCCCCTCCATCGATCCAGGAAGAAATTGAGATGGCGGTTGCCAAGTTGGCCGCGGAGGAACCTTCGTTTGAAGTCATCGCCCTGGGAGACGTGGACGCATTCGTCGCCATCGCGTTGATTGAGCAAATGCTGGATCTTCCGGACGAGTTTGATTTCGACGACGACGACGATGACCGTTTGCAAAACGGTTCGATCCCGAAACTGGATGCCGATCTGGAGAACAATCGACTGTTCGTGCGAGCGAAACCGGACCAGATTGACGAAATCAAACAGATTGTTCGTGGCCTTGCTCAGCAAGACCCCGTTTCCTCACCGGCCGGCAATGACCTTCGCTTGATTCCCATCAGCGGCCCGCGTGCCATGCGGTCCCTGGAGATCGCAGCTCGATTCTGGCGGCTTCCCAATCCCATCATTGTTTTTGACTCGGAGACGGCATCCGCAAAACCTCGTGAACGCGTCGCTTACACGGGTGCGGAGGATCTGATGCCCATCGAGTTGCCAAAGCTGCCGGATGAATTCGTTTCGATATCATCACGTGGTCGGTTGCTCGAGTCCCCCGAGGCCAATGCCGAAGCCAACGCGATCGAATGTCAACTGACCTCGCGCGGTGTCCTGGTTCAGTGCATGGACGTTGCGGTCTTGGATCAATTCGAAACCCACGTCCGAACGATCGCCGGTGCCAGTGCAGCGACCACGACGGCCGAACCCATCGTCTTTTACTTGAAGTACACGCGCGGCAGCGACGCGATCAAAATGCTTGCCGAGCTGATTGACGGCGGCCAAGCTGCAATTCCGACTTCGCAAGACTCGCTCGTCAACTCAATCGTTTCCGCACCGACGGGCACCTTACTGGGCAGCCTGATTACCAATCGCGAAGGCACCCTGACGCTGATTTCGGGGTCGGCCACCGTCGTGGCAGATGCTCGACTGAATCGCTTGATTGTGCAAGGCTCTCCCGAAGAGATCTCGCAGATCGAACAATACCTTCGAATCATCGAAAAGGACAGCAGCATCACCGCGGTTGAAACCTACGGCCGCTCGCATGTGATTGAACTGGTGAACTCACGTGCCAGCGATGTGGAAGCGGCACTTCGGCAGGCCTTTGCCGGACGCGTTGCTGCGTCGACCACGGGCAGTGGCGCACCCGGACAACCGGGCGGACAACAGGCAGACCCTCGGGCCGCTGCCGCGGCTCGTGGAGGATCGGACAACGATCGAAAGCAGGAAAAGGACAACACCAAAAAGAAAGCTCCTGCCAAGAACGCGGCAGCCGAAGCCGCTTCCGAACCGAAAATGACACTCGCCGTCCACGAACCGAGTAACTCGCTGATCGTGACCGCACCCGATGCCCTGTTCAACGAAGTCAAAACACTCGCGGAGATGCTGGACGGACGAGCGGAGCAGACCATCGAAGTGATCACGCCTCGAAACAGCGAAGTCTTGGAAGCCGTTCTTCAGGAGATCGTCTTCGGTCAATCCACGTCTTCCTCCGCACCGACTAATCGCCGTACTCCCAAGTCGCGAGACCGATAATGCTGACGGATCGATTCAAGGAATTGCGTTGCTTTCCGCGAGGCTTGCTTTCGTTACTGATGCTGATCGGATTGGCAAGCATCGCATCGGGACAGTCCGGTCTACGTGAGTCGCTCGAGTTGCTGGACCGTGATGAAAATGGACGCATTGATCCCGAAGAGATCACGCCCCTTTCGCGTCCCTATCTGGAACGGATTGCGAAAGCACGACGAATGTCGCTTGAACGTTCAAACGATATCGACAAGTGGCAGGAAGCGGCACGAGTCTATTACGCCCTCCAGAACGGGGTCGCAGGTGAATCGGTCCGAGCCAGTCGCGAACGTGTGCTGAAAGGGTTCGGCATGGAAGATGACGAGATCATGGTTCCGGAGTTTGGTGTTGGTGAGATCAAATACCCCTACACTCCCGATGATGTCGATGAGGCGGAAGATACCCTGCGGCGCTATGATCGCAATCGGGACGGATTTCTCGATCGACGGGAAGCCGCGCGTGCCCGATGGACCCATCGGGATCCGTTCGCCGCCGATCTGGACAAAGACGACCGTTTGAGCCGACTGGAACTGACGCAGCGTTACGCTCGCCGACGGGCACTCCAACAAGACTCTGGCGAACTGGTGCAACAAGCTCGCCGCGTCGGCAATGGGATTCGCAAAGGCCCCTCGTCGGAAGAAGTTGAGGATCAACGTAGACGCGAGCGCCGGGACTGGTGGCGAAGCGGCGGTGATCGCATGTGGCTGACCGCTGCGGTACTGGGGCGATACGACAAAAACGAGAACGGACGACTGGAACGCATCGAGACGATCGAACTGGGTCTTCCCGCCGGGGCGATCGATGCGGACCAAAACGGAGAACTCTCTCGCGAAGAATTGTTTGCGTTCTTCAAGCAGCTACAGGATCAAACCGGTGGAACGGTCGAGGGATTGCCGGGTTGGTTTTATGAGCGGGACGAAAACCGTGACCAACAGGTTGACCTGACCGAATTTGCGCCGGAACCGACCGACGCAAAAGTGGCAGAGTTTGTCAGTATCGATGCCAACGCCGACGGCTTGTTGACGCCGATGGAAGTGATGTCATCCAAATCGATGATGGGTGGTAGTTTCCAGAATGAAGTCGCCGAAATCCTACCTCCTGAAAAAACGATCGTTTCGGAGATCGAAATCTCGGACGACGACTTCATTGTCTCGGACCTCAATGTCCGACTGACCATCACGCACACCAATGTCAGTTCACTCGATGGTTACCTGACGGGGCCCGATGGAACTCGTATCGAACTGTTCACGGCGGTCGGTGGACGCGACGACCACTTCGAAGACACCCGATTCGATGATCAAGCGGAAACGCCCATCACCAAGGCGCGGCCCCCATTCGACGGCCGATTCCAACCCGAAGGGCTGGTGAAACGTCAACCAGGGTTGGCCGCGTTCAATGGAAAATCCGTCAAGGGAGTTTGGCAACTCACCATTCGCGGCTCTCGCAGCGACCGCTTCGGTATGCTTCACCGTTGGTCGATGCAGGCGACACCGGACGAAGAGCAGCTGCTCAACCCGGTGACCTCCGGCGATGACGATTGAGCGCCCTACCCAGGTCCGCGTGAGCACCTCTACCTTGGTCCAAGTGAATATCTGTGCTCGGGAAAACCGGGGATCGGCGGGGAGCACTCGCCGGAACGCATCTCAAAATCAAGAACGCGAAGTGTACGAATGAGCGGGTTCCCTTGCCGACTTCAAGCCTCCGGTCCCCTCCGCGACGCAGGCTCGATTCGCTAACATTTGGGCGAACGATAGTTGGCTTCTCCTCCCCGCTTAACGCTCCGCAAGACATGTCTGCATTTCCAGAAATCTCGAAAGTCGAATACGAAGGTCCTCAAAGCGACAATCCGCTGGCATTCCGTTGGTACAACCCCGACGAGGTCGTCGAGGGCAAGACGATGAAGGATCACTTTCGATTCTCCATTGTTTACTGGCACACCTTTCGCGGGACGGGAAGCGATCCGTTCGGGCCTGGAACAGCCGTTCGCCCCTGGGATGATGGAACGGAGTCCGTTGAAAACGCCCAGAATCGTGCCCGAGTTGCTTTCGAACTCTTCGAAAAACTCCAAGCCCCGTACTACGCGTTCCACGATCGTGACGTCGCCCCCGAAGGTGACTCGCTCAGCCAATCCAATGCAAACCTGGACGCCGTCGCGGATGTGCTAGCGGAGGAGCAGCAGCGAAGCGGTGTCAAACTGCTTTGGGGCACCGCCAACATGTTCTCGAATCCCCGTTTCATGCATGGTGCCGCGACCACCTGCAACGCCGACGTCTTCGCCTACGCCGCCGCTCAGGTCAAGAAAGCGATGGAAGTCACCAATCGACTTGGTGGCGAGAACTATGTGTTCTGGGGTGGCCGTGAAGGTTACCAAAACCTTTACAACACCGACATGAAACGAGAACTCGACCACTTGGCCAAGTTCTTTCACATGGCCGTCGATTACGCCAAAGAGATCGGCTTCACCGGGCAGTTCCTAATCGAACCCAAGCCGAAAGAGCCGACCAAGCATCAATACGACAGCGACGCTGCGGCTTGCCTGAACTTCTTGCGAGCCAACGACTTGAAAGATCACTTCAAGTTGAATCTGGAAACGAACCACGCGACGCTCGCCGGCCACACCATGATGCACGAAATCGACTACGCCGGAGCGCAAGATGCTCTCGGCAGCATCGACGCGAACACCGGTGACTTGTTGCTCGGCTGGGACACCGACCAATTCGCCACCGACTATTACCTGACCACGCAGATGATGTACTACATCCTCAAGCACGGCGGCCTGAGTAGTGGCGGAGTCAATTTTGATGCAAAAGTTCGACGCGAATCATTCGAGCCGATTGATCTAGTCTATGCCCACGTCGGATCGATGGACGCCTACGCGAAAGGCCTGAAAATTGCCGCCGCCATGAGAGCCGACAACGCGCTAGAGAACTTTATCTCCGAGCGTTACTCGAGTTGGGATGCCGGAATCGGTGCGAAAATCGAATCCGGTGAAGTTGGATTTGCTGACCTCGAAACCTATATGCTGGAAAAGGGCGACGCCGATGCCAACACCAGCGGTCGCCAAGAGTTCCTTGAGGCCGTCGTCAATCGCTACGTCGACCGAGTTTGAGCAGTCTGCCATTCCATTCCTAAACGGAAACTTCGACGCTGAGTGATTCGCCGTCGGCGTACTTTGCCCGAATCGGTTCGACGCAGTCTTGAATGAACTCGTCGACCTGCTCGGGCGCCCGGCCGACAAAGTCAAGCGGATTGATTTCGCCATCAAATTCAACCGATGCGAATTCGGGATCTTGTTTGAGACGATCGATCATGTCATTGGACTTGCCTTCGGCGTTGACACGCACGGCAACTTCGCGGGCGTGGACTCGAATCCGCTCGTGCAAAGCCTGACGATCTCCGCCCGCTTCGACCGCCTTCATCATGATGTTCTCGGTCTCCATGTAAGGCAGCTCCTTTGCCAAGTTGTGCTCGATCGTCTTGGCGTAAGCCACAAATCCGCTGGCGATGTTTTCCATCAACACCAGGGACGCATCGATTGCAAGGAACGCTTGCGGGATCACCAGCCGGCGGTTGGCGCTATCGTCCAGCGTTCGCTCCATCCACTGCGTCGCGGCCGTCATCGCCGGACTGCTTTGCAGACTCATGACGAATCGCGTCAGGGCGCAAATGCGTTCGCTGCGCATGGGGTTGCGTTTGTAAGGCATCGCCGAAGAGCCGATTTGGTGTTTTTCAATCGGTTCCTCGATTTCTTTGCGACTGGCCAGCAAGCGAACATCCGTTGCCGTCTTGTGCAGGGACTGCGCGATGCCGCTGAGCGCATCCAACAGCTGCGCGTCGACCTTGCGAGGATACGTTTGACCGGTCACGGCGTACATGGAATCGAAGCCCATCTTTTCGGCAATCCGGCGTTCCAATTGCCGTACCTTGTCGTGATCGCCACCAAAGAGCTGCAGGAAACTCGCTTGCGTTCCGGTCGTTCCCTTGGCACTCCGAGCCGCGAGCGTCTGTAGCCGGTGCTCGATCTCTTGAAGGTCCAACACCAAGTCATAGGTCCAGAGGCAGCAGCGTTTCCCAACCGTGGTCGGCTGCGCGGGCTGAAGGTGGGTAAACCCGAGGCAGGGCATGTCGCGTGTTTTGGCCGCGAACGTCGCCATGGCATCGATCGTGCTGGCCAACCGCCGCGCGACCAACTGAAGTGCATCGCGAATCAAAATCACATCGGCGTTGTCGGTGATGAAACAACTCGTCGCACCGAGGTGAATGATCCGTTTTGCATCCGGGCACTGGTCGCCATAGGCCTCCACGTGAGCCATGACATCATGGCGGCGAACCCGCTCATATTCCTTGGCAACATCGAGGTTGAGATTGCTTTCAAAGGCCCGAAGTTGTTCGATTTGAGAGTCCGTGATCTCGATCCCGAGTTCTTGCTCGCATTCGGCGAGCGTGATCCACATCCGTCTCCAAGTGCGAAAACGCCTCTCGGCCCCCCAGAGCGTCGCCATTTCGCGTGAGCTGTAGCGCTCGATGAGGGGGTTCTGATAGGTCGATTCTGCGGTCACTGTGGCAGTTTGGGGCTTTTTGGCAAAATTGGCTGGGTCGAAAGATGCGCCGTTTCGTGGTCAAAACGAGTGCGATAACATACCGGGCTTGTGATTCGTGGCAATTCGTGGCCAACGGGTCACTGCACCGATCCCAGGGCGGGCGAGAGAAACGTTGATCAAATCCAAGGATTCGGCCGTGGCGTGGTCCGCTTTGATGCCGAAACACAACGACATGAATCCCTCTTTTCTTGCAATCGATCCGCTCGGCATGCGTACAACGCGCCGACGCCTTGTGACCGCGGTTTTCGTGTTTCTGGCGCTGGCGATCTGTAATCGCCCCGCGTCTGCTCAGTTCACCAGCACGATCGACTTGTTGCCGGAATCCACCGCCGGAGTCGTCCGCATCCCCGAGATGCCGACGTTCTGCGACGCGTGGGAGCGAACCCAATTCGGAGCCCTCCTCGCGGCCCCCGAGATGCAGCCCTTTCTGGAGGAGCAGCGCGAGCGAGCCACCAGCTACTTCGACACGCTCAATGGCAAGATCGGCCTGAAGCCACGTGACGTTCTCGAAATTGCATCCGGCGAAGTCGTCGTCGCTTGGCTTTCGTTCCCGGACGACAAACGACGCCCCTACGCGTTATGCGTCTCTGCGGACATCCGTGGCAATGTTCAGGCAGCCGAAGCGGTCGCGAAAACCATTGACACTGATTTGAAAAATGGTGGCGCCCAACGCAAGGACCTCGAACATGCGGGTCAGACGATTCGTGTTTATCGAACGAAGCCCAAACCGGGACAACTCAAGATCGAAGAGATCGCGCTCACTTGGAATGACGAACGCATCATCGCGGCCGATCGAACCGAGGTCGTCAAGCAACTGCTCGATGCACAAGCCTCGGGTGAAACACCGGGTGCCTTCGCAACTCGCGAGTCCTATCAAAGCGTCCTTCGGCAATCACGCGACTTGATCGATGCCACCGACGTCGCAGAAGGCATCGAGTGTTGGCAATGGTACGCGGAGCCTTTCACGATGGGACGCATCCTTCGCGAAGTCGTCGAGTACGACCGCCGGGGCAGTGTGGATATTTTGGCACTGCTCGAGCGTCAAGGCTTTGGCGTCATCGAAGCTCTCGGCGGCATTGGTGTCGTCGGCGGAAAGAAGTTCGACGTCCTTCATCGCGGCGTTGTGCTCGCACCCGGCAAGCTAACCAAGGCGGCGCGGATGCTGCAAGCGATCAATGAACCGCTCGCGCCCGTGCCGTCGTGGCCCACGGCCGACTCGGGAACGTTCTACCGAATCAACTGGCGAATCGAGCAAGCGTTTTGGGCTGCCGAGTCCTTGGTCAACGATGCACTCGGCGATGATGTTTTCCGGCCGATGCTGGATGGGATTCGCGACGACGTCGAAGGCCCGCAAATTGATATCGCCAAAGACCTGCTGCCGAACCTGGACGACGAAATCATCTTGGTCACGGACAACACGTTGCCGGTGAGCGTGGATTCCGACCGCATGCTGGTCGCGATTCGCATCAAAAATGCAGATGTCGTGGAAGACTTGCTCCGCCGGGCGATGGAAGTTGATCCGGATGCGATGAAGATGGAGTTCGACGCGTTTGATCTATGGAAAGTCGAACCGGGTCAGGGAGATATCGGCGAAATCGACGATGCCGATCTCGAGGCTCTCGGGTTCGACAGCGACGACGAAGAGGAAGCCGAACGACTACTCAGTCGCTGGGTCATCGGAGTCGTGAGAAGCCCCAACGCGAATGCCCCCGACTATGTGATGTTCTCCAGCCACCCCGAGCTCCTAATGGAACTGGGGCAGCGACTTCAAAAGGGCAACAATGGTGACGGGCTCGCAGCACTTCCAGCGACGAAAGCCGTGGTCGCCTCACTCAACGAGCTCGGTGCCGACGAAGTCACATTGCAAGCCATTTTCCATCCAAGCCTATCGTTTCGTGCACGCTACGAGCTTCTTCGCCAAG
>JBCBOO010000019.1:0-42072 GCA_039821235.1 Planctomycetota bacterium
CACACGTGATCTTGCTCACACGTGATGGCCCACGAAGCGACGAGCATTGGATCAGCAGCATGGATCAGTCCTGATCGACAGCGCACCCATCAAAACCGCGACATCGACTGCGAATCCCAGGCAAAAGAGGTCTGTTAAATTCAAATGGGCCGGCGGGCGCTGGATTCACCCACAAGTCCGTCCAGCCGAGTCGACCGCGCACCAATCAAACCGACAACCTCAAACGCGCATCACCAGTCAGCCGAGGCGCCGCGAAATCAAGAGGGCCAATGAGCACTATAGTCAGCAGCGCAATCATCACGCGCTGGTGATCAATGCTTGCCGCGGGGAACGGTACGGATCACGCGGCCGCGGCGGATGATCAACCACTTCAACAACCACAACTCCGCGGCTCGTCGTGCATCCAATGGTTATCCGTCTCGTTCCATTGATCCAGGGAGTTCATGATTGGACTTCCGGTGGACAATCATTTCATATCGTCGATTTGATGGGACGAAGTATGAAAGTCGGTCGTTTATACGTCGGAAGTAGGGCATGTCTCGTGCGTTTGGATTGACGCAAGTGGAGCTAGCACCGGGTAGATCGATATAGAACCGACCATTCACACGAGTCAGGGTCCTCGGGACGAGTTTGTAAATCACGAACGTCAAGATCGTAGCTAGAACACTAAGTCCGAGTAGCGAGTAAAAGTCGCTCGTCTGCAACCCCGGTCTGCGAAGCAGAAGCAAGATCATCAGCGACGCGAAACAAATCGACGCCGTGTAAATCAACGGTAAATGGGAGATAGCTCTACGCCTCCATCGTTGACTTCTAGTGACGGTAAGGATTCTCGCTTCGTGAAACTGCTCCCGGTTCATCTGCTTTGTTCAAATTCAGTCCTGTGGCACGGATAACCATTTCATTCCCCGATTGCGTTGGGAGAACAAGTGGTTGGGGGTGTTTTGTTGGGTTTGGTGGTGAGAACAAGTCCGTTTGAACCGGTTTCTTGGGCTTGTTCTGACACCTGTTCTACGGCTTGTTCTCAGAACTCGTCACTTGTTCTCTGCAATAGGTGACTTGTTCTCTGGAACAGCAGCTTTGCAGATCAGGATTGGTCTTTCAAGGATTTTTGCTGGCAATTTCGTCGGGTTGATTTGTCGAGATTGACGGAGTCGGCTTGTGGTCAGGTGGGACGCGTGATGTCCCGGACAAGCCGATAGCATAGCTAGCGCCCACGCTTACGCTCGGTAACGTTGGCGGGTGTCCATCTATGCTGCAACGATGGAGATGCGGTGTGGTACTTGGCGGTCTCCCGCGTGGCGCTTTCCGATTGTCTGAGCGAAAATGATAAGAAGACCAGCTCTGCGGGGATGTCATCGATCGTAGTGCAGGGTGTCGTCTTGTGATGGATCGTCGAATGAGATGGACCTGTCCAGTTTGCGTCCTTGTCCGCTTTGGTTGGCGACGATTCCGATCGGATGTCGGCCTCCGCGGATGTACTGTGAAGTCGCAAGACGCAAGCTCGGTTGCTTGCCGGCAGGATCCAAGATTGCGATGGTGACCAGGTACTCGCCTGGCGGCACATCGACTTGGAAGGACTGTGAAAATTCATGTTGCTTCGGTGCGATTCGCCATTCGTTGCCGTCAGTCGGCCACGTGACCCACTCGGAAGTCGCAATGGATGCTTTCGCTCGAAACGTTGGCTCCGTCCAAGCTTCGCCCGGTTGCCACCGGCGGATGTCCACGTCATCAAACGTATCGCTCCAAACGAGTTTTCGATCCGCGAGTGTCAGCAGGGCAACTTCGACCGGCCAGTTGTAGTAGAAAGGAGCCGAGCCTTCGTTTCGAATCGAAACCGACACACTAAGCTTGCCATCGGTGATACTCGGCCGAAAAGCCACACGTGTCGGCACAAAGCGATAGCCGAGCGTTTGTTGAATCAACTCGGCGCCGCGCGTGGCTGTATCGTCTTTCGAGTCGTAGTCGGAGATCCATCGAAGCTGAGTGCAGTGCGTCCAGCGGATTGTGTTGATCACAAAGTCGCGATGCCGCTTGAGCGAAACGCTCGCCGTTGGATCAGCGCCCGGCTGCACCATCGAGTTGCCCCAGTCGTAAGCGACTTCGCCACCGATGTAATTCGATAGGTAACGATGATCACTGCGGTTGAGCGCCGCGATGTTGGCACCATGCTCGCGCATTTGATCCAGGTGTGCGAACGAGTCCCAGTACTCGCCGAAGGGTTGTGATGGGAACTCGTCCCACGCATGTCGAACGGAGACTTTCTTGTTTGGAAAGGCACGCGCGAAGGCTTCGCCGGCGACCCGCTGCATCTCTTTTGTTGGCGAGGGCGAATGATGTTCACCCCACTTTCCAAAGATGCCTAGTTCCACAAAGGCGACACGTGGATCATCGTCCCATACTTCTCCTAAACGTTTGATCAAACGCAAGAGTCGGCGTTCAAACTCTTTGCTGGAAAAGTCACCGGTCGTCAAATCAGCGGGCCAGTAAACTTCATCGTCACCGCTCCAGCGAAGTATCACGCGCGGGATGACTTTGACATTCCGTTCCGCGATTCCCGCCCAGCGGCGGTCGCACACGTCACGAATCTTCTGAATCGAATCGCTTTCGACGTTCTCCAGTTCGTTCCAACGGAGGTAGTCGTGTGCGAGCGTCGCCCAAGGATGATCGCTGCCAACACCTCGAGTCGTAAATCCTTTTAACGGATTGCGAAGTGCTCCGTCATACGCCCGAGGAACATCTTCGATCCACTCGTTGCGTTCTCCGGCAACTGCGGAACCGACGAGCAATGAGAAAAACGCGCAAAGACCCAGCAGGGAAAACGCCGTCTCACCAGAGTCGCGTTGATTGCGTGCGGCGAATGCGAAAGTCAGTGGTAGCGGCATTGCGGTCTTAAGAGCAGCGTCGGCGGGGCCAAGCGAGGCCCACCGTTATACTTGCTCGACCCGCAAAAGGCGAAATTGGGAGGTGTCTGGTGGTGGAGATTGGGTTTCAACGCAAAGACGCAAGGGCACTGAGACGCGAGGGCACTGAGACGCAAGGGCACTGAGACGCAAGGGAAGAGCCCCAGCCTGAAGCTTCTTGCCTACGTATTTTGCTGTGATCCCATGGAGGGGTAAGAAAAGTTGGAGCGCCTTTCGTCCTCCTGGAGCCCCTACGCCGCCTTGCGTTGATTTTCGTCCTCGGAGCCTGGCACTTGGAAATGTACTGGAGTGGAGATCGGCAAGCAGATTAAATCGCGACAGGGGCTCTCCTGATCCGCTGCCGGGGACACTTCTTCAGCGGCTTTGGCTTCTTCTTCCGATGTGTCCAAATCGGCGAGCTGAGGGGAGTCAACGTCCGGCCCGGCGAACACGGGCTCGGCGACTTCAGCCTCGGGCTCGGCGACTTCGATGATCTCGGGGCCCTGAAAGGATGCCACCACGGTTCCGTCGGTGGAGCGAATTTTCAATTCATCGGGCTCCATGAACCACGTCGCCGAAACGAGCGTTTCGCCCACGCGAGCGCGAAAGGTTCGTCCTCCGTAGTATCCATCTTGAATCAAAATGGACTCACCGAGCAGCTGAACGGAACCGGGGGAGGTGTCGGCTTCGGGCGAGAAGTCCTGCCGCAGCCAGCGGACGAGGTGGGAGCGGACAATCGCAAGTCGCTGGGAATTCGTCATGAGTTTTCGATTGATGCTCGACCAAGTGAATCGTCTACACGCATCGCTCGTGGGCGTGTATCGTGATCATCGGCGTTCGATGCCCGGACGTGACAAACTGAGTGCCGGCGATTGCAGCCTGGCCCCAGGTTCCCTGCTTTTCCTTGGCTGCCTATCTTCGCTTTGGTCGGCTCGACGTCGCGTGCTCCCTTGTAGGGCCCATCCGGGCGGACGAGCGATTGCCCCGGGAAAACCGGGCCTGAATTGGCAACCACAGAACTTCCCAGCGAGAATCGATTCGCATGCGAGTATTGCTCGACGAAAATCAATTGCAGGCGGGCGTTGAGCGGCTTGCGAGCGAAATTGACCGGTTTTACGGTGACCAGCGTCCGCTGACGGTCATCGCTGTCATGACGGGCAGCATCGTGCTCTTTGCCGATTTGATTCGCCGGCTATCCATGCCGCAGCGTGTCGGAGTGATTCAAGCATCGAGCTATCGCGGGGGGATGTCGTCCGGCGAGTTGTCGGTTGATTCGAACATGTTGATCGACGTCGAAAATCGTGATGTCTTGTTAGTCGACGACATTTTTGACACCGGTCGGACGTTGGACCGCCTGACCACGCACATCAAGGATCTGGGTGCGAAAACGACTCGGACAGCCGTGTTGCTGCACAAGCATCGTCAACACGAGGTTTCGCTTCGGCCCGACTTTGTTGCGTTTGAGATCCCGGACGAGTTTGTCGTCGGTTACGGATTAGACTACATGGACATGTACCGTAACCTGCCGTACCTGGCGGTTTTGGAGCCCGATGAGATCGAGTCGACGGCGCAACAGTCCAAGCAATAGTCCATTCGCAATGCCTGAAATCAGCGGCACACGACGGCTGCGTCTCCTGATGATCGGGCGTTGCTTTTGGCCACTCGGGACGCTGGATGGTGGCGCGCACTTGATGTCGCTTGCGAGTGGTTTACACGAACATGGTTTTCACGTCGAAGTTCTGACGCCCAAGTACAGCAGCGATTGGGCGGAGACGTTGACGTTCCGTGAAATCACCGTCCACCGGCCCTTTCGTCCTCCACCGGCGGGATGGAAGAACGCGTTTGACCGTGGAACTTCCAAGTACCTCGAAGCCCTGTCGAATTGGTTGCGGACTTATGGGGCCGGTTTCGACGTCATCTATTGCGATCTTGCCCGGGAAGAAGCCATCGCGGCCAGCAACCTATCCAAGCAGCTTGGGCTTCCCTGCATCGTCCGTGTCGCCGGCCAGGGAGACGCGTCGGATTTGGAGTGGATGGCAGCCGGGAAGTTTGGCAAACGCACGTTGGCCGCCGTTCAACGTGCCGATGCGGTCGTTCTCGGTTCGGCGGCGGCGGAGCGGCGCTGGCGAACGCTCGGAGGTGATGCCTCCGCGGTGACGCGGATAGCACCCGGATCGTTTCCCCAACCGATGCACGACAAGACCAAGCTTCGCAGCGCGTTGGCACGCATCAATGGCGATTTCTTTGTGCCATCGGAACGCTCCGTCTTGTTGTCGATCGATCGACATGATCTTCAATCCGGAATCATGCATTTGGTGAAAGCCGCCTTGGGGCTTTCCAACGAAATTGGGTCGTTGCAGTATTGGCTGGTCGGCGACGGACCGGGGCGAGACGCGGTCTATTCGAGACTGCGTGGTGATGGGTTGCGGCAATCCGTTGCGATGCCCGGGTCCTTCGGCGTTGTGGAAGACGTTTTTCAAGCGGCCGATCTAATGGTGCATTCCGGCAGCGATGGCTTTGATGCTTTGATCCCGGCAGCCATCGAGGCCTCGTTGCCGATGGTCGTTTCGAACACGGCAGCCGCGAGAGAATTTTTCCAGCTCCGCACCGCCGAGGTCGAATCCATGATTTTGGATCGGAAGTCTGATCAACCCGTTCGGAGTCCGACGCAAAGTGATGTCGAAGATCGTTTGTTGGAAGCGTCCTGTGTGTCTTGGTATGACACCGAACGGCCGCGCACGCTGCGGTTTGCCGTGTTACAGATGATGAATCAGTTGGAAGCGGCACGTGATCGAGCCGAAACACTCAAACGAAGATGGCGACGCGAACATTCCGGGGCCGCCATGATTGACGCCTACCGACGACTGCTGCGTTCCTTGGCCGCAACGCAACATCGCTCGCAAGTGGCGTTTGATTCGGAGCAAGCCTCGTGAAACGACTTCGTCTCGCCTTGGTGATTCCGACGATGGATCGTGGGGGTGCGGAAAAGCAGCTTGCATTGTTGGCCCGGCATCTCCCAACGGATCAATTCGAAACACACGTGATCTTGCTCACACGTGATGGCCCACGAAGCGACGATCTGCGTCAGGCAGGCATTCGTGTCACCTTGATCGGAAAACGTTTCAAAGCAGATCCGACAGCGTTGCTTCGGTTGCGCAAGGAACTCAAACGCCTTCAGCCAGACCTCGTGCACACGTGGCTCTTTGCCGCAAACAGCTTTGGTCGCGTTGCGGCCAAACTTGCAGGTGTCCCGTTGATCTTGGCCAGCGAGCGGTGCGTCGATCCTTGGAAACGGGGTTGGCACTTCGTAATCGATCGGTATCTGGCAAAATCGACTCATGCGATCACGACCAATAGCGCGGGGGTTCGCGATTTCTACGCCGCGCATCGTGTCCCGGCAGAGCTCTTTCGGCTCATTCCCAATGGCGTCGCACCACGGAGTCCCGGCAAGTTATCGAGGCAGCAGGCGTTTGAGGTTTTCGGGTTCGATTCGACTCGAAACGTGATCCTGGCTGTCGGAAGACTCTGGGCACAGAAACGATACCGGGATCTGATTTGGGCGGGCGAGTTGTTGGCGGCGGCTCGCGGTGATACCTCACTACTGATCATCGGTGACGGCCCGCAAAAGGACGAGTTGTTGCGATTTCGGGATTCGGTGACGACGCCCCAGCACGTGGCATTCTTGGGGCCACGTGAAGACGTGGTTGATTTGCTGCCGCACGCGGATCAGTTTTGGATCGGTAGTGATTACGAAGGCCAAAGCAACGCGGTGATCGAAGCCATGCGGGCGGGGGTTCCCGTTGTCGCAAGCGATATTCCGGGCAACCGAGACTTGGTCGAGCACGATGTAACCGGGCGTCTGTTCCCGGTCGGTGACCGTGCCGAGTTGGCTCGCGAGGCAATGGAGTTGCTCGAAAATCCAGAGCATGCGCGAACGCTAGCCGATTCGGCGCGAGGACGCATCGAGACGGATTTTTCGATCGAGCAAATGGTCGAGAAGCACACGCGGCTCTACCAAGAACTCTGGCGGGAACACGTTTGCTAGAAATCGGACTCGCTATCGCGGAAACACTGCAGCCCAGACAACTCTGGCCGACGCCGAACGCAAGATGTCAAACTTGGTTCCCGAATCGGAGTATGACTCAATGCCAGAACCTTGGGAGGAAACCGGGTCGGAATTTTTGCAGAGTTCCGATCCCAGTTCGGAATATGCGACGTTACCAACGCCGCGTTCCTAAAGGTCTTGGCGACCGGAGAGCGCGTCGGCGATCATTTCGCGGTTGGCGTATTCCAACACGCTACCGGCGGTGATGCCGCGGGCGAGACGCGTGAGCGAAATCGGGTACTCGCTCAGCAGGTTACTAATGTAGAGCGACGTTCCGTCACCTTCGACGGTCGGATTCGTCGCCATGATGACCTCGACAAAGTTGCCTTCGCGAACCCGATCGACCAATTGGTCGATCGTGAGTTGATCGGGGCCGATCCCGTCGAGCGGAGCGATTCGGCCGAGCAGCACATGATAAAGCCCGTTGTAGGCTTTCGATTGCTCCAGGCTCATGAGGTCACGAGGCTGTTCGACAATGCAGAGACGTGTTGTATCGCGGTCATCGGCTTGGCAGATCGTGCACAAGTTGCCTTCGCATAAATTGAAGCACGCCGAACAGTAACGCACATCGTTGCGAACCCGCCGGATGGCATCGGCCAGGGCGTGCGCATCCGACTCGGGTACGCGAAGCAAATGAAAGGCGAGTCTTTCAGCACTCTTGCGACCGATCCCGGGTAAGCGGCCGAGTTGATCGACCAGATCCGCCACGGCACCTGCATGTTTCTCCAAAACAATTCACTCACACAGATAAGAACTCAAAAGCTGTGACGCAGTACTAGCGTCCCGTGAACGAACTCAACAGCCCGTCGACACCTGGCAGATCAACGCCGCTGTCAGAGACCATTTGCTGGACGGCATCGGCGAAGGTTTGCTTGGCCGTCGCACCGGCCTGATTGGTTGCCTCTAAAATGGCTGGTTCCAGTTCCGCGTGCTCCATGCCTTCAGCGATCTTGATCGACTGCACTTCGCCGACGCAATTGACGACCACCGTGACACGGCCACAGCTGGACATGCCGCTGACGTGTTCGTCTTTCATGCGAGCGTTCAGCTCCTGCATCTTTTCCGGCAGTTCTTTGAAGGCGGACACCATGGATGCGATGTTGCCTAGATTTCCGAGTCCTTTGAACATGAACGCTCTGCTTTTGAAAAGTCGTCGAATGGGGAAAGAATCGCAACGTATGCCGACTGCGACTTGAATTTGGCCGAGCGACGAGTCCACAATAGACTCGGCCGGCTCGCTGATTCTGCGCGACTCCGTCAGTCTACGTGACGGGGAATCTCTGGCAATATCACTCGGGAGCGAGAAACTCCTGGTCTCCGACCGGCCCGACCCGCCCACCTTGATCCTACCCTTTCATCCGACAAGTCGAATTCGGCGAAACGCTGTCGTGCGACCGGAATTTAGAGCGAGTAAACCATGCTGCACCATCTGTCACGCACCCACTCGATGATCCTTCGGTTGGCGGCGGTTGGATTCGTCACGACCTGCGTCATTAGCCTGTTACCGGGCGTGATGACTTCGGTCATTGCGCGAGAAGACACGCCCCAAGAGAAGACGGCTGTGGAGCCGATCAAGGTGCCCGCTGCGGTGGCGACGACGGAATCAGAAATGAAGCCCTATTCCGAAGTCATCGAGCACACGGAGTTGACCATCGACATGGTGCCGATTCCCGGGGGCGAGTTCACGATGGGCAGCCCCGATTCGGAAGAGGATCGAGAGGATGACGAGGGACCGCAGCGAAAGGTCAGCGTGTCGCCGTTTTGGATGGGAAAATTTGAAATCACTTGGGATCAATACGACGTCTGGAACGAGGACGTCGACCAACGGATGCGTCAGATGATGGGGATTGGAAAAACCACGCGTGACGTTGCAATTGACGGTGTCTCGCGCCCGACCGAACCCTATACCGACATGAGTTTCGGCATGGGACGTGAAGACTACCCCGCGATTTGCATGACACAGCATGCCGCCAAGGTTTACTGCGAGTGGCTGTCCGCAAAAACAGGACGGTACTACCGGTTGCCCACCGAAGCTGAGTGGGAATACGCCTGCCGTGCTGGAACGTCGACGGCCTACTCATTCGGCGATGACCCCGATGAACTCGAGGACCACGCGTGGTTCTTCGACAACAGCGATGACAACTACCAGCGCGTGGGACAGAAAGAGCCCAACCCCTGGGGCTTGTACGACATGCACGGCAACGTTTCCGAATGGGTGCTCGACCAGTACACGGCTTACGATTCCGTCTCAGAGTCCAACAACCCATTGGCGATTCCCAAAACGCTTTATCCACGTGTGGTTCGTGGAGGTGGTTGGGATGACGATCCAGAGCGGCTTCGAAGTGCGGCCAGAATCGCGTCGGAAGAAGACTGGAAGCAACAGGATCCTCAGATTCCTCGCAGTATCTGGTATCACACCGACGCCCTGTCGGTCGGATTCCGCATCGTTCGGCCGCTCGAAGTCCCCTCGGCGAAGGAGCGTGCCGCGAAATGGAACAAGTCCACGCCGGAGCAGAAAGACCCCGAGGAGTAGAGAAATCGTCGCGTTCCTCGATGAAACGAGCCGTCTTCCGCTAATTGGCACAAAAAATGCTCACATCGGCTTCGCCCTCAACCTTCGGAAACGCTATGATGACGGCGTCAGGCAACGGTCAAGGAGGTAGATTCGAGGTGGACTCAGCCGCCGGTTTCACCCGTCCGTTGCCGCTATCAAGGATGGAATGCACGTCACCAATTCGAAGCGAATTAGATGAGCGGAATGCGCATGTCGATGGGCCTGCAGGCCCGACTCGTTCAGCAGCAAAAGCTAGCACCGCGGATGATCCAGTCGATGGAGATTCTGCAGTTGCCGATGTTGGCTTTGCAGGAACGCATCGAAACGGAGATGAACGAAAATCCCCTGCTTGAGCAGCAGGAGGTCGACTCGGTTGGCTCGGAGGAACTCGACGAGGCTCCGTCGCCGGACCAGAGGAGTGAGAACGAGAAGGAGTTGGTGGTCAACGACGAAGGCGATAACTCGGAGGATTTCGAGCGTCTTCAGAACATGATCAACGAACTGCCGAGCACGTTCGACGACTCATTTCGGCGTTCCGCCGGAGCGATGCAGGAAGATGCGGATCGTCGCCATGATCTAATGGCGAACGCGCAAAGCCGCCCGGAATCGCTCAATGATTTTCTGCTGCACCAGCTCGCGGAACTCGACATCGACGACGACGTGGAGCGGATCGCCGAACGGATCATCAGCACTTTGGATGCACGCGACGGTGGGTACTTGCGCACGCCGCTCGCGGACCTCCTGCCCAGTGATCACTCGGTCGATGATTTCACGGTCGCGGAAAAGGCACTGCGGGTCGTTCAGTCGCTCGAGCCCACCGGGATTGCGGCGCGAAGCTTGAGCGAATGTCTGCTGATGCAACTGCGGCCCGAGTTTCCCCACTTCGACGAAATGGAGACGCTGATCAGTGAGCACCTGGAAGATCTGGCGGCCAACCGATTGCCGCAGATTCAAAAGGCGACCGGCTACTCGATCGAGCTGATTCAGCAAGTCCGCGAAGAACTGCAGATTCTCAATCCAAAGCCCGGCGCGGCGTTCATGGAGACGTACGTGCCCAACGTGACGCCGGATATCATCCTCGAACGAGACGAGGCGGGCGATTTCAAAATCCGTTTAGACGATGACCGCGTTCCGACGCTGCACATCAGCGAGTACTACCGACGAAGGTTGCAAGATCCAGCATGCAGCACGGAAGAAAAGGAATACATCAAACGAAAGGTCAACAGTGCTCAGTGGTTGATCGAGTCGATTGAGCAGCGTCGCAGCACGTTGACACGCGTGGCGGAAGCGATCGTCGAACATCAAAAGAGGTTCTTCGAAGAAGGTCCCGAAGCGATCGAGCCGCTGAAAATGCAGCAGATCGCAGAAAAAGTTGGCGTGCACGTGACGACGGTCAGTCGCGCCGTCAACGATAAATGGATGCAAACGCCCCGCGGCATCATCCCACTACACCGCCTCTTTGTCGGTGGAACTCAAACCGAAGACGGCGAAGTCGCCTGGGATACGATCCGACTCAAGCTGCAGGAGTTGATCGACAACGAAGATAAGAGTGATCCCCTGAGCGATGAGAGTCTGGTCAAGAAACTGGCCGATGAAGGCATGACGGTCGCGCGGCGAACCGTCACCAAGTATCGC
The DNA here is from genome assembly GCA_039821235.1 of Planctomycetota bacterium. GTDB lineage: Bacteria > Planctomycetota > Planctomycetia > Pirellulales > Pirellulaceae > Stieleria. The sequence goes on from JBCBOO010000019.1 coordinate 11,195, forward strand.
AAGCGGATGGGGATCCCCAGCAGCCGTCAACGTAAGGATTGGTCGCTGGCGAAAAAGTGAACTTTCGGGGAACCGGCCATCTTCCTTTGTCGTTTTGACAAGTGATGGATCGCCGATTCCTCCCCACGCGACCTCGACACGACCCTCGGTTCGGATGCCAGAATCCTCCCCAGACTCGCCCCTCGGATTTGACCACGCGGCTGCCAAGGTGAAATCCTTCCCACAGACGCCGGGCGTCTACCTCATGAAAGATGAGGTGGGACGGGTGATCTATGTCGGTAAAGCGAAGAACCTTCGAAATCGAGCCGGCAGCTACTTTTTGAAAGCGGCCGCCGAAGAGAGTCGCACGGCCAATTGGATCGGCGAAATCGCCGACATCGACTTCATGGACTGCGATAGCGAAGTCGACGCGTTGTTGATGGAAAGTCGGCTGATCAAAGACATTCAGCCCAAGCACAACAAAGAGCTCAAGGACGACAAAACCTTTCCCTACCTGATGATCACCACGCGAGAAGAGTTCCCGCGGGTCGAAGTCACTCGGGAACCGAGAGCCAAAGGGGTCAAACTGTACGGGCCCTTTGCGAGTGCCGGCGCACTTCGCGGCGCCATTCAGGTGCTGCAGCGGATCTTCAAATTTCGCACCTGCTCCCTGGACATCTCCGAATCGGATGAGAAATGGAAGTGGTTCCGGCCCTGTTTGCTGGCCAGCATTCACCAATGCACCGCGCCCTGCAATCTGCGAATCAGCAAAGAAGATTACCGACGGGATATCAAGCGATTGCAAACGTTTCTCGAGGGCGGCAAACGAAAACTGCTCAAGGAGATGCAAGGCGAGATGATGGCGGCCAGCAAGGAAATGGATTTCGAACGCGCCGCCGTCTTGCGTGACGAGATCAAAATGTTGGAGCGACTCGAAGAACGCGGCGAGCTGGAAACCCATGCTCAGCCGGAGGTGTTTTACATCGATCCGAAGAAAGGCCTCACGGGGCTCCGCAAAGTCCTGGGGCTGAAGGAGACGCCGCGTGTGATCGAAGGCGTCGACATCGCGCACCTCGGTGGCGGCGAAACCGTTGCCAGCCTCGTGCAGTTCATCGATGGCTTGCCATTTAAGCCCGGTTATCGGCGTTTCAAAATCAACGAAGTCAAAGGTGTCGATGATTTCCGCAGCATCTACGAAGTGGTCTCGCGGCGTTTTCGAAGACTCTCCGATGACCAGGATTCCTTCCCGGATATCTTGTTGATCGATGGTGGAAAAGGACAACTCAGTTCGGCGATGGCCGCGTTTCGTGACCAAGACATCACGCCACCGACAGTCATTTCGCTTGCCAAGAGAGACGAAGAAATTTTCCGGCCCGGAGAAAGCGAACCTTTGCGTTTGAGCAAGTCTTCTTTTGCCTTGCGGTTGCTGCAGTACGTCCGTGACGAATCACACCGCTTCGCTCAGCACTACCACCACATCCTAAGAAACAAGTCCACGTTCGACCGTTAGGTATCTCGAGAACATTGGGCAGGACAGGTTTCCCGGCCTGTTACGTTGAATCAAACAGGCTGGAAGCCTGTTCTACGTTCTAAACTCGTCTTACTCGGCTGCCTACTGGGTCGGCTTGCGGAAAACGAGCAGGTAGTTTTCTTCAAAACCTTCGACCCGTTCTTCACCGGCGAACTCAAATCCGGCCTGCATGATTTCTGTGCGGAAGGTCTCCTTGCCGGCGCGAACGTGACCCATGATGAAGTCACTTGATTGACCTTCGATCCGCTCGAAATCAATCAAGACCAGCTTTCCACCCGGCTTCATCGCTTGGTAAAGACTTGCCAGTGTTTGCGGCGGGAATTCAAAGTGGTGGTAGGTGTCGCATAAAAAGGCACCATCGACCGATTCGGGTGGTAGCCGAGTGCTGCGGTCGGTGCACAGCACGCAGGTCAGGTTGGTGATTCCGTCCTTGCGAGCCTGTTTGTTGATGTGCTCCAAGAACTTGGGCACGATGTCGACCGAATAGATCCAGCCGGTTTCGCCGACGGCATCGGCAAAGAGTCGACTATAGAAACCGGTGCCCGCACCGATATCGGCGATGCGTTGGCCGGGTTTGAAATCGCACACCTCAAGGACTCGAGCGCGTGCCGAGTACACCTCGCGGCTTTCGATCTCAAAACGTGCGAGCCATTCTTCGACGTTCAGGTCTGGGTCAATAAATTTGTCGTTGATGCCGGGTTTGACGCTCTGCTCATTCGAAGTGTCTTGGCCAAACGTGGTGCTGGGCCAGCAAAGTGCCATCCACAAAACGGGCAAGAGCAACGCTGGCAAGAGCAACGCTGGCAAGGACAACGCTGGCCAGCGGAATGCGAGTAGCGTGCGAGTGATCATGATTGGTTATCGCCGCCGATCACGGCGCCCCCGTCGGTCTTCTTGGGTTGAAATGAGAACTTGGTCGTCGGTGTGGTGCGTCTTGTTCGGCGATCCTTCACATCGGTTCGCGTTTCCGGGCGTCCCCGGTTTGCCTTGCGTTTGGTGCCACCGCGTACCGGTTTGCCTTTCGACACGGAACCGGTGCGAGGTTTCGATTTTCGATTGCCCGACTTGGACTTCCGTTCGGTTGCTTCCGATTCGACTTCTTCACGACTGTGTTCAACGGCAAGGTGCAGTCGTCGAATTTCGTCCCTGGACAGGGCACGGTAAGCGCCCGGCGGGAGGTCCCCCAACCGAAGCGGTCCGATACCGATTCGACGCAGCACTTGAACCTTGTGACCGAGACGAGCCAAGATCCGACGAATCTCACGGTTCTTGCCTTCACGAAGTGTGATTTCCAGTTCCGTCATTCTTGCCCGCGTCTTGAGAATCCGCGCACCTTCGACACGCACAAACCCGTCGGAGATGTACATGCCCTTCCGCATGTTACGCATCGTCTCGGCATCGATCTTGCCAGCGACCGACACACGATAGACTTTGCGCACACCGTACTTGGGATGCGACAGTTGTTGTGCCAGGTCTCCGTCGTTGGTCAGCAGCATCAGTCCCTGACTGCTTTGATCGAGCCTGCCAACCGGGAAAACACGTTCGCTGGACGGAACGAAGTCGATCACGCGACTTCGTCCCTGAGGATCGGCGCTGGTGCTCAAGACACCGGTGGGTTTATTGACGGCGTAATAAACGAGTTTCTGTTGCCGCAGTGCGACGCCATCGACGCGGACCTTGGCGGTTTTCGGATCGACCACCGTGCCGAGTTCGGACACGATCTGACCATCCACCTCGACGCGACCTTCTTCGATCAAGCTTTCGCACTGACGTCGGCTGCCAAATCCGGCTGCAGCCAGCAACCGTTGCAGCCGCTGCGGCTCGTCACGGGTGCCACGTTTCGGAAACGGTGTGCTGCGACTTCGTTTCGCCGGCTTGGTGCCGGCCGGCTGGTTCGAGAGTGAAGCGGCAGCGTTTTTCGGACGGCCCCCGGTCCGGGGTTTACCGCCGGATTGCTTCGCACCACCGGATCGTCTGGCGGAGGAGGCGCGGTTGCCGGAGGCACGGTTTCCGGACGGGACACCGGATTGGCGCGAGCGTGAACGTTTGGCGGGCATGCGAGGGACCATTGAAGTGAGAGGGTGCGGCGACATCACGTCGGCGACGCCATTCGTTAAATCATTGACCCCTCAGCCTAGGCGAAACCCTTCGTTCACAACAGGTGTTTTGCCTTAATCTCCAGATACTGATTGACCAGTGGAGCGGTCAATTCGTCCGGAAAGGTATCGACCAACAGCACACCACGGTGCTCCAGATCTTTAAGAACCTGATCACGCCAAACCAAAATATCGGCCGCCGCTGCGGCCCGATAGAGATTCATCTCAGATCCGTCGGGCTGGTCGGCGGCTTCAAAAAGCGTGCGATCGCGTAGGATTACTCCCATCGGCAAATGCTGCCCGTTGATATTGCCCAGGTAGTCCGTCACCGCCGCCGCGTTGACTTCGTCGATGATGTTGGTCGCCAAGACGACCAGCGAACGACGCTTGCAGTGGTTTCGCAGATAGAGAAACGCCTGGTCGTATCGAGACTCGACCAATCGCGGGAATTGATCAAAACCGGCATGGATCAACCGATTCATTTGGCTTCGTCCGCCTCTTGGCGGAATGTAAGCGTGAACCGTGTCGGAGAAACACAGCATCCCCACCGAATCGCCTTGATGCAGTGCCACGTAAGCCATCATCAGGGCGGAGTTCAGGGCGTGATCCAGCAACGTGTATCCGTCTCGCGTGTTCGTCATCATCCGCCCACAATCGAGCAGGAAGATCACACGTTGACTTTGGTCGCTTTGAAATTGCCGGACGGTCAACTTGTTTCGCCGTGCCGTGCTTCGCCAATCGATGTGACGAAAATTGTCGTCTCGACTGTAGTCACGCAGCCGTTCAAAGTCGCTGTCCTGGCCGATCCGGCGCGTCCGCCGCACGCCGATCAGGCTCAGGCGATTCGTTCGCGCGAGCAACGCGTAGTCCGCCAATTGCTTCATGTCGGGGTAAACGTTCAATTCCCCGTAGAGCGGCAGGTCAAGGTAGCGCTGCCACAATCGGAGGGGACTCTTCAACCGGATGGAAACGGTCTCCAGCTCGAAAGCTCCACGTCGCCCGGGCACCAGTTTTCGGTGCAACGTCAGACGCCCGCGGGGTGGCAGTCGGAGTGGATGGGAGTCCGGTTCGGACCGGAAACCCTCCGGTACATCATCACGCACCGCCCCCAGCAACGTCGTCGCACTGCGATTCTCGATTGTGAGATGGCTTTCAACCGGCACGCCCAGCGAGCATGTCCGGGACATCTCCCGTTCGACACTGATGCCTTGATTGGTGGCCAAAAAGAGAAACAGGAAGTCCACCGCAGCGATGATCAGCAACAGCCAATCTAAAACCAAAATCCAGACAAACCCGTCGGGATAAAACACCGTCACGATGCTACCCGCCAACGCGACCATCAAGACGCCGACCCAAACAACGGTGGGGAAAGTCCGGAAGAATCGCGCGGCCAACTTGAGCGGCAGCGCAAAAAGGAACAGCATCACCCACGGAAGCTGGGTGTAGGCCTCGAACTGACTTTCGGCGAAACGTTGGGCGGACTCGTCCATCCGCGTATCTTACCGCACCGGCGAAGTCCTGGGATTAGACGCAGCACTGGTTTCTTCCGATTCTCTTGTCTCCCCCGCAAGGTTTACCGTCGCAGGCGGTTCTCAGTGCGGCAGAATCAAATCGTCGTCGAGATTCCATCGAGTCCCCCGATGCGGAACGCCGAATTCCATGGAGGCGGATCATCCCAATTCGTTTTGAGACGGCCGCTGGAAAAGGACTTTGTGACCCGGACTGGAAAGAGGATCCCCGATGCCGCTTCGAAAGCTCTGGAATTCAATCCGAGGCAACCGCGAATCGGAAGTCGCGAAAACGGGCGGCAACACCGGCGAGAGAGCTCCTGCGGTGGATCGCAACACCAAGACGGTGCCCGCCAGTTCCAAGAAAGCCAGTTCCAAGAAAACGATCTCCAAGGCATGCCGCAAGCTCTGCACTCGCATTGAGGCGCTGGCTCCATCGTCCGTCCTCGAGGTGGGTGTCGGAAATGCCACTCGGGCACTCGATATCGCACAAACGTTGACTCGGCGCGGACACTCCACGCCCATTCACTACATCGCGATTGACCCGTTCGAATCAAACGGCGGTTCGCTTACCCTGCGTGATTTCCACACACAGCTCCGCGACTTTCCCGTCAAGGCTCACTTGGTTCCGATGCCCACCGACGTGGGACTCGATCGGGTAGTACGAACGTTCGGTCAGGTCGACGTCATCGTCTGGGCGGAACCGAACGCCCCAACTCGCAATCAAATGGCGATGTTGACTCGGCTGAGTAAACCGAACACGGTGCTGTTTACCCAGCAAGACTCTCAGTGGACCGAAGATCGCTGCGGGATCGCAAACACACCGAGTCGCAAAGCCGCCTAACGCCGCATTCTGGAATTGCCTCACGGCGCCGAAGGCTGAACGAGCTGTTGATTTCAGATCCCGCAGCATCGGCAAGGGATGAAAAGGATCCCTCGCTCACGCTTCGGGCTGTGATTTGAACATCGCATCAACAAGAGCCATTACATCAACCGTCCGTCACGCCTTGGGTTGTGGTTTGAACGTCGTGTCAACCAGAGTCACTACGTGAACAGCCCGTTACACTTCGAGTTGTGATTCTCCGAAGCAGCTATTTGTTCGGCAAGCAGTTTACGGAGCTTCAGTTCCAGGGCATGCGGCAGATGCCCCACTGGCCGTTGTTCTCGTCGACCGCGATCTCGATCCAGTCGAGTGCGTCTCCGAATTGCTCGCGTGTTTTCTCCTTCACGCGTTCGGCGATCACGCGAGCGATCTCTTCCGCCGTCGTGTTGATGACCGGCAAGATCACACAGTCCTCATTCGGGAACACCCAACGCCGGTCGCGAAAAACCGCTGTCGTCTCCTTTTCGTCTTGTGTGACTTTGATTTCCGCATGATCACGCGGCAGAATCATATGGTGATCCAACGCCGACGTCTGTTCGAGCACCGCGTCTCGCAGGGCGATAAAATCTACGACGTAACGATTGTCGTCCAGTGGCCCTTCGACGGCCGCACGCACGCCATAATTGTGCCCATGCAACCGTTCGCAAATGTCGCCCGCGAAGGTAATGAAATGGGCGGCGGAGAACACAAACTGCTCTTTCGTCACATCGACTCGAAACGTCGGCTGGCTCATCGGTGGCGTTACTTTTCTCGAAGAAGGATGTACAACGAGGCGGCAATCAAGTCAGCCGTCGTTCCTGGATTGAATTTGCTTGCTCGGAGCTTTCGATCGAAACGCTCACGCTCCACTTCGTTGTCAAAGGGGAACTCGGCCCATCGTTGTACTTCACCGGCAACCTCCGCCCCGTTTTTCCGCAAGATCAGCGAGTCGGGCTGGGTGCTTAGGAGCTGCACAGCTGCCTCCGAGATTCCCGCGAGTACATCCCCGCGCGTTTCAATTGCGTGTTGGACGATCGGCACCGTTTCATGGAACAAGCTTTGAAAACCGTTCGCATAGTTTCTTGCGATGGAGTCTCGATCTTGCGCCAGTTTCATCGCGTCGATCAGTCCCATCGTCGGCGGCTCAGAGACGTCTCCGTGTTCGACTTGCCCCATGCCACCCGGCTTGGAAACCGCAATCGCTCGATACACTCGCTGGCAGTCCGAGTCGTCGCAACCGGATAGCAAGCGTGAGACCTCCGCCTGCCACGTCGATCTCGATAGCCTGCGTTCAGCGGATTGATCGACTTGCGCGAGTGGCGCCAGTAGCAGCAGGATTCCAAGATTTACGTTCGTTGCCAGTCGACTCGCAATGGACTCACTGGCCGCCAAAATGGATCGACTGAACGAATCGCGTTCGCTCTCAAAGGCGTCGGCTGTCAATTCCGCGGCGACGACGAAGTCTTGATAACGCAGGTCTGAAAAATCGCGACCCGGTGATACGTTGCCGGGCTTTGGCGCGGTCGCTTCTAGAAGGCAGGCCCACCTCACCGCGTCGGCTGGGCGATGGCACTGTTGGCGAAGGAACTCGAGCCCGTTCATCGGACACGCGACTCGAGAAACGTCTCGATGGCTGCCAGGACTTCATCCGGCGCGTCTTCCATCACGTAGTGACCGGCGTCGGGGATCTCAACCGTGGTAGCTTCCGGCCAGACCTGTTGGAATCGATGCAAACACTCCGGCCGAAAACACCAATCTTGCATGCCCCAGACCAACAGACTTGGCAGATCAGCAAGCGTCGGCAAGCCCTCTTCGAGCTCCACGAGTGTCTGGTGCGTCGGATGGCTTGCCCGCATCGGAATATCGCGAACGAAGGCATCGATCGCGACACGGTTGGCCCAGCTGTTGTAGGGTGAGAGGAATTGCTTGGCGATGGCTTCATTCATCTGCGTGCGGCTCATCGCCATCGTGATGGCGGCACGCGCGAACGCGTTCGCTCCACGAACCGCCAATGGCCCCAGGACTGGAAACCGGCACGCGGAAATCCGTCGTGGAATGTAGGGAGGCGGAAACGCAGCGGTGTTCAAGAGCATCAGCCCCCGGAATCGCTTTCGCTCGGCGAGCAAACTGCCCAAGCCGATCGCGCCTCCCCAATCGTGGGCCAACAGCACGATCCGTTGAAGATCAAGTTCTCGAATCAGCGTCGCCAAGTTCGCTTGATGATTGGACAGTCGATACTCAAAGCGACTTGATGGTGGTTTGTCGCTTTCTCCGCATCCGATGTGGTCAACGCGAATGACACGGTGGCGGTCGGAGAACGTCTCGGCAATCTTGCGGTAGTAAAAGCTCCAGGTCGGATTGCCATGCACGCAAAGGATCGTCGCGCCGTCGTCACCGAGCTCGGTCGGGCCCTGGTCGTGATAGGCCATGCGGTGGCCGCCGAGGGGCAAAAACTGCGTTTCGTCGGGCCGCGCGAGGGGTAGTGGTGTGGAGTCCGGTCGTGCTTTCATTTCGCCAGTTTCGCTGCCGAGAACGATGCTGGGAAGGGGCGCCAAGCTCGAAATCAGTTTCTCGGGGCTGCCCGGGTTTCTAGCCGCTTGTTATCATTCGCGGAAATTTGCTCGCACTTTCCCCGCTGCGGTAACGGAACGATGAAGCCCGCGAAGTTGGCACTCGAAGACGGTTCGGTTTTTTCCGGAGAAGCGTTTGGCGCCGATGGTGAAATCACCGGTGAAGTCGTCTTCAATACGTCCATGACCGGATACCAGGAAATCCTGACCGATCCCAGCTATCGCGGTCAAATTGTCACGATGACCTACCCGGAAATCGGGAACTACGGCGTGAACTCGGAAGACGTCGAGAACGCGACACCCTCGCTGGCCGGGTTCATCGTCCGCGAAGACAGCCGCATCTACAGCAACTATCGCGCGGAAGGCGATCTGTCCAGCTACTTGCGTCAGAACGGAATCGTCGGTTTGGCCGGCATCGACACGCGGGCGCTGGTGCGACGCATTCGAACCGCCGGTGCCATGCGTGGCGTGCTTTCCACGACCGACCTCGACGACCAGTCGCTGGTCGCAAAAGCTCGTGGCAGTGAAGGCCTGGTCGGGCGAGACTTGGTCCGCGAAGTCATGCCGGGCGAAGTCAAACAGTGGGATGCGAAATTGGACGCCTGGTCCGAAATTGAGGTCGGCCGTCGTGGCGGCAAGATCGGTTCCGATGGCAGGCACATCCTCTGCATGGACTTCGGGATGAAGTGGAACATTCCGAGACACTTCGCATCACGTGGTAACCAAGTCACCGTCGTTCCCGGAAACATGTCCGCCGATGAGATTTTGGCTTTGAATCCGGACGGAGTCTTTTTATCCAACGGTCCGGGAGACCCCGAGCCACTGGAATACGCCCAGAAAACGATCGCCGACTTAATCGGTAAGAAACCCGTGTTTGGTATTTGCCTCGGTCACCAGTTGCTTTCGCTTGCACTCGGCGCGAAGACGTTCAAGTTGAAATTCGGACACCGAGGCGCCAACCAACCCGTTTTGGACCTGGAGACCGGCAAGGTCGAAATCACGACGCAGAATCATGGCTTTGCCGTCGAAGAAGATTCGTTGCCGGATTGCCTGGAAATCACACACCGCAACCTCAACGACGACACCATTGCCGGAGTACGTCACAAAGAAGAGGCAGCGTTCGGAGTCCAACATCACCCGGAAGCGTCCTCGGGTCCTCACGACAGCCACTACCTCTTCGATCGCTTTCAATCGATCGTCGGTTAGCAGCCCCGTTGCTGTCGCTTCGATCAGTCAGCGACGCGGGTTAATGTGAGGTTGCGAGCGGCGTTCGGGATGATGAGTTGTGCTCCGCCGCCAAAAACCATCACGCCGTACGTGCCCGCTCGTGGAGCGATGGCGGACCGCTGGTAATCAGCCGGAATCGACCAGACGTCGATCGCACCCGATGTGTATGACTCGAGTGCCGTCGTCGGTTGATGCACCACGTACTGGACCGCGACGCGGCCGTGCGGATTGATCCCCGAATTGTGTTTCGACGCTCCGCTCCGCGTGTAGAACAGTTTGAACTCGGCTTCGCTTCGGCTTCGAAACGCAATCACCTTGTCGTTCTTGCCAAGGCTTGCTTCCCCGACCCTTCGACTCAAGTCCATTGCCGCAAGAAAGTTGAGCGCCATGGATGCTGGCAGACGAGGCATGTGTTTTTGGAAGAACCGAAGGGACGCTTCGATGCCTTGCCGTCGGACGGGGGCATCGGTCACGCTCAACGCGCCGATCCATTTTGATACGCCTTCCTTGCTCATCCAGTCACGAAGACTCAGATCATTCCGGACCACAACACCCATCGCACCAATCCTCTTCGACAGCACCTAAAACGATCGCTCACACCAATCTCGCCAGTTTATCCCGTGCCTCGACGAAAAGCCAAGCTGTACATCCCAACTCTTTGAACTCAAAGTCACAAATAGAAATCTTCAACTTCAACTTGCTCCCATCCACGGCAACATTAGCGCCCAATCCGTTTATGTAAGAGCGTTCCATCGTCGCCCCGGCACTCCGTGACGGGATCGCCCATTCAAACGCAGCCTGCGTTCCTCTCTCTCACCGCCGCTTCAACTTAAACCGACTTCCACGGAGTGCCGGCGAACAAGGTTTCGGTACAGAGCCGGGCCGTCTAAATTAGTGCTGCGTGCCTCGGCAATGGAACGAGACAACGCAACGATGTGCCACATGTCTCTCGTAAGGTCTTCACGCAATGAAATCACTGGCTGATGCGATCGTGTATGGCGTCACTTACATCAACTCTCGAGAGGCCGACGATGAGGGACTCGACGACGACGTCGCGGCTCTCGAATCAATCGCGGGTATTCTCGCCAACGCAACCAAGAAAGAGATTGATGCGCTTGCGGCCGCCGCCAAGAGAGCCCTTGTCGATGAGAAATCAGCGGATTTCCCGAATGAAGAGATGATCGAGGTTCTCTCCACCTGGATGGAAGACCTGTTCGGAGGCGATTGGGTTGGCAACGACCGCGCTTAGGGACCTGTTCGTGACACCCCATGTGCCATCATCAGCGAGTGTGAACTTACAGGTCGACACCACCGTTTCGCAGGGCAACTCGATGCCAGGCCGGCTACCAAAGCGACTTGATTTGAATCGCCATTTGCTTGGCCGCGAACTCGATCAAACGACTCGGTGAAGAGCTCGCCGTCATGGGGTCTTCTCGGTCTGCGGAGATCGATTGGTGGTAGATCTTTTCGGTGATCGGATCCGCGAGGTCGAATCGCAGGGTTCCCGATGCCACCGCGACGGACTGGTCGATGTTGATCATCATGAATGCAACGTCCAATCTCATCGGACGATACGCTTCGATCGAAACCACTTGGCAGAAGATGACGGTGTCCACCAGGTATTCGTGAGAAAGGGCGACCAAACGGCGTTCATCAAAGCGACCACTTCGGATCGGATTGACTCGCTCGCAAATACACTTGCGTGACTCAATGGCATCGTAGGTGGATAGCTCGCGAATCTCTTTCGTCAGCGCAGTCCGCAAGGACTGTTGTTCTTTCAATCGATCTTGGCGATCAAGACTGGTGATAACCAAGATGCGGTTGGGACGGAGTTGGCCGACCAGCGGAGAAACACGAATCGGTTGCTCCTCCAGCGAGAACACGTACTCGCAATTCTCGTCGTCGGGTTCGCCGGCACTCAAGGAACAGAAAAGTGTTGGTGTGAGAGTGATCAGCCAACACAAGAGCATGTTTAACGATAGACGCATCCTAATTCCCTTTGGATGAGATCTCACGAACCAACACGTCGTCCAGTTCTTCCCGAATGGCCTGAAGCATGCGATCGGTTTCGGCGAGGTAGCGATTGTATTTGAGTTCGGCATCGGATAGCTTTCGTTCCAAACGTCGGTTGCTGTCGACGAGAGAATCGATCTCATCTTTTGCCGCTTGGACGGCGTCACTGCTCTGTGCGAGCAAGGCCTGTGTTTCCATCAATTTCTCACGAAGTCGCTCGGCTTGCGCTTCCGAAACGGCCAGCTGAGCTTTCAAGTCGCCATTTTCCTGGATCAATCGCAACGCGTGTTCGGTGGCGGTGACCGGTGACTGTCCCAGTACGGTTCCCTGGGCAAAGGGGACTTGTGGGTTCGAGCGAACAACCGGTGGCGGGCGCCGAGGGATCAGTTGTTCCGTCGGAACGTCACGCATGGGTGGCGGCAATGGCTGTGAGGCTTGAGCCTGCCAAACGTTTGGGTCAGTGTTGGAGGCCACCGTGCGAACTTGGTTCGCATTCGAATTCGAATTCGGGTTGGCATAGTATGGATCGCTCTGCCCCGACGAAGCAGTTTGTTGATGCCAATCGTGCTGGGAAGCGATCCTCACCGGCCGAACGGTGTTCAAGTCATCGGCACCGGCTCCGGTTTGTTGGTACGGCGAACGCCCACCGAGGGAGCGCTCCAGCGTGGATTCCGGTGGCGCGACGATTTCATTGGTTTTCACGCCGAGCGCTCGCTTGAGTCTCAGTTTGACGCTTTGTTGAAACTGGTCCAGTTTCTGAAGTGCCGAGCGTTTTTTCGTTTCGACTGCGGCGGCGTCGCCCGAGGCCGGTAGCTGTGCGACCGCGCACGGGCAGGCCATGCCCAGCCAGAGTGCGACCGCCGCGCAAACCATCAGCCGTTTGATCATGGAAACCATCATGCGTTCGGCGTTTCCTCGTAACCACAAATCACCGTGATCTCTTCGCCGCATGAGCAGGCGATAACGATCGACTCGATTCGGTCACCATTGCGTTGCACTCTAACTTCGGGTTGTGATTCACATTCGTGACCTTTGCCGACACGAACGCGGGAACCAACCCGTCGTTGTTTTCGTTCTTGCACAGCGACACCTACCTTGTCTTCCATCGAATCGCCTCGCTGAGTCGAAAACGTGCCGATGCGAGCAAGCGTGAGGCTCTCGATTCCGAAAATCCCATCGCGGCTCCGATCTCGGCCAAGTTCAATTCTTCGTCGTAATAAAGTGTCATGATCAGTCGTTCGCGATCCGGTAGTTCCGTGATCAAGTGCGCGAGCATTGAAACGAGTTCGTCTCTCTCCACAAGCTCGGACGGGGAATCCGTCCGTGTTCCCCAAGCTTCATCAATCACATCCGAAAGGTCATTCCAGTTGTCAGGCTTGATGAACCGCATGGCCTCCAGGCACTGAACGACCTCGTCCAACGTCATCTCGAGACGTTCGGCGAGAACTTCGGGCGACAGCGGAGGCTCCAGGGTTTCGCAAAGGCGTTTTACCCTGCCAATCTTTTTCATCAATTTGGGTGAAACGGGGCATTGCTCTCTCAGTTCATCGACGATTGCCCCACGAATTCGCGGGTAGGCAAACGTCCGAAAGGGAACGCCCTGTGAATCATCAAATTTGGCAGCGGCCTGGACCAGCCCCAACACACCGGCGGAATGAAGGCTCTCGCGTTCATGCGGATCGGTCACGTAGAACGTCATCGTGCTGAGGATGCGACCCACATAGTCGAGGTGCTGCATCACCAACCGGTCACAATCCGATTGTCGATTCTTTCGGTAAGCTCGGTCCAGCGTTGCTTTCATTGCGGAGGCGTCTCTTCGCGATATTCAGTGTCAGCGAGCCGAATCACTCCCACGCCCAGTGAGACAACGATTCCAATCGCGATTGAGGCATAAACCGCTCGTGTGAGAATCGTGAATGATTCGACGCGCAAGATCACGCCGGAGAGTGTCACGAAGATGGCGGTGAGCAATGCGGCAAAGGTTCCTGCGGGAAACGATTTACGCCGCGCTTGGGCTTCGCGTCTTTCTTTACGACTACTACTCATGCGTTAGCATCCTGCGGGTTTTCCCGATCTTCCATTCCGCCGAAGACGACGGGGCGTATCGGTGAGTTCTCACCTAATACATCGTCATGACGCACCACGCCCATCGACTCGATTCTCATGTCACCGGGGACTTCGCTGTAAGCAATGATGCTGATCTCGGGAAGCGAACGGAAGATCGTTCGGTGAAGCGCGAATCGGATGGAAGAATCAACCAGAACGGCTGCCGTTTGATTCTTCAAACGAGAGGCTTCCCATTTGTTTTGCAGGTCGATGATCAAACGTTCCAATTGGTCGGGGCGCAACACGATCGCTTCACCATTGGTGTTCTCGCGAAAGTGATGTTCCAGTTTGGGTTCTAAGATGATGACCCGTACGTGTCCTTCGGAATCACGGAAACGATCACAGATAAGGTGTCCGATGTTTCCTCGAATCTTTTCGGTCAATTGCGCCGGGTCTTTGAGTTGGGCCCCGTAGTGCACAGCGGATTCAACAATTTTCTCCAACGCGGTGATCGGAATACGTTCGCGGAGCAGATTCACGAGGACTTGATGGAGGGTTGCCGGACGGACGGTATCGGGTTTGATTTCTTCAACGGTGGTGGGAGCGATCTCCTTCAGTTTCTCTAGCATGGATTGCAAGTCTTGTCGGCTTAAAAGCTCATGCGCATATCGACGTAAGCACTCGCTTAAATGAGTTATCAGAACCGTGGGCGCATCAACGACGGTAAACCCTAACACTTCCGCACGACGACGCTCCGTTTCCGCGATCCAAGTCGCCGGCATATCAAAGGCCGGATCGCGAATCGATTGGCCTTCCAATTTGACGTTCAAGTTGCCCGGATTGATCGCCAAGAAGTCCCCCACGGAGAGCTGCCCGCGTGCGATTTCGCGGCCGCAGATCAAGAAACGATATTCGTTGACACCGATTTGAAGGTTGTCCCTAATTCGTGCCGCTGGGACCCAGAACCCGTGTTCGATGGCGACCTCTTCACGAAGCGTTGAAATACGATCGGCGATGCCTTTACCCTTCTTCGGCTCGGCCAGCGCGATGAGCCCGGCGCCGATCTCGATGATGACTCGCTCGGACTGAACAAATTTCTGCAGACCCTTCTCCTCCGGTGGAGTCGCCTCCTCGGTGGGAGCCAAGTCGGGCTTTGCTTCAGCCGCCAGCTTTTCGGTCTCCTTGCGTTTCGCGATGGAGACGTAAGCAAACACCAGTCCTGCCAGCAAAATAAACGGGAACTTCGGGAACCCGGGTGTCAACGCGACCAACATCAGAATCGCGGGCCCGAGGTACAACGAACGATACGCCCCGGCCACTTGCTCGTTGATTTCGTCACCGAGGCTCGATTCCGAAGCCGACTTGGTGACCAAAATGCCGGAACTGGTTGCGATGATCAGCGCCGGGATTTGGGAGACCAAACCGTCGCCGATGGTCAGGATCGAATAGACCTGGACGGCGTCGCTGATCGCTTGGCCGTTGCTGACGCCCAGCACCACGCCGCCAATGATGTTGACGACCATGATGATCAGTCCCGCGATGGCGTCACCGCGAACGTACTTGCTGGCACCATCCATGGCACCATAGAACTCGGCTTCCTGCGTCAAACCACGTCGGCGGGTCCTCGCTTCTTTCTCGTCGATCGCACCGCTATTGAGCTCTGCATCGATCGCGATCTGTTTCCCGGGCATCGCATCCAGCGTAAACCTCGCGTTGACCTCCGAAATCCGGGTGGCCCCTTTTGTGATCACGATGAACTGAATCGTCACCAGGATCAAGAAGATCACCATCCCGACGACCAGGTTGCCGCCGACGACGAAATCGCCGAACGTCAACACGATTTTGCCCGCGTTGCCATCGAGAAGGATCAATCGCGTGGTTGCGACATTCAGCGAAAGCCGAAACAACGTCAGCAGCAACAACAACGACGGAAACGACGCGAGATCGAGCGGTTTCTTCGCGCCCAATGTCACCAACAACAAGATGATTGCTGAAGCGATGTTGCACGCCAGGAACATGTCCAGCAAAAAGGTCGGCAGCGGGATGATCAGCACCACCAACATCGCGAGAAACGATGCCGAGAGCCACAGCTCACTTCGCTGGAAGAAACTAAAGTTCGAATCCGTGTCTTTCATGCCCTGGTTTCCTGGAGCTCCATGGATTCGATCACGCGAAACTTGCCACGAGGGCTCTGGAGATCAACTGCCATCCATCGACCAGAACGAACAACAACAATTTGCACGGGGTCGAAACGACGACCGGGGGCATCATCATCATCCCGAGCGCCATCAAGATGGTTGAAACCACCAAGTCGATCAGCAAGAACGGGATGTAGATACAGAAACCCATGATGAATGCCGTCTTGAGTTCACTAATGATGAATGCCGGGACGACAATTTTGAGTGGCGTTTCCATTCTCTCCGACGGCGGCTCTTGTTCGGCCAGTTCAAAAAACAACGCCAAGTCACTCGTGCGGGTGTTGCCCAGCATGAACGTCTTGAGTTCCCCCGACGCGACTTCCCACGCATCCATAATTCCGAATTCGGGCTCCACCGTTGACTCGGAATCCGCGGAGGCTTTTTCGGCGGCTTCACGCGATTGCAGCAACGGTTTGACCGCATTGTCATGAATCTTTTCAAACGTTGGCGCCATGACGAAGAGCGTCAAGAACAGACTCAGCCCCATCATGACTTGGTTCGGCGGGATCTCTTGTGTTGAGAGTGCGCGCCGAACAAACGACAGCACGATGATGATGCGAGTAAAGGCGGTCACGCTGACCAACATCGCAGTGGCAAAACTGAGCGCACCGAGTAGGACGGCAACTTGCAACGGCGGTGCCAACTCGGCGAACATGTCCGCGGGTTGGTTGGCTGCTTCGGTCGTGACTTGCGCGAGTAACAAAACCTGGATTCCTTTCCGGTTGGACCTGCTGCTTAGGCTGCTTTACTAGATTGATTCAGTAACAGGCGGATGAGGTTTTCATCGATTTCTGAGCTGCTGGTCGTGTCCACTTTGCGGCGGGAATGTCGGCGCGACTCTGGTTCACGGGTTTCGCTCGCGGGCACGTCCGTCGAGGCTTGGTGACTGCCCACGAATGCTTCGGGATCTTCCAGACCGTCTGCGAAATCGCCCGGCATCACGTGCACGGATTTGATCCCACTGGAATCAATTGCCACCAGGACCTTGGAGCTCGGACCGTCAATCAAATACAGGCTGACTCCGCGGGCGACCTGCAAGACTTGGTCGATTTTGAGACCCGTGAGCCCTGCGTTGTCCGTGGGTGTCGTTCCAAGTTTTCCTTTTTGGAAATTGCGAATCAACAAGATCGCTCCGACGGCGATTGCCAGTACGAAGACCAGGTTGATTCCCATCCGGCTAATCATCTCCGTCGCACTGGCCGTTTCCGGTTCCTCGGCCGCCTGTTCACGCTCAATAAAGGACTTCCGATGACGTTCGCTGTTTTGTTGTTCTAAGTCGCGGCGCAGTTCGTTTTCCAGGTTGGGTGCCAAGTTGGTTCTCAGCGCACGTGACTCTTGCATCAATCCCGACGAGGAGATCGGGTCCGCGGTCTCATACGTGGCTTTGCGAACGGACATCGCGCTGGGACGCAACGGCACCGCGCCGGGACGCGTGCCTGCCTGGACCGTTCCGCTTTGTCCGTACTGTGATGACGGATAGCGAGCAGTCGTCTGGCGGTCACCGTACGCCTCGGACGCGAGACGGGGATGCGAAGCGGGTTGACCGGAACGCGAAAGTTGTTCGACGATCCCGCCAAACGAATGCCGTGCACCGTCTTGGGCGAAACATGAAATCGCGTTCGTTGCGACCATGCTGATGATCAAAGCGAGTGCGTATATTACGCATCGCGATATTCGGTTCACTATCGTTGGCATCGTCACATCCTTGTTCGTCTGCCGTCTCGTCTTCGTATCCAGGTGGCGATTAGGACGGATAAATCTGTTTGATCCGTATCGCGAATTGGTCATCGATCACAACGACTTCTCCGTTTCCCATGGGAACGCCCTGCGCGACCAGCTCGACTGGAGCACTGATCGGTCGGTTTAATTCAACGACCGATCCTTCCGCCAGCCCGATCAGTTCACCGATCGTCAGCTCGGTGCGGCCAAGGACCGCTGTCAAGGTCACATGCACTCCACCGAAACGCGACAGCTCAATGTCGCTTGCCGCCTTGGGAGGGTTGGGAGAAAGCGATTCAAACTCTGGAATCGTGTCGTCGCCCGTGGCACCGGAATCATCACTCGCCGCAGCGTCGCCCTCTGCCGCTTCGGCGCCAGCGTCATCGGTGGACTCGCCGGTGGCGGGATCGTCTTTGGTTTCAACGTCGGATTCAGTTTCAGCCATTTTCAAAACTCCTTTTAGGACGGGTCGGAAGGGCCGGCGACCTGGACGGCCTGTTGGTTGCCCAAGCGGCCGGGCCAGCATTCAAAGGTGGGTTTCTCATCAACCGTTGATGTCAATGGATCATCGATCCTTTGGTCGAGGATGATCAGTTGCCCGGGCTTGAGATGCGGCAGTTTCGCCATCGAGATTTTTGCCGATCCGAGCAGCGTCACCACTTCGACGGGCAACCGTCCGACCATCTCCTTCGGCGGCGATGCGGCGTGCTCCCCGGAACGATTGTCGACGGTGTCGTCCAGCATGTCGCCAAACTTGGCTTTGGGAACCAGCCAATTCAGGACCGCCTTCCCAACCCGACATTCGATTTCGATCGCGATATTTGTCACCAAGTCATTGCCACGAAAGAGTCGTAGCTTGCGTGCATCCTTGCCCAGTTCGCCCAGTTCAATCGAGAGCTCACTGTCGCCCATCCAGCCCTGCCCGAGTGACTCGGCGAGACGCTCAATAAAGAACTGCACCAAGTCGGCTTCGACGAGCGTCAAGTCCGAGGGGCCTTCTTCCTCGAGTTCTTCCTGACAGAGCAAATCAGCGGCAACCACTCGAAGCTGCGGGACCGGGGCGTACCACATCGATGACAAGCGATCCGGAATATCGACGCTGCAACAAAGATCCTCACGAGGGATCTTCTCCAGCATGGTGTCGTAGGACTCGGTCTTGATTCCCGCGAGGGACAACTTGGCGCTGTAGCCCGTCGCATCGACCCAGTCTTCGGAGAAGAACGAGGTCGACTTGGACAGCCAATTTCGAATCACGACCGCCGAGTCGTCCATGGCGGCGATTTCGCGAAAGTCAAATGGGCGAAGGGTCATTGAATCTTGAAGTCCTGGAACAAAACATCTTGAATCCGTTCAATGCCGTCGGTGAACAACAGCTCGTTGAATTTGTCGAAGATCTCACGGCGGATCAAATTCTGACCCAACTTGCCACGAACATCCTCGAGTTTCTTGTCGCGCAGATGCGCGATCAACCAGTTTTTCAAGACAACGGTTTGCTCTTCAACGAGCGCCTCGATGGCGTCCTTTTGCGATGCCGCCACCTGGAGCGAAAAAGTACAAGTGAGATAGCGCGAGTAGCGGTTGTCATTCAAGTTGACGACGACTTCGTCGAATTCCACGAACGCCAGTTTTTCATCCGGTTCGGGGATGTCCATGCGGTTCTCGGGAACCGCTTCGGGCGCAGCGGCACTGGAGCCCGAGGGAAACAGGAAGAGCGGCACGGCGATTCCCGTTCCGGTGCCGAGGACAAAGACGGCGCCCCAAACAATCAGTTTGCCCAGCATCCCGCCGGATTTCTTCTCGTCCGATGATTCTTTTTCGTCGGCCATTGTTTTCAGCTACTTATTGGGAGTTGACTCGTGCGATTCTGGCTTGGAGCAAGGCCGATCGAATTGGGAGGTCGGCCGAAAGCTCAACGTGACCAGATAAGTCTTCCACGTCGTTAAAGTTTATCGTCCCCACTTATTCGTCCTGTTCAGTTCACGTCCCCAAACGGACACAGATGAGGGTGAACCCTCACCGCCAACGCCGATCGAACGCCGCAAAAAGAAACGCCTCCCCCGTGATCCGTGATCGTTAACCCTCGAGCGTTCTTGCCGAGTCCTTACCGATATCCTGGTCGTCAGACGCCGGAGATTCGACACAATCGTTAGGGAAGCATTCACAACGAGGATTCGCGAAATGATCAACGGACTCTACAGCGGCGCGTCGGCCATGCAGATGCTCGCCAAGCACCAGGAGATGATCAGCAGCAATCTCAGCCATGTGAACTCCAGCGGGCATCGCCGCGTCGAACCGGCCGTGCGACAACGCTTCGATGAGGTGTCGACCAATCCGACACTCGAACTCGGTCCCGAGATCGAAATTGCCGCCACCGACTTTCGACCCGGACGCCAGGTTCCCACCGAACGACCGCTCGATGTCGCGATTGATGGCGACGGGTTCTTTGTTTTCGAACGTGATGATCAACAGTACCTGACGAGAAACGGTCGCCTCTTTCGCGACCCCGAGACCAACAACCTGATCAACGAAGACGGCATGACGCTGGTCGGCGAGAACGGCCCCATCAACATCGATGCCGACGTCGCCGACTCACAAATCACGATTTCCACTGACGGAATTGTCTCCGCGGGCGATCAAGAGGCGGGCCGAATCGCTGCGGTCGCCTACGAAGACAACGCGTCGTTGATCCAAGTCGGCGCGCTCGGGTTTACGCCCGGACCGAATTCGGTGGAGCGAGAAGAACCGGTCAAGATGATGCAGTTCTCTCACGAACTGTCCAACGTCCAGCCCGTCGCGGAGTTGATCGCGTTGATTGTGAACACGCGACAACACGAAGCCATCGAGAATGCCACCCGCACACTCTCGGAAACTCTTCGCGATTACATTCGTTCCTAACACGTCACGGAAGACCCATGTTAAAAGCCTTTTTCTCGAGCGCCACCGGCATGCGCGCTCAAGAGATGATGATCGACAATACGGCCAACAACCTGGCCAACGTCAACACTACGGGTTTCAAACGCAAACACATCAATTTTGCGGACTTGATCTACGACACCAACACTCCGCCGGGGGCCGCTGCCGCCGACAACCAACTGAAACCCATCGGGCTCCAAATCGGCAGTGGCGTTCGGCCGGTGGGAACAACCACGCTGTACAGCCAAGGAACACCGCAGGAGACCGGGATCGCAACCCACATGGCGATCGAAGGAGACGGCTTTTTTCGTGTGACGCAAGGCAACACCATCGCCTACACACGCGATGGATCGTTCACGACCAACGACCAAGGTCAATTGGTAACCGGCGATGGCTTCTTGCTTGATCCTCAAGTAACGATTCCACCGGAGGCGACCAACCTCACGATTTCAGCCGGTGGTGTCACGAGCTGGCAGGTCAACGGCGTCACGACGATCGGACCAACCATCCAGTTGGCTCGATTCGCCAACCCGGCCGGCTTGCAAAACCTTGGCGGCAACCTCTACCAGGAAACCGGTGCCTCGGGTCCCGAGATCTTGAATAACCCGAACATCAATGGGAACGGCTCGATTCGCCAACGGTACGTGGAAGGCTCCAACGTCGAAGTCGTTTCCGAACTGGTTTCACTGATCACCGCACAACGCGCCTACGAAATTAACTCCCGGGCCATTCGCGCCGGTGATGAAATGCTGTCCTCCGCAAGTGACCTGGTTCGATAAGATGACTTCCTCACGAAATCTCCTGGTTGCATGGCTGCTCTTGATGATGACTTGCGAATTCACGCAAGCGCAAGTCGTCATTCAGTTGCGTTCCAGTGCGACGGTCAGCACGTCCGCCGTTCGAATCGAAGACGTCGCCGAACTTTCGGGTGGCGACGCCCGAGTGCGCGGAGTCATGGCGAGGCTGGACTTGGAATCGTTCGATCGCAACGATCAATGCATCGTGACATCGAATCAGCTGGCGACTCGATTGCTGCTGGCCGGTTTCAAACGTTCCGAATTCCAGACGCTCGGTGCACGTCAGTCGCAAGTCACACGCACCAGTCCGCTTCGTATTCGCGAACGACTCACGGAGAAGATCAGCGAAACCCTCGCCGCGCAATTTGCTGTCCCGGCAAAGCAGGTGTTGGTGACGATCGAATCGGAGAATCAATGGCTTGGAATGCAAACGCTGTTCTCGGACAAGCAGTATGAGATTCGGTTGCCACCGATGACGGAGCTCCCCACGGGACGCAAGCGACTCTCGGTTCGACTCGAACGCAGTGGTCGCGCTCCCATCACGGTCCCGCTGGATGTGACGATCCGCTACGTGACCCGTGTCGCGGTCGCGACGACTCCGATTCCTCGGGGCGCGACGGTCGATGCATCAATGATTCGAATCCTCGACCGCGCACTCGACGGAAGAACGGAGTACGCCAACCCCGATGCCATCATTGGCCGAGTGGTCTCGCGAACCGTTCCCGCGAATTCGGTGCTGCTGGCCAATCAGTTGAAAACCATTACCGCGCAGTCGCAAATCGCCGTCCGTCGAAACGATTTGATCGATGTCGTAATGAAGATCGGAGGCGGTGAAATCCGACTGAAAAATGCAAAAGCGATGGAGTCGGGGGCGATCGGTGACACCATCGAAGTCCTCAACCCCAATTCCAACCGACGCATCAATGCTTCCGTCGTCGGACCCAATTTGGCGACGCTTCCTAATCCCGCGAGGATGACGCGATGAAACCACAAATCTACCGAGAACGGATTCTCGGTCTGACACTGTTTGCCTGTTTGATGGCCATGCTGCCTGCAACCGATGTTTCGGCGCAAAGCCTCTTTGAACGCCGCAGCCGCAATCAAATCGACCAGTACCGTGACTACGCGGCGCGGGAACGTGGTGACACGCTGTCGGTGTTGATCATGGAAAGCTCCGATGTTGAGAATCGCGACGAACGCAGCATGGACAAGCAAGGGCAATCTGCGTCCACACAGGGATTGAATTACGCCGTCAGCGGTGCTCTCGGTGACGTTGCGACGGATGTTCTCTTGGGAACGAACACAAGCCACCAACGTGGATTCCAAGGCGATGCCGAGTTTCGCAGCCAACGCGCAATCACGGACCGATTTAGCGTCACAGTTGTCGACGTGCTTCCCAACGGGAACTTGGTCATCCGAGGGACACGAACCGTATCCGTCCAGAATGACACACGTCAATTGACTCTCACCGGGATCGTGCGGCAATACGACATTCTCCCAGGAAACGGTGTGCCATCCCACCTGGTGGCCGATCTGCGACTGGCGATCGAAGCGAAGGGGGCCGAGCAGGCTTTCACCAAGCAGGGTTGGCTCAGCCGCCGGTTCAATCGAATCTGGCCGTTTTGAGCGTGTCCCCTTACAAACTCATCGAACCGGCAATGCATCTCTCGATAGCACTCATGACACGTCAAACGATTGGATCCAGTCGAGCTGAACGAGCCCGCGGCAAACACGCGCGGCGACTGATAATGCTGACCGTCCTGGTTGTCTTCGGCATGAGTTCCTGGAGCGTGTACGGCCAACCTCCCTTGCCGGCCAACGGCAATGTCACGGTGAACCCGCCCGCAGTCCCGCCCGCCGCGACCACATTGCCCCCAAATTCACTGCCGGCAGCAACACTGCCGGCAGCAACACTGCCCGCGACCGCTGCGAGTCCGATGCCGCGATTCGACAGCACG
Source organism: Planctomycetota bacterium (assembly GCA_039821235.1). Classification (GTDB taxonomy): domain Bacteria; phylum Planctomycetota; class Planctomycetia; order Pirellulales; family Pirellulaceae; genus Stieleria. The sequence continues at coordinate 34,612 of JBCBOO010000019.1, forward strand.
GTTCGCATCAAGGACATTGCGTCCGTTCAAGGCGAACGCGTCAATCACGTTTCCGGCCAAGGACTCGTGTTCGGTCTCAGTGGAACGGGTGGAACCAGCCAGCAAACGATCGCGATGGCAGCCAATTACTACCTGCGAAGCGGTCTCAGTGTCGAGCAGGTGGACACGACGAATATGTCCTCCGTCTTGGTGTCCGGAAAGATCCCGGCGTTTGCCAGACCGGGTGAGACGATCCTTGTGACGGTCTCGGTGGCCGACAACGCAACCAGTCTGCGTGGCGGGACGCTGCATCAAACGCCCCTGCGAGGATTGGATGATGAGATCTATGCAATCGCGCAAGGGTCTATCATCGGTGGCGGCTTGGCCGCCGGTGGAGACGCCGCGAATGTCCAGATCAACCATCCGACGGTGGGCGTCTGCGAGGCAATCGTCGAACGCGCGGTCGACTGCGGCGGCGTCATCGACAACAACGGCATGATGCACTTGATCCTGCGCAACAAATCGTATGCAACGGTGACTGAAATCGAGAACGCGCTCAATCGGACGTTCCCGAACTGCGCAGCCGCATTGGACTCGTCGGCGGTTCGCATTCGAATTCCCGATTCGTTTCGTGACAAGGTACCGGGGTTCATTTCGATCATCGGGAACTTGCGCGTCCAACCGGACCAGCCCGCACGTGTTGTCATCAATCAAAAGACAGGCGTGGTGGTCTTTGGACAGCAAGTGAAAATCTCGCCGGTGCTGTTCGCCAGTGAGAACATCGTGATCGCAACCACCGAAAACCCCGCCGTTTCGCAACCCAATCCACTGGCGGGAGGTGAGACGGTCGTCGTGCCACGGACAAACATTGACCTGATGGCGAGTGGTGGGCGTTACAACGTGCTGCCCGGTGGGATGACCGTCGGTGACCTTGCCAATGCGCTCAATGCGCTTGCCGTGAATCCGAATACATTGATCACCATTATGTCGTCGCTCCGAAGGCAGGGCGCGCTCGAAGCTGAACTCGTGATTGAATAGGATCAAGTCCGTGATGGATCACATTTCTAGCCAACTTCCACCAGGCCTCTCCGCATCGATGGTCGGCACATCGATTTCGCAAGCTCAGTTGCTGGCGGAACGTCCGGGTTCAATTCAATCGGCTTCCAAACAAGCAACCGACTTGCCGGAGGATATGTCGGAACTGGGGTCGGAATTCGAAAGTGTGTTTCTCTCCTTATTGCTCAAAGAGCTTCGTCAAACACTCGATGAGGGCTTTTTCGGGAGTGAATCGAGTGACTCGTTTGGTGGAATGTTCGACATGTACATCGGAAAACATCTGTCCGAAAACAGCCCGCTGGGAATCGGTGACATGATCGAAACGCAGTACGCTTCCACCCACGCTGCGAACCGATACCAAGAACAGCAGACGGGTGATCTCAGTGACGGTGACAACCCTGAGGGCGAACCCTTGGGCAAAGTTTCCGTCAAGGCATGAGGGTGGCTCGTTTCATTGCGAATGATTGATTCCAATCGCGCAAACGGAAACGTCATCGCACTCCAATCGGATTTCCAATGGAAAATCCATTCCATTCGGGCAAGTCATCCTGAACCCGTTCGATCACCTCCGTTGCCAAGTGGTTCACGGCATTCCACGCGCTAACTGTATTTTCATTCACCCGAGGGACTCACGATGAACACCTCTTCCACCGAACCACTCGTCGAGTGCTTGGATGCACATTTAGATATCGAACAAGCGGTTGTGAACGCTGTGCAGGAAGTCAATGAGGCCATGGCCGCCGTTCTCAAGCGCTCCGGCATCCAAGGCCCTTCGGAAACAGATCTGTTGGAGCTGGAACCCCACCTCAACCGGCTGCGAGAGCAAGGTGCCGTCACGAGGCGTGCCAGGCAAGACTTGAGCGAGCAATTCGAGTGCGGCGAAAAGGCAGACGCAATGCTGACGTTTTCGCGGCTCAGTCGACAACTGCCGGCGACGTTTCGCGATCGTCTTGAACAGCGTCGCGCTCAGGTTCGCGCCGAACTGGCCGACGCACAGGCCACGCTGGCCAGCAACCAAGTACTCGTCTACTACTCCATGGATTTCCATCGCCGTTACTTGATGGGGGTCCTGGAATCGGAGGAGCAAGCGACCGAAAACGCGTCTTACAGCGCTGACGGTCAAGCGTTTTCTCCACAGCCGGAAACTCTCTTCGGAAGGAACTGCTAACGATGCCGAACTTTGAAATCGGGCTGTCCGCTCTTCGCACCAATCAATTTGCACTTCAGTCAGTCTCCAACAATATCGCCAATGCGAATACCGATGGTTATCACCGCCGGAGAGTGATTCAGCAATCCAAGTTGCCGAATCAATTGGGCGGGTATCGCATCGGCAGCGGCGTTCGTGTCGCTCGCATTGATCGCATGCGAGACCAGGTGACGGAACAGTCGCTGACAAAAGCCATTGCCGATACGAACCAAGTCGAACAAACGCTGACGATTCAGCGTCAAGTCGAAGCGGCTTTGCTGATCGGCGACAATGCTATCGGGAAACAGCTGGATGAATACTTTGCCGAATTCACCAGCCTGAGTGCTTCGCCGAATGAACCGGCACGTCGCACCGCACTGATTGAAGCGGGCAGCCAATTCGCCGGCGCGCTTCGGGATGTAACGGGGGAACTCGACAATCTCCGGCGTAGCATTCGAACGCAGATCGGACATGAGTTGGAGCAATTCAACCAAAACATGTTGGAATTGAGCGCGGTCAGCACGCAGATCTCCAGTCATGCCGCGCAGGGTTTCGATCACAACGTCGAGTTGGATAAACGCGATTCGCTGATCAATGAGATCGCCAGTATCTACGGGATCGCTCGCAACGAGAGCTTCAACGGCGACATCAACATCACGATCTCCAACCACTCGATTCAACAGGGTAACCAACCCAACGCCTTGAGCGTGCGGGAGAACGGCGACCAACTCGAGATCATCCTCGATGACAGTGATGCCGCGCTACCGACGGATACGGGACGTCTGTCCGCGTTGGTCGACGCTTACAACCGTCTCATTCCAGAATACGAAGCAAGCCTGAACGAACTCGCGAGTTCCGTGATTCATCAGGTCAACCAAGTTCACGCCACCGGTATTAGTACGGCGGGTTCGTTCCAGAATTTGGTCGGAACACAATCGGTGGACGATTCCTCGATTCCACTCGCCCAGGCACTTCCCAACGCACCGTTGACGGCCGGTGACTTCTCGGTGACGCTGACCGACGCCAACGGCGACCGCACGGTCGAGACGATCAGCATCAATCCCGCCACGGATTCACTGGACGACATCGCGGCACGCCTCAACGCAATTCCCGATTTGAACGCTTCAGTTCGCGCGGGCACCAACGAGCTGCAAATTGCGGCCGCGCCCGGTGTCCAATTTGATTTTGCCGGCGGATTCGACTCGCTTCCCGACCAAGCCGGCGTCACCGGCACCAGCGTCGCGTCACTGTCCGGGTTCTATACCGGTGAAAGTAACAACGAATATGAGGTCCGGATCTCAGGCAGTGGCCAAGTCGGTTCTGCGGCCAACCTCTTCGCCGAAGTCTACGACGAAGATGGCGTGCTGTTGAATCGAGTCAACGTCGGCGATGGCTACGAAGTCGGATCGGAAGTTGAACTTGCCAATGGGATTCAAATGACGTTTGAATCCGGGACGTTGATTGCCGGGGATTCCTTTACCACGCCAGCGATCGAAACACCTGACGAGACAGGGCTACTGGGGTCACTCGGACTGGCGGGATTCTTTACGGGAAATTCCGCCGACACGATCGCCGTCGACGAGTCCATTATTGATGATCCGAATCGGATCGCGACCGGACGAACGGGAGCCCCATCCGATGCAACCAACCTCTCGCGTTTCATCGCCGTCGGAGAAGCGTCCACCATGCCGGGTGGGCAGACGTTTTCGCAGTTCACCAGCGAACTCGGCACGTCGATCGGCTTTGAGATCAATACCAACCTCGCACTCAACGACACGTTGACAAACGTCAGGCTCCGATTGGAACAGGAACGGAGTGGAAAGTCGGGCGTCGACCTCAACGAAGAGCTGGTTTATCTGCAGGAATATCAGAAGGCCTATGAAGCCGCCGCACGCGTGATTCAAGTGACGGACGAATTGCTTACCGAATTGTTAAACATTATCTGAGACAGTGGCCATGGCCTCACGAGTTACTTCGCAAATCTTCGCTCGCAACGCGATCCATTTCAATTCGATTCATGGTTCGGCGCTCGCGCGTGCGCAGCGGCAGATCAGTTCTGGAATTCGTTTCGAGCTCCCGTCGGAGCAGCCGATCGAATACCGGCAGGTGCGTTCGCTCGAGACCCGGTTCACGCAACTGGAGGCTGACAAAGGCGTCCTGGATTTGACGACGGCAACTTTGAATGCGAGCGTTTCGCAACTTCAAGATGCAAGTGAGTTGGTGACGATCGCAAAGGGCCTCGTTCAACAGGGCATTCAAGCCTTTGACTTGGATGAACGGGAAGCAATTGCGACGGAGATCGACGCGCTCTTGAAACAAGCCGAGTCGATCGGACTGGCGCAGTTCAATGGCAACTATCTCTTCGGAGGGACGCGCTCGGACCAACCGCCGTTTGAGTTCGCAAAGTCACGTCAAGAGAATGGTGTCTTGGAAGTCGCCTACCTCGGCACCAGTCAACGGAGTCAATCCCATGTGGGGGATTCGATCTCGATCGATACCTACTACACCGGATTGGAAGTCTTCGGGGCCACCGGGCGCGAAAGCAGCGTCTTGGTCGGAGGCACGGGCAGTCGCATCACCAGTGCGACCGACACGGTTGTCGGGCGAGCGACATTACAGGTTCGCCACACCGGCACCAGCTACGCAGCTGGCTCGGGAGTGCAAGTCGGCGTCAATTCGATCGGAAATGATACGATCCTCGGACCCACTGGATCGAATCAGCTTCAGATCAATGACACGTCAGGTACCGGCGCGTCCGGGACCGTTTCTCTCAATGGTGGCCCCGAAGTGACGTTCACCTCGGGTGATACGAATCTGGAGGTGACGGACCGAGATGGCCGAGTCGTTTTCTTGGACACCACTGCCATCACGGCTGGTTTCAATGGAACGGTCGACATCACCGCGACGGGTACGCTCAGCATCGATGGCGGAGCAAGCACGTTGCCCATCGATTTCAGCACCAGTCAACAGGTGGTCGATTCGGTCTCCGGGAGGTTCGTCTCGATCGACTCCAGCGAGGTTCGCCAAACTGGCGACGACTCGCTCGAATTTCCGGGCACGTCGAACCTCTTCCAGGTTCTCAAAGCCACCGCGGATGATTTACGAAACGAGCGTGACTTCACAACGACCGAATATGGTGCCGCACTGAGTCGACGCTACAACGAGCTGGACAATGCTGCGAGCAAGTTGTTTGACATGATGGGGCAACAAGCGACCTCGCTTCGTACCATGCAAACGATGGAAGAACGGGTCGATGATCTGATGCTTTCGGTGGAAACAAGGCTGAGCGATATCCAGGCGACCGACTTTCCCGAAGCCGTCGTGCAACTGACGAACTCACAAAACCTGCTGCAGTACACCTACGCCGTCACCGCGCAACTCACATCGCTCAATCTCTTGCAGTTTCTGAGTTAACGGAAGACGCATTCGTCTCCAATCCTGATCCACCCGAGCCCAAACTCACCGCAAGCTCCGCAAACATCTCCCGCCTCAATCAAGTGGAAGTAAAAGCTCGAACACAAACGACCCAAACCCACACCAACGACCTCCCCAAAGTCGCCGCCTGCTCCGCAGGCGTTCTCCCCCCAGCATCACGCAAGCCCCAACGCTAGCCGCGTTTCCCAGGCTCCGAAAACGCTCCCCGCCTCAACCAAGTTGAAATAAAAGTACAAGTGGAAGTAAAAGTCCGAACACAAACAACTTCAACTTCAACGCAAACTTAAACCCACACCAACGACCTACCCAAAGTCGCCGCCTGCGCCGCAGGCGTTCTCCCCCCAACATCTCCCAACACCAACTTCTCAACGCCACCAACCGCTCGGGCATCGGCACGAGACGACTTCCGTTGAACTTTGAGTCACGGATTTCAATTTGCCGATTCGCAAAATCCAGATCCTTCACGCGTAAACGCATCGCTTCGCTGATCCGCATCCCGCATCCGTAAAGCAGCAATCCGATCGCAGCGTAAACGCCACGCAGTCCAGCAAGCACGCTCGTCACTTCGTGCTGATCCAGTACCGTCGGAACATACGATCCACCGGTCGCGCGAATCGCTTCGATCCGCCCCAAGTCGCGCCGCAGCACCAACGTGAAGAACTTCAGCAACGCGTGAAAGGCCTGATTCTGTGTGCTCGCAGCCACGTTGCCGTCGACCGCCAAGTTCGACAGATGGTCTTCGACATCCCGTTCAGTGATGGAATCGAAATCGGTCAAGCAACGGAGATTGCGTTCCGACATGAACGCCTTCAGCTTCTTGACGTAGGCCTTCTCCGTCCCCAGTGACAATCCCGTTGCCCGCATCGATTTGCGGAACTTCTGGATCGCGTCGGGTTCATTCGAAGGGATCGGGCGATGGGATTCTTCGATCGCCGGGCCGCCGACTTTTCGCATCTGCTCGGTACGAACGATGTCCCGCATGGTTCTCTCCAGCGGCAGCAGGTCGTCGGAGTCTTTCTGCTGGACGTGTGCGCGAAAAAGACGCAGGCCCTGAATGATCCGCAGCCGTTTCCAAGCGGGAGTCCCTTGGTCACGTCGCTCGCGCAGGAAGTGAATGACGTCTTCGGCCGTGAACGTCGTGGCGGCGTCGGCCGACCAGCTGTGATGGGCGGCCAGTTTTCGAAACCAGATCCACGCCCACTTGAGAGACTGCTCTCGGCTACTCCGCTTGGAGTATCGTTGCGCATCGGCCGACATCGAACTTCCCGTTCTTCCAAGTTGCCTCGACTACCACAAAATGATGTGTGGACCATCAAGACTTCGACGCGAGCTCCGTGCAATCGCAAAACGTTAACACTTTCGAATCTAGCGATCGAGAAAAGCCGATCAAGGACCGAATCTACAAAATTCGCAAAATCGATTCGGCACAAATTTGCCAGCAAAAATCCTTGAAAGACCAATCCTCATCTGCGAAGCTGCCGTTCCAGAGAACAAGTCACCTATTCCGAGAACAAGTGACGTGTTCTGAGAACAGGTGTCAGAACAAGCCCAAGAAACCGGTTCAAACGGACTTGTTCTCACCACCAAACCCAACAAAACAACCCCACCCACTTGTTCCCCCAACGCAATCGGGGAATGAAATGGTTATCCGACTGAAACCCTCTCGGTGCGAAACTTGAATCGCAACAAAAAGATTCGTCTTTCACTCTTTGCTCTTGCGGGTGCATTTGGCCTTCTTTTGGTGGGCGTCGTTGCCTATCGGGTTTTGATGGCCACCGCCCTCGCCCTGGTTCTTGAGGACATCG
>JBCBOO010000001.1:0-98371 GCA_039821235.1 Planctomycetota bacterium
CGTTGATACGAAACCATCGAACTCCGACCATCGGCTCCAGAATACCGCCGTAATGGTACGGTTCGAGTCGCCATTTCTTGGTCAGCTCGTAACTATCGAAGTCAATTACATTCAGCGTGTCTTGAACGTCGACGAATCGATAGTTGAAACCGTTGTTGTTGCTGCCACCCGGAATCGCCTCGAATCCGAACGGGGGAGCTGGGTTCGTCGCTCCTCCACCGATTTCGTTGGTGTTGATCCGGTTGCCCCGCTCACGGCGGAACCCCTCAAACTCGCCCACGCCGTTGTGGACCCAGCTGAAAAGCCAACCGCTGTCCGAATCGGGCAACATAAAGCCCAGTTCGTAACGATGCCCCCAGCCGCTATCCATACCTTCCGGCAGCTTTTGGCCGCTATCAAACAATTCAGGCCGTGAACCGTAAAGGTTCAGGCGGTCATAAGTCGCGAACCAACCGTAGTTGGCACGCTTCTTTGGTTTCATGTCCGCCAAATCCGCATCGTAAATGGGTTCGAACCAACGAAAGTCGGGGTCGAACTCAAACGGATCGGCAACGGGCACGTGCTCCTGTGCATTGGCTGTCGCCATCCCACAGAGCAGTACCACACATCCACAAATTCTAGCCGTCAGCTTCCGTACCGACATCGCTGTTCCACCGTCTTAATGTAGTCGTCCGTATCGGCCGCCAAAACCGATCGCGGTTCTAACGGGCGGCCCCCATGCGTTTGCACGCATGAATCGCCAAGGTGCAAAATTCCAAATCGCATTGCTCTTGACGCAAGGATTTGGTTGTGACGGTCTTATCGGACACGACGGTCGCCAGGGCTTAGCTTGATTACCGCCAGAAGGCTCAAAAGTCACAGAATCTTGAGAACCGGCAAACTTTGACAACGGCCTCTGGCACGGTCATTTCTTGCCCAAAGCCCGTTTTCCGGCAAAAAACTCCGTCAGCACGGCACCACAAGGATCCGCCATCACGCCCGGTAGAATCTCGCAGCGGTGGTTCATTCGGGGGTCATCGAGCAGGCGAAAAAGACTCACCGCGGCGCCCGCCTTGGGATCGGACGCCCCAAAAACGACCCGTGGGACCCGAGATTGCAGAATCGCACCCGCACACATCGGGCACGGCTCCAGTGTCACATAAAGCGTGCATTCCTCCAGTCGCCAGTCCCCGATCGCTGACGCGGCCTGCGTGATCGCAATCATCTCCGCGTGCGCAGTCGGGTCTTTCAACATCTCCCGGCCGTTGCTGGCCGCGCCGATGACTTGATGCCGTTTGACGATCACGGCGCCGACGGGAACTTCGTCCGCATCGCGGGCCTGGAACGCCATTTCCAACGCTCGGCCCATAAAGTGCTCGTCGATCGCAGCTTGCGAAATCGAAGGCGGCTCGATCATCTCAAGACCGCCTTTTTGTTTAGCCGTCGCACCTGCACCTGACGCACGCGAGAGTCGCATTGGAAGTTCGCAATCCCCATGGGTTTGCAGGGATCCATCTCGCCTCGAATGTCAAACGTGTGGCCCTTTCGCGGGTGGTCGAACAGCTTTTCACCATCGATCCACACCGTGATCTTCTCGGACTCGACACGGACGCGTGCCTTGTACCAACGGTCGTTTTCGAATGCTCGAAAGGTCGTGGTTTCATTGCTACTGGCATCGTTTCCATCGATGCTGCTGATACCGGTGGTGCCACCGCCCCATCCGCCCATCACGAGGCTGGCGGATTGATCGGCGATCGGGAAAGTAAACGCACATAAAAAATCGTAGCCATCGTCGCGGCGGCATTCCCAGCGGACTTCATAGTTGTCTCGCGGCAACGCGTTTTCCTTCTTCGTGTCTTTGACACCCTCCATGTTCAGCTGAGCCGACGGTCCGAACGCGGACTCACGGCTCAACTTCTCACGCACCAGCTGCTTCTTGGGCTTGGTGGTGTCCTCAAACGGTCCCGTCCAAGAGACTCCCGTGATCGGGTCGCCGTACAACATGGTGATCACACCCTTTTCCACGGTCACTTCGCCTTCGCCACCGAATAACGCCGGCTCCCAACGATCGGTCAGCGTGATCCACCCTCCCTGTTCGGCGCTCACCGGTTCCTTCTCGCCCACAGACTCTTGAGCGTTCGCCGTTGCCAAGCACACGAGCGTTAAACCAAAAAACACAGTGAACCGTCGGGGTGTGGTAAACATTTTGGAAACCTATCCGAACAAGGAGTGGAGAACCTACCCCGACATTCTAGCAACGATCCCACAATAGGAAGCCTGCTACGTTGGGGGAGCGTCTCAAAGCGACTGCGTCTGACTGATCGCCGCATAGTGTCGCCGCCCGGTCTTTCCGATCCACAGCGTTACGGGAGCTTCGCCGCATTTGCGGTATCTTTTTTCAAGCTGATTCGGATCTGCGGTAACACCCCGAGTCTTCACACGCTTCGGATAGACATTGTGTTCCCGCATCGCTCGGCGGAGTTTTCGGTCATCAAACGAGCCGGACCACAACACGGGCTCGGCAATCGCCAAGTCACTTGTGGTAAAGGAGCCGCCCGTCAGAAATCCCGCGGGTCCACCGAGTGATTCCAGTTGAAACCGTTCGGCGTAGGCAGCCGTTAGCCCGGCCGCCCGGATTGCAGGATCCGGGTCAACCATCCAGGTCTGAGGTTGCTCGGACACCCGGCAGCTGAGCCCTGGAGCACCTGTAAACGTCGCGACAGCGTCTTTCCCGACGACGAAGGCCGCCTTGTGATCAACGGACAACTGACAACCAAGCGACTGCTCGCAGCTCGCGATTGCCTCTCCGAAAACAATGGTTTGCTCACGCACGGATCCCCCATGTGAAATCCAAACGTGACGGCGACTCGGATCGATCGGCAGCGTGGCAGCGGGGGCCACTTTCACCAGCCCACCACGAACCGATGCAATCAGTCGCTCAGCGGTCTGCCAATTGGGAGAGTAAAACTCGGGTCGCGAAGTGCGACTCCCCGTTGAGCCCGTTGCGCGGCGATCAGGATCAAGATGGACCATGGCGTCTGCCGGAATGTTTACCGATTCGACATCGTCGCAGCTGACCTGGACCACCACGTCTCGATCAGTTGCGGCATCACAATTTGCCATCGCCATCGCAACCATGAATGGATCACGATCGACCAGGATGAGTTCGGTGCATCGCCGGGCAACGGCCATCGCATCACCACCCAATCCAGAACAGAGGTCGTAAACCACTGTGTCACCCATCCACGTCGCCTTCAGTTCCGCGACGCGGTAATGCGTGGACTGCATCAGTGCCCTCTCGGAGCACCACCAGATGCCCGGGCCGAATTGGCGAACGGCCTTCGATTGCAATCGTGCTGACTCGATGATCGCCTGACGAATTTGAATTTCGTCCACCTGGTTTGTGACCCAGCGGATCCAATCCGATTCCGCACCCTGTCTCGAAACAGCTTGCGTCAAGACGGACACGAAGGGTTGGAGATCAGGAATCATCACGCGAAGGGTTGATCAACGTTCGCTTGAAGAAGCGTTTCAGTGCGGGCTTGTTTGCTTGCCCCAACAACGTGATCGCGAGCGTCGTTTCGTCTTTCCCAGAATCGACGCGTATCTTCGCCTTATCGAACTCGCTCGCCTCCTCGGAATCGACGGCGGTTGGCGCGACGATTCGGACGGCGTCCAAGTCGCGGGTGCGGATTGAAAAGCAAACGTCTCCAGACTCGGCGACCACATCGACACGATCCGACGCCGCCATCTTCAAGCATTCGTCGCCCGCGATTTTCTCGATCTGATCGAAGAGGCGATCCGGCAAGTTGATCGGCCACTTCGGCTTGGCACCGTCTTCGAAACCCTTGGGCATCGAATGCCATTTCCGCCCGAGTGCCTGCCACACCGAGTCCTTCCCGGTGCCATCGACTCGCGTCTCCGCGACAGGCTCACTCCGGTCAGGCTCACTTTTGACAGGCTCAACCGGTTCGTCGAATGCGACTGCGTTGGTCTTGTCCTCTGCAGCCGCCTTGGAGACACGTTTCGTCTTCGGTCCTTGCCTGAAATCCGTCTTTCGCTTCCCCGTTCGTTTCTTCTTGAGTTCGTATCCCAACGCTTCCGCGAGAAACGGCGCCGTCAACGACTCGCAAGACGATGATCCTTGGACTGCCGTTTCGGCCAGTTCATCGGGAGTTCCCTCGAAAACGATTCTTCCGCCGTCGATACCAGCGCCGGGGCCCATATCGATCACCCAGTCCGCGCACTTGATGACGTCCAGGTTGTGTTCAATCACCACACACGTGTTTCCCAGTTCCACCAATCGCTGAATCACATCCAGCAACTTCGCAATGTCATCAAAGTGCAGGCCCGTCGTTGGCTCATCCAACAGGTAGAGCGTTGATCCGGTCCCCGGGCGTGCAAGTTCGGATGCGAGTTTGACCCGCTGCGCTTCCCCGCCGGACAGGGTCGGCGCGGACTGTCCCAAAGTGATGTAGTCCAGTCCAACGTCACAGAGCGTTTGCAGGATTCGCAGAATGCGTGGCTCGCTAGAAAACAACTCCGCAGCCTCTCCAATCGGCATCGAAAGGACATCCGAGATCGACTTGCCGTGGTACTTGACTTGCAAGACGTCATCGTTGTATCGCTTGCCACCGCATTCCTCGCATGGCACCCAAACGTCGGGCAAGAAGTGCATTTCAATCCGACGTTGGCCACTCCCCTCGCAAGTCTCACAACGGCCACCGGAAACATTGAAACTGAAGGTGCGCGGCAGGTATTTCCGTTCCGCCGCCTCCGGCAAGGAGGCGAATTCGTTGCGGATCAGATCAAACACCCCCGTGTACGTCGCCGGGTTGCTACTGGGCGAGTTCCCGATCGGTGACTGGTCCACGCGGATGACCTTGTCGACGTGACGCAAGCCTTCCAACTTGTCATGCCTTCCCGGTTTGATCGACGAGCGATGCAGACGCTTTGCCAAAATGGGATAGAGCGTTCCTTCGACCAGAGTACTCTTGCCACTCCCGCTGGGACCCGTGATTGCCGTAAAGACCCCCAACGGAATCGTCAGGTCCACGTTTTGGAGGTTGTGCTCACTGGCACCAAAGAGCCGCAGGGATTCCGTCATGGGTTCCCCGGTCGATGTTCTCACCGGACGGCGAACTTCTGGGACCGCGATCGACTTTGACCGATTTAAATATCCCGCCGTCACGGACTGCTCGAACGGCGCGACATTCCCGGGACCACCGGACGCGACGATGCGTCCACCGTGCCTGCCGGCCCGCGGACCAAAGTCGCACAAGTAGTCACTTCCCGCGATGACGTCGCGATCGTGCTCGACGACCAACAGGGTATTCCCGAGATCACGCAATCGATGCAGCGCGGAAATCAATCTCAAATTGTCGCGAGGATGCAAACCAATCGTCGGCTCATCCAACACGTACAGCACGCCACAGAGCCCGCTGCCCAGTTGTGCCGCCAACCGAATGCGTTGTGCTTCGCCTCCCGAAAGCGTGGCTGCACCGCGATGCAGCGTCAGATAGTTCAATCCGACATCCAACAAGAATCGCAGCCGAGAGAGAACCTCGCTCATCAACTCACCGGCGATTTTTTTCTCGCGTCGATCCAGTTTCCACGATCGTATTCTTGGCTCCAACCGGTCCAGTGGCATGTGAACCATGTCGGCAATCGTCATCTCGCGAAAACGACACGCGGCAGCTTCTTCTCGCAAGCGGGATCCGTGGCAGGCACTGCAATCGATTTCGGCGACGAACTGCTCCAAACGCCCGCGCAGACCGGGCGTCAGACGCGACGCGGCCTCGAGCGCGGGATAAAACCCCTTGAATTGGTAACGGAACAAACGCGTCGTCGATTTGGACTTCGGCTTCGCATCACTGCCCCGAACTTCGATCCAACGCTCACCGAATCCGTGAAAGAGCATCCGGCGTTGACTGGCGGTCAAATCGATGAACGGCACGTCCGCCGGGATTCCCGTCTCGCGCTGTAAAGCACGCAACATCCAAATCGAAACGTCCTGCGAAACATCCGGCCAAAGTAGCGACGCTCCTTCTTGGAGACTCATCTTGGGGGAATCGATCAGTGCCGCAGGATTGGTCCCCGTTTGGATACCAAGTCCCTCGCACTGCTGACACCAGCCGACGGAACTGTTGAATGAGAAGTGGTGCGGCGTCAACGTGGGAAAAGACCGCCCACACTTCCCGCAAACGAGGTGCTGGCTGTGAGTGATCGTCTCCCAGTGCTTTTCCTCGCGCTCCGTATCGGCAATCGCCAACTGAACCACTCCGACACCTAACGACAAACCTTGCTCCACACTGTCGCTGATCCGAGAACGCTCATCCTCACGCACTGCCAAACGATCGACCAACACCTGCACCGACTGCTTTCGTCGCGGATCCAGCGACGGTGCCTCATCGAGTTCAAACGTCACACCGTCGATTCGGACTCGCTGATAGCCCTGGCTGCGCAGGGACTGCCAGGTATCCTGCGACGCCTCACCCGCGGCAACTTCGATGGGCGCGAGCAACAGTGCGCGAGTGCCTTCGCCGAGCGACATGACTTTGTCGGTAATCTCATCGGGCGTTTGTGTCCCGACTTCGATCTCGCAATCGGGACAGTACCTTGTGCCCAAACGCGCCATCAAAATCCGGAGGTAATCGAACACTTCGGTAACGGTTCCGACCGTACTTCGTGGCGAGTGCCCAAGATTCTTTTGCTCCAGCGCCACGGCGGGCGAAAGTCCTTCGATGCGTTCGACCTTCGGCTTTTGAACTTGACCGATGAACTGCCTTGCGTAGGAAGACAGTGATTCGACGTAGCGCCGCTGGCCCTCGGCGTAGATCGTGTCCATCGCGAGCGAGCTCTTGCCACTACCGCTGGGGCCACAAAAGACGGTCATTGAGTCGCGTGGGATTTCCGCCGAAACCGATTTGAGGTTGTGCTCCGACGCGGACTCGACAACGACGTGCGTTCGCGCTCTTTCGGGAGGAGCAGCGAGCTCGGTGACGGGAACGCGATCCGTGCGTTTCGACTTGCGTCGTTTGACCTTCATCGATTTAGCGAGTGCGGCCCCGGTGTGACTTTCGGTGTGCTTGGCAACTTCGATCGGCCGCCCGGCAACCACGATTTCCCCACCGCCGGCTCCGCCTTCGGGGCCGAGATCGATGACGTGGTCGGCTGTCTTGATCACATCCATGTTGTGTTCCACGATCACGACCGTGTTGCCTCGATCGGCCAAGCCATGGATCACTTTCAAAAGCAATTCAAGTGCGGCGAAGTGCAATCCGGTCGTGGGCTCATCCAAAACATAGAGCGTGCTGCCGGTCTCACGCTTGCTCAGCTCGCGGGACAACTTAATGCGCTGCGCCTCACCGCCCGACAGCGTCGGTGATGGTTGGCCGAGCTTGAGGTATTCCAAACCAACATCGACGAGGGTTTGCAGTTTCTCCGCAATCTTTGGAACGTTCTTGAACAGCTTGAGCGCATCGGCAATGTCCATCTCCAAAACGTCCGCAATCGAAGCGTCTTTGAATTTGACGGAGAGCGTTTCGCGGTTGTATCGCTTGCCTTGGCAGACCGGGCACGTCACCCAGATATCCGCCAAGAAATCCATTTCCAAACGCGTCGCACCATTACCATCGCATCCGGCACATCGTCCTCCATCGACATTGAAACTGAATCGACTGGCGGTGTAGCCGCGCGTTTTCGCTTCGGGAAGCTTCGCAAACAGATTGCGAATCTCGTCAAAGACTTTCACATAGGTCGCCGGATTACTGCGGGGCGTTCTTCCGATCGGTGACTGATCGATGGCGATCGTCTTGTCCAAGTGTTCCAGACCTGCGATTGAATCATGCTCGCCCGGTTCCGACTCGGCCCCATTGAGATCACGTCGCAGCGCGGGCTCGAGGATTCCCCCGATCAGAGAACTCTTGCCGCTGCCCGAAACTCCCGTCACGCAGGTTACCGTTCCCAATGGAATCGACGCATCGACGTTTTTTAGATTGTGGAACCGCGCGCCGTGGATGGTGATTTGCCGTTCGGGGTCGATCGGCCGCAACGCTTCGGGGATGGCGATTTCACGAGCGCCCGACAAGAACTGCCCCGTCACACTCTTCTTCGATTCGCAGAGTTCCGCAGCCGACCCGGATCCGACAATCTTGCCACCTCGGACACCGGGTCCCGGACCGAAATCGACAATGCGATCCGCCGCGCGCATCGTGTCTTCATCGTGCTCCACGACGATCAACGTATTTCCAGCGTCGCGCAGTCGCACGAGCGTGTCGATGAGACGATCGTTGTCCCGGGCGTGCAAACCGATCGAGGGTTCATCCAATATGTAGAGCACGCCGACGAGACCGCTGCCGATCTGCCCGGCCAGGCGAATACGTTGGGACTCGCCGCCGGACAATGTCGGCGCGGTCCGGCCGAGCGTCAAATAGTCCAAACCCACGCCGAGCAAAAAACCGATCCGCGTTCGAATTTCCTTGAGAGCCTCGGCGGCGATTTTCGCGTCCGTCGCGCCAAGCTTGATGTCCGAAAAGAATGTGGCGAGATCCTCGATCGACAGTTCGCATAATTCTGGAAGCGACCGCGCCGGCTGCTCGGTAAACGTCTCCACCGAAGTTTCGATCGTCGCGGCGCGAGCCTGTGGGTTCAGCCGTTGTGTGCCGCAGTCAACGCAATCGATCGTGTCCATGAACTTTTCGAGATGCCGAAGCTGCATCTTGTTCTTGGTCGTTCGATAACGCTCGAGAAACTCGGGAACAAAGCCGCTGAAGCTACCCGTGTATTTGCGTTGCTTTCGTCCCCCACGCCACGTCACGGAGTAGTCGACGGCAGTGCCCCACAACCAGCACTCGCGTGCCTCTTCGGGCAAGTCACTCCATTTGCTTCCCAGCATCGTCCCCTTTTCGAGTTCCAGATGCTCGTCCATCGCTTCGCCGAAGCTCTTGTAGATGTGACGACGGTATCGCCCGATCTCCATCCACTTTCCGAGCAAGATGTTGGCACCACGCCGGATCGAGAGACTCTCGTCGGGAATGATCCGCGAAGGCACAAACGTGTAAAGATGCCCGAGCCCGTCACAGGAGTTGCACATCCCCTGGGGACTGTTGAATGAAAAAAGCTGCGGCGTCGGTGCACGAAAGCTCTCCCCACATGATGCGCACGAGTAACGCGACGAATAAAGAATGTCATCCTTCGCATCACCGGCGCTCGGTTCACCGCGTGAGGAAAGCGACACCATGATGGATCCCCCGCCGAGACGCAGCGCCAGCTCCACGGCTTCTTGGACGCGGCCTCGATCACGCTTTCCAGCTGCATCGCGACTGCCGGAAACCATCTCCACGACGACTTCGATGTCGTGGCGGTGACTTCGATCCAGTGACGGTGGCTGGACCAAACGAATCGTTTCATTATCGACCCGGGCGCGGGTAAACCCCTGCTTCCTCAGGTCTTCAAACAGGTCGCGGAACTCGCCCTTTTGATTGCGGGCCAACGGCGCAAGAATCCAAACATCTTGCTGTGGATCGAGATCCAAAACCCGTGAAGCAATCGCGTCACTCGTTTGCGCCGCAATCGGAACGTGACACGTGGGACAATTTGGCACCCCGACGCGGGCGTACAGCACTCGCAGGAAATCGTAAATCTCCGTGATCGTCCCCACGGTACTGCGAGGGTTGTTGCCGCTCGACTTCTGCGCGATCGAAATCGAGGGACTCAGTCCGCTGACCAGATCCACATCGGGCTTGGGCATCTGCCCCATAAATTGCCGAGCGTAGTTCGACAACGATTCGACATAGCGACGCTGGCCTTCCGCATAGAGCGTATCGAACGCCAGCGAAGATTTTCCACTGCCGGAAACTCCGGAAAAACAAACCAGCTCGCCACGGGGAATCGTGAGGTTCACGTTCCGGAGGTTGTGCTCACGAGCACCTTTGACCTTGATCTCGGTCGATGACATTCAGGGATTACGTGGGGCAACGAGGCAACAAGAAGCAGTCCTTTCACATCCAGTTTAGCGGCCGAAGCAGGGGGCGCCGACGAGTCAGACTCGCCCCTGCGACCTCCGGGCATCGCTGAAAACAGGCCGCGTCAGTGCGGGGCAACCGCCATCGGCGTCAAAAGAACGGATATTTCCGGTCGCCACCCGCGCAACACACGAAAGGCCCAAGGGATTGCCCTAAGCAGAGGGGGGTAAATCAAGGTTTCGCTCCGCCTCGTCGTATCGTTCGTCACCAATCTTGGTGTCCGAATTTATTTCTGGAGCGGCTATGTCAAATCAACCGAGCGAGCAAGAGCAGCGCAAACTCTGGATTCAACTGTTGTCCATCGTGATTGTCTGGCTGGCAGTCGTGACGGCAGGTTTTCTTGCACTCTTCGCCTATGGTTTTGAAAGCGGTCCCACGGGTGACTTGCGGAACCTCTCCCCGCAAAGTGCCTCGGGCAAATGGCAGTTGGTCATGGCGGTGCATCCCAAGTGCGCTTGCACCAACGCCACTTACGCGGAACTCGAGCGTCTGCTGCGACACGTGGGGAAGGAAACCGATTGTCAAATTCTCGTTTTCGAGCCCGAGGACTCGGTTGCCTTCTCGGACACCCAATTACTGGCGCGTTTCAAGTCCATCCCCGGCGTGAAGATTCAGCGTGACCCGGGCGGTGTGCAAGCCCTTTCTTTGGGCATGACCACGTCAGGTTGCTTGGCCGTCTGGGATCCGAAAGGGTCCCCGCGATTTTTTGGTGGCATCACGGCTTCACGCGGACATGAAGGCATGAACGCGGGATCCAACGCAGTTGCGAATCTCATTCTTCATCGCAGCGACGGCCAAGTCACACACCGAGTCTTCGGTTGCCCCATCCAAAATCACGCAATGGACTCGGATCATGGCTGAGGGGTGCGGCAGCTCGCAAACACAGCACCACGCCGAGATCCAGCGGAGGTTCAATGCTGAGATCGGAAGTCTGCAATGTCTTACCGATCGTGTGTTTTTCTGGCTGCTGCTCGCTCAGTGGATTTTTGGTATTGGTTGCGCGTTCGTCATTTCGCCATTGACTTGGAGCGGCGAAGAGAGCTCGATCCATGTCCATTTATGGACGGCGATTTTCCTCGGGGGGATGATTGTCAGCGTTCCCTGCTGGATGATCCACACTCGGAAACACTCCCAACTCACGCGAATGGTGGTCGCATCGGCGCAAGTCTTGTTCGCGTCACTGTTGATTCACTTGATGGGAGGCCGAATCGAAGCTCATTTCCACATCTTCGGATCACTGGCAATCATCTCGTTCTATCGAGACAGATGGGTTTATGTGCCATCGGTCATTATTGTTTTTGTCGACCATATGTTTCGCGGCGTTCTGTGGCCGGAATCGGTGTTCGGAGTCATGTCAGTCTCCGTGCTACGGGCGTTCGAACATGTCGCTTGGGTGCTGTTTGAAGTCTCGTTTTTACTTTGGGGCATCACTCAAAGCCGCCGCCACATCTACGAGTTGTCTCGTTTGGCCGTCGAACTCCACCACGACCGCGACACCCTCGAAGACCGGGTGAATCTTCGCACTCGCGAACTTAAGTCTTCGAAGGAATTCCTGCAGAGCATTCTTGACTCACTGCCGCTTGAGATCTGCATCGTGAATCGCTCTGGCAACGTTATCAAGACGAACGCTGAATGGACTGACAGAAAAGTCAAAAAACTGAACGGACACAGTTTCACCGACAACTATCTGGCCGCGTGCAGACAAAGATCTCCTGACGAAAATCGGGACACGCATCGTCTTGCCGATGCCGTTGAACAGATCCTGGAAACGGGACAAGGTTCCTATCGGTCTGAATTTCAATCGCCAGACGACCAACACGATCGTTGGTACCAGGTCAACGCGACACCCCTGCAAAGGGACAACTCGCGCGTGGTCGTCATCTCACACCAAGACATCACGGAGCGAGTCCGGGCGGAAAAACAGCTGCATCAACAGAAAGAGGAAGCCGACCGCCTCGCACTGGTCGCACGCTACACCGACAACGCCGTCGTGATCACCGACAGCGAAGGGCGCATCGAATGGGTGAACGATGGATTCACTCGACTCTCCGGATACCAGCTTGACGAAGCCATGGGGATGACAACCGGCGAATTCCTCGAAGGACCGAAGACCGCCTCAGAAACCATCGACTACATGGATTCGCACTACCGGCAAAAACTCGGATTCAATGTCGAAATCGTCAACTACTCCAAATCCGGTTCAACCTATTGGATTAGTCGTGAAGTACGCCCCATTCGGGACCCCGACGGTGAGGTCACCAAGTTCATTGCCATCGAAATGGACATCACCGAAAAGAAACAGCGTGAACAGCAGCTCAGCCTGCTCGACAACGCGGTCGACTATTGCAGCGACGCCATGTTTCTCGTGGACGAAGAGGGCAGAATTGTGGATGCCAATCTGAAGGCATCCCTACTGCTGGAATATGAACAAGACGAGTTCTTGTACATGTCCATCGACGACGTCACACCTGGCGTTCAATCTCAAATCCATGACAACGAAAACCTTCGAGTCGGCGTCGCGGATGTGTTCGAAGAGACTCTCGTCGCAAAGTCAGGGCGAAACATTCCCGTGGAAGTCTCCGCCTCTCCCGTTGAGCACAACGGGTTGCAGTACTGCTGCGTGTTCGCCCGCGATGTCACCGAACGAAAGAACGCAGAATTAGAACGGTCCATCCTCGCCGACGAACTGCAGTCCGCTGCGCGACAAGCGGGCATGGCAGAAGTCGCGACGGGCGTTCTCCATAACGTTGGCAACATCCTGAACAGCGTCAACATCTCCGCCAGCGTGATCCGGAAACAACTGCAACGGGGATCAATCTCGCGCCTTCAGCGGCTTTCCGAACTGGTCAACCAGAATCTCGACGACTTCCCCGAATTTGTCCGTAACGACCAGCGTGGCAAAATCCTGCCCAGCTACATCACCCAGTTGGCGACAGCCTTTGAAAAAGAACAGGGCCAGATTGACAAGGAATTTCAGGAAATGGTCAACAGCATCAGTTTGATCAAAGATGTGGTTGCGACACAACAATCCATGGCCAAATCGAAAGGCGTGATCCAGGAGACCCGGGTTGCCGATCTGATCGGTGACACCGTCAACGTGATGAAGGGTGATATCGCGCGACACCACATCGACTTGACCGTTGTCTCCCCCGCCGACGACTTGTCCATTGCTACCGACAAGCACAAAGCCATCATGATTTTGGTGAACCTTGTCAAAAACGCAAAGGACTCCGTGGTTGACTCCGGTGTCCAAGTTCCGCGGATCAAGATCTCGGTGGAACAACGAATGGAAGGCGACATGATCACCGGTCTCTCGATCTCCGTAGAAGACAATGGAGTTGGTATCGCGAAAGACCGTCTCGATCAGATTTTCAAACACGGGCACTCCACCAAGAAATACGGCCACGGTTTTGGTCTGCACAGCAGCGCCAACGCGGCCACCCAGCTCGGCGGATCACTGACCGCACAGAGCGACGGTGAGCGCCGCGGCGCGACCTTCGTTTTACGACTTCCAATCGACTCCGCGATCGGCGATGCAAGTCACTCCAAGAAATTAGAACCGACAGGAGAACCACAATGACATCGGATCGACGCGAAGTACTGATTGTCGACGACAACCCAGCGATTCATAGCGACTTCCGCAAAATCCTGGCATCGGGACGTGAACACACCGAACTGATGGGTTTGGACGAGATCATGTTCGGCAACTCGAGCGACACGTCGCCTCGATTGCAACTCCCATTCGAGCTCACATTCGCCGACCAAGGCAAAGCCGCGTATGAAATGGTCAAAGACAAGGCGAGCCGCCAAGAATTCTTCTCGATCGCATTCGTGGATATGCGCATGCCACCTGGCTGGGACGGTGTGGAGACCATTCGCAACTTGTGGAATGTCGACTCGAGATTGCAGGTCGTCATTTGCACGGCCTACACCGACCACAGCTGGGAGTCAATCGTCCAACAACTGGGACGATCGGACCAACTGCTGATCTTAAAAAAGCCGTTTGATGATCTGGAAGTCATCCAGCTCGCTACCGCACTGTCGGAAAAACGAAGGCTGTTGGATCAAACCCAACGGCACATGGACTCCCTGAGTCGACGCGTCGATCAGCAGGCCGATGAAATCCAAGCGGCGCAGGAAGACGCCGAGCGTTTGATTGAATCAATCTCAAGCGTCTTATTCAGCATCAACCCGAACGGATGCATTGGTCGATGGAATCCCGTCGCCGAGGAAGTCTTTTCCATTTCAAGGACGGACGCGGTTGGAACCCCCATCCGTGAACTCGCCATTGACTGGTGTGACAAAGAAAGCTTGCTGGATCTGCTGACCCACGATGGCACCAACCGGGCTCAGGTGCAAACCGAGTTCATCGACGCGGAACGACAAGTCAGAACGCTCAATCTACGTGTCGCCAATGTCGACCACAAAGACGGCCAACCGTCCCGGTTGGTACTTGCCGACGATATCTCTCATGAACGTCTCTTGCAAAGCCAACTCGATCAAGCACAGCGTCTGGAATCGGTTGGGCAACTCGCCGCCGGAGTGGCACATGAGATCAACACGCCCATGCAGTACATCGGCGACAACGTAAGTTTTGTCAAGAAATCATTCGCCAGACTCAGTGCGCTGCTCGAACTCCTCCCGTCTCTCGCAGAGGGCAACCTCTCGGAACAGGACCTGATTCAATTGCAAGAAACGGCCGAGTCGTTTCCAAAGCCGAAACGAGTGCGATCGTTGTTGCAGCAAATCCCAGAAGCTCTCGATGACTCCGAAAGTGGCGTTCAAGTCGTGGCGAAGATCGTTGCCGCAATGAAAGAATTTTCACATCCCGGCACGGATGAAATGTGCGACGTCGATTTGAATCACGTCCTTGAATCCACGGTGACCGTCGCTAAGAACGAATGGAAGTACGTAGCCGACATCACGTTGAATCTTGCCCCCGACCTACCAAAGATTCGCGGGCTCCCGAGTGAACTCAATCAAGCGTTCCTGAACATCGTCGTAAACGCGGCGCATGCCATCGGAGATCGCGTGGCGGAGGGCGTCATTGAAAAAGGCTCTCTTCAGATCACGACGACGCTCGAGGTGAATGGTCGCCGTCCATCTGCAAGATAACGGAGGCGGCATACCGGAAAAACATCGCGAAAGAGTGTTCGAACCCTTTTTCACAACCAAGGACGTCGGAAAAGGCACCGGCCAGGGGCTCGCGATCGTCCATTCCGTCATTGTCAAGACGCACTCGGGGCGTCTTTGGTTTGATGTCGATAAAGGCGTCGGAACGACCTTCCATGCCCTGCTTCCAGTCGCAACATCGAGCCCCGACTTTAAGAATGAATGTAATCCTGTTGCCGTAAATGTTGGAGAGTAGACCTATGAGAGTGTTATTAGTAGATGACGACGAGCAGGTTCTACGCGGCTTGTCACGAATGTTAGAAATTGAAATGGATGACTGGGAGATTGAAACAGCTACATCAGGTGTCGATTGCCTGGCGATGCTGGAAGAAATTCGCATCGATGTCGTCGTCGCTGACATGCGGATGCCAGGGATGGACGGCGCCGAATTGCTGGAACGAATCTCGTCGCTGTATCCACGCATGCTTCGGATCGTTCTCTCTGGTCAGGCCGATCGCGAAACGGTACTTCGAGCCGTACGCCCGATGCACCAGTACCTTTCCAAACCCTGCAACCCGGAAGAACTGATCGAGGTCATCGAGAAGGCGGCCTCCATGCAGGAGACCATTCACTCGGCCGAAGTGCTGGACGCGATCGGACGAAAGAACTGTCTGCCGTCGCTGCCCGAGTACGTCGTTCGGATCAATGAGGTGCTCGAAAGCGAATTCTCCACATCGCGTTCCATTGCTCGCGAACTGTCGCAAGATCCGGCGGTCGCCGCCCGAGTCCTCCAACTCGCCAACTCCGCCATTTTTGGATTCCATTCTCCCATCATCGAACTGGAACGCGCCGTCGGCGTTGTCGGATCCGAGATGATTCGCGCGTTAGTCCTATCGCAGTCCGTTTTCGGGTCGGCACCCGAAGATCTTAATGAAATCACCAATGAAATCTACGAACACAGCTTTGAGGTTGCCGTCCTCGCAAAAAAGCTCTGCTTGGAACGCACGTGCGACACCGACGAGGCCGATGCCGCATTCACAGGTGGGCTCCTGCACGACCTTGGCAAGATCATCATGATCAACGCGTTTCCACGGCGCTGGGAAAAGCTGGTCGCCGAAGCTCGCTCACCCGATGAACTTTCATCGCTCGAACTGCAGGAATTTGGTGCCAGTCATGAAGGGATTGGTGCTTACGTGCTTGATCGCTGGGGATTGCCCCCAGCCGTGGTGAACATCGTCGCCAGTCACCATAGCCCCGTCCTCTGTGCGCACGGGTCACTCGCAAGACAAGCGGTGTTCGCGGTGAATTGGTATTGCCGTGGAGCCTCCGAACTCGATTCTTCGCACTGGCTGGAAGAAGTCACCGACTCGGAAGTCCTGAACCAATGGCGGGAACGTCTCGAAGACTTTGAAGAGGTCCTCCACTCGATTGCACCGGAGGCATGTCATGCCTAACCAACGCATCCTCATCGTCGATGACGAAGAACTCGTCCTTCGTGGCATCGAACGCCAGCAGGGTGAGAACTTTGATATCTCGACAGCTCTCGGACCTCACGAAGCACTGGCAATGATTGAGCGGGACGAACCGTACGCGGTTGTCGTCTCCGATATGCGGATGCCGGAGATAAACGGCGTTGAGTTGCTTGCCAAGGTACGACAACGTTGCCCCAACTCCGTCCGAATGGTGCTGACCGGTTTCGCAGAACTGGAAACAACCATCTCTGCGATTAACCAAGGCCACATTTTTCGCTTCCTGAGCAAGCCCTGCAAGGAAGACGACTTTGCAGACGCGCTCAAGGACGCGCTGAATCAATACGCCCTTGTGGAGGCCGAAAAGGAACTCCTCGAAGGCACGCTTCGGGAGAGCGTTCACGTCCTTTGCGAAATGTTGTCACTGGTCAATCCACTGGCATTCGGGCAGGCCAACCGAGTTCGTTCCACGGTCGATGGGCTTCTCAAACGCATCGAAGTGGAGGATCAGTGGCAACTCGAAATCGCCGCCATGCTCTCCTCGCTCGGCTGCGTTTCCGTCGCTGAAGAGATCTTGAAGAAGAAACTCAGTGGACGCATTTTGGATGAGGAAGAGGAAAAGGCGTTTGAAAAACACCCTCGATTGGCAGGCGATCTAATCCACTCCATCCCAAGACTCGAAGAAGTCGCCGAAATCATTCGCTACCAGCATCGCTGTAGTGCGTCCCTGATGCCCAAGGACCGAGAGCTAGCCAAGAAAATCAAACTACTTCGTATTGCCATTGACTTTGATGTCTATGAGTCACGTGCTCCAAGTTCGCTGCACGCGTTGTCGAGCATCAAATCCAAGCCCGAACGCTACGACATCGAGATACTCGAAGCTTTAGTCGACTACGTGAAATCCGAGCGGGTGGAGGCCGTACGCGAAGTGGTTCCCGCCGAACTCTCTGAAGGCATGGTGCTGGGGGAAGACTTACGGAACGATGCCGGAGTCCTCCTCATGAGCAAGGGACAGAAAATCTCTGCCGCCGCGAAACGCCTGATCGAAAACTTCTCGGAAATCAATCACACGATTGGTCCCATCAAAGTCGTCGAACTCAGCCCACAACCCTGCTGAATCCAATTCTGAGACCTATTATGAACCGACGCGAAGTCCTTATCATTGACGATGAACCCATCGTCTTGAGAACCCTGAAACGGTCCCTGGCCGACTACGACGTCTCCGTCGTTACCACGCCGTGCACGGCGGAAGCACGGGCGATGCTGAAACACCGCTCGTTTGGGGTCATCATTTGTGATCAAAACATGCCGGGCGAAACTGGATTGGAATTCCTAACCGAAATCCGAAGCCATCATCCAGAAATCGCTTGTTTCATGCTCAGCGGGCTGGTCGCCGGGCTCGAAGTCGCCGAGAAATGGGCGGCCGAGATCGGTGTTCGGCAGATTTTCTCCAAACCATGCGATACGCAGCGACTCGCTGAAGCCATCCAAGAGGCGCTTGCTGAACCGTCGTCATCGCAGAACGCATTGGAAACAACCACCGGCCATCAATGAGACTGTGCGTCGCGTCATCACCGATCTCGTTGAAGAGAGCTTTTCGTCACCATCCGAATGAATAGCAAACCAAGGAGGCTGAATCCGACAACCGAACCGATCCTCACCGGCCCCTGCTCAAAAACCACCGTTGCGAAAAACACGATCGACGCAAGGAACGCGTGCAGGCTCCGTGTTACCCGCCAATCCATTGAGCGGTCCTTCATCCAGGCCCATGCCAACACAGACCAAATCATCGTGAATGCAAAGTTCGCGTATAGACCGGATTCTACACGAATCCCAACAACCGCTTCGGATTGGTCACCGGTAAAACGAAGCGCAGCTTGATGGCTCCACCCGTGTTGCAGCCAGTAACTGGCGACAATATGAACAAACATGAGAACGCAACCCATTCCCCAAACCAATCCGGCCAGGCGAGCGTTGGTCACGTGCACGCGGTTGGGTTCTTCGACCCGATCGGCCAACTGCAATTCGCCAACGGCGTCCTGCGTTGACAGTTGCCAAAGAATCCATGCGGCTCCGACAAACCAGCACGCGATGGAAAACCAAACCGGCACGTAGACGAACCAGAACTTCAAACCACCGACCTCGAACGGATCAATCGTGACGTGTGGAAATCTGTTGATAAACATCAACCTCGACGCGGACCTCGCCACAAAGTCCTTTGCGACTCTTGACCTCGCCGAGACCTACTTCGGTCAGGTTTGGGAACAACGAAATCAACTCGTCATCCAGAGGTTCCTGCTTGTTTATTGGCTCAACGACACAAAGACTCTCTGACTTCCAGAATGTCCTGAGTTCCTTGTCGTAGATCACCTTTCCGCCACGCTGCTTGAATTCCGCAATCTGCTCGCGGCGACGAATCTCAGGCAACAGTGCGAAGCAGATCCCGGCGCAAACGGTTGCGGCGAGCAAGATCGCTAGTAGCGAAAACTGAAGTTGTGGCATTCTCATCACGTCGACTCCTTTCAAATGCGCCCGTCCAATGGAGACACGCCCGTCGCATCGACCATAATCGCTTTCCACGAGCGATTGTGTAAGATTATAACGTTGCCCACCTCCCATGATCGCTCCCTCCCTTCTGATCATTTGACGATTCAATGCGTTTCCGCTTGTCCTGTAACCCAAAGAGTTTGCTTGCGTTGCTGTTCTTCATCGCAGTTTGCTGCGTCTCCAGATCAGCGCTGAACGCCCAGGAACAGCAGGGACTTGACTCCGAAAAGATCGATTTCAATCGCCAAATTCGGCCGATCCTGAGCGACAACTGCTTTTACTGCCACGGATTCGACGAATCCCATCGCGAATCCGGACTGCGGCTGGACACGTTCGAGGGTGCCACCGAATCCGACGCAGTCGTGCCTCATGATCCGGATTCGTCGGAGCTCCTGCGACGGATGTTGAGCGAGGACGCCGACGAAGTGATGCCTCCACCGGAGACCGAGAAAAAGCTTTCGAAGGAACAAATCGACTTGGTGAAACGCTGGATCGAACAGGGCGGCGAGTATGAACAACATTGGGCCTGGAGCCAGCTCATCCGTCCTCCGGTACCCAACGCATCCGAAGATCAAGACACCAATCCGGTCGACGCGTTTCTCAAACAAGGCCAAGTGAAAAATGGCTCGCCTGCCGCCGCGGTTGCCTCCCCACGCACGCTCTTGCGACGACTTAGTTTTGACCTGCGCGGAATCCCTCCCACGTTCCAGGACGTTCGAACATTCGAAGCGGATCCGTCACAACGAAACTACCTCGCGTTTCGCGATCGATGGATGTCCGAAACGGAGTTCGCCGAGCACCAAGCGGTCCGTTGGTTGGATCTCGTGCGATGGGCCGACACCAGCGGTTTTGTCAGTGACGAACCGATCGCTTCGGGCGCCTACCGGGCCTGGGTGATTGAGTCGTATTCCCAGAACCTCCCTTTCGACCAATTCTCCATCGCGCAGCTTGCCGGCGATTTGTTGGATGATCCGACAGACCAAGACCTGATCGCGTCGGGATACAACCGCATCGTGAACACGAATTGTGAAGCCGGCGCGATCGAAGCCGAGCAGCTTTACAAACTAAAAGGAGAACACGTCCGCGCCGTCGGCACCGTTTGGTTGGGTTTGACGACTGGCTGCGCCGAATGCCATGACCACAAGTTTGACCCGATCTCGGCGAAAGACTACTACAGTCTTGCTGCCTTCTTTGATGACTTGGTCGAGGCCGGCGTCTACACCCCCGGAGACCGCCGAGAGCCGCTTCACTACGTGCACGAGAACTCGGCGGACCGCCAACTCGATCGAGAGCTTCAAGCCAAAATCGCGGCGATCAAACAATCCGTTGCCGCAACGCCCCTCCAGCGACAACCTGAATGGGAAACCGCAGTCAAATCTCGACTGGGGGACAAGGAATCTCGCGATGAGTTTCATTGGATCCCGGCGCAAATTCCGGCGGCAAGAGTCATCGAAGGTGAGTTTGCATTTCGTGAAACAGACGGCGAATCGAAGCGAGCGTTTCGGGAGACCATTGCAGAATCCGGCAAATTCAACCGCCACCACGCAGCGGAGTTGATGACGGGCTATCTCAACACCGGTGGCCTCAAGTCGGACGACGAAAAAGACGCTTGGTTTATCGACGTCTGGATCGATCCTGACAGTCGCCCCAACATGGTCGGCATCCAGATTTCACATGGTGACTATGGGCGCCTTGGCTGGCGAACGGACAATTATGAAACGTACTACTGGGGCACCGATACCTCGGGGACGCTTGAAGACAAGCAGCCATGGAGTGATCCCAAACGTGTGAAACACTTGGGCCCGCTTCCTGAAGCCTCGGGATGGACGCGGCTGCAAATCAAACTGAACGAACGAATCAAACCGGTCGGCGGACAAAACTTCGAAGCGACAGGCATGGCATGGTTGCACACCGGAGGACGTGTGCGTTGGGGCGATGCGGGGCTGCTGCTTCGAACCGACAAGACCACCGAACTCGAGTTGGGTGAAGCGGCGATTCGAAAATGGTGGGACGAACCATTCAATCGACAGGTCTACGAACGACGTGCCGAATACGTTGCCAAGTCAATCCGTACCGACCGTTCGAAACGCGATCCCGTGCAGCAAGAACTCGCGGCCGAAGCTTTCCAAAGCCTTGGCGATCAGCTTCCGAAACAAGCCAACCGCCTGAGTCGTTTGCGGCGACTCGAATCCCGACTTCACCGATTGCGTGCCAAGGCGTTGCCGGTGTTGGTTTCGAAGAGTCAACCAAATCGCAAACAAACACGGCTACTGAATCGGGGTGACTATCAAGATACGACGGGAGAATTCGTCTCTCCTGCCGTGCCGGAGTTTCTTTCGAAAAACGCGTCAGACTCGGGTACAGGATCGCGGCTGGACCTCGCAAACTGGTTGTTCCAGCGTGACAACCCGATCGTCGCGCGTGTTTTTGTAAACCGACTTTGGCATCAGTACTTTGGACGAGGCCTCAGTGAGACGTTGGACGATTCCGGCGTCCAAGGCGACTGGCCGTCCCATCCCGAACTCCTGGATTGGCTGGCTTGTGAGTTTCGCGATTCGGGCTGGGATCGAAACCACATGATTCGTCTACTCACTTCCTCGCAAGCCTATCAATCATCGTCCGTCCCGACGCCTGAGTTGCTCGCCAAAGACCCCAAGAATCGGCTTCATACGCGGCAATCACGGTTTCGTTTACCCGCCGAGTCGATTCGCGACACGGCTTTGCAAGCAGCGGGTTTGCTGGCACTGACCGATGAAATCCCCATTCAGAGTTTTCATCCTTACCAGCCCAACGTGTACTGGACCAGCTCCGATAAAGTCATGTTCGGCAGCCGTCATTTGCCTTGGAACACCAGCGAATCTCGGTCGCAGTATCAACGCAGCATGTACACGTTTTGGAAACGGCAGAACATTCATCCGACGATGCTGGCCTTTGATGCGCCGACGCGTCAAGAATGCACCGCCCAACGAAACATCACCAACACGCCCGGCCAGGCACTTGCGTTGCTCAATGATCCGATCTTTGTCGAGGCCGCTCGTGGACTCGCGACCAGGATTTGGGAGCACTCCGAAGAGGCAACCGACGAACAAAATCGAATCCAGCTCGCTTACCAATACACGCTCCAACGCAACCCGCGGCCCGAAGAAGTCTCGGTGCTCCAAACGTTGCTTCGTAAGTCGCGTGCGGAGTTCGAACAAGTTCCCGAGAATGCTCGTCGACTCCTTCAGATCGGCCAACTCGGCTCTTCCGCTCAAGTCAGTGACGTCGAGTTGGCTGCCTGGACGGTTGTCGCTCGGGCACTCCTGAATACGCATGAGTTTATTTATCGCCCATGATTCGCAAACACGTTCTCGAAACGACTCGTCGCCACTTTTTTGCTCAGTCAGCAACGGGACTTGGCGTCGCCGCGCTCTCGGGTCTCCTCACCGCCGATCGAGCTCATGCCGCGGAGGGTCAACCCATCACATTGCATCATCCCGCAAAAGCGAAGCGGGTGATTTACCTCTACATGTCGGGCGGACCCAGCCAGTTCGAAACATTCGATGACAAACCGATGTTGCGAGAGCTCAACGGGAAACCGATCCCGGAGTCGTTGACCGATGGAGTCAAACTTGCGTTCTTGCAGTACCAAGCTCTCAAGTGTTTCGGCACCGATGTCGGATTCAAGCCCTGCGGCCAGTCCGGCCAAGCGGTCTCGAACCTGCTGCCACAATTGCAAACAGTGGCCGATGATCTTTGCGTCATCCGAACGCTACAAACGGATCAGGTCAATCACGACCCCGCGCACACGTTCATGAACACCGGCTTTGGAATTGCCGGTCGACCAAGCATGGGTTCATGGCTGTCCTATGGCCTGGGCTCGGATGCCAGAGACCTGCCCGACTTTGTCGTGATGCGGAGCGGTCCGCTCGGCCAACCGATTCCAACGACCGCGTGGCACAACGGGTTCCTACCCGGAAAGCATCAAGGGGTCGAGTTTTACGGGAGCGAGCAGCCACTGAATTACCTTCGGTCTCCCGATGGAATCAGCGACCATGTCCAAGCGAATACGATTGATTCCATCGAGGCACTCAATCGCCTGCAATACCAAGACTCCGTCGACCCGGAAGTGCTCACACGAATCGACCAGTACGAGCTTGCGTTTCAGATGCAGACCAGCGTTCCCGAACTGGCCAATTTCTCCGAGGAGTCCGCCGAGACACTCGCACTCTACGGGGCGGGAGAAAAACCCAACGGATCGTTCGGATCGAACTGTCTGATGGCCCGGCGTATGGCCGAACGAGGCGTCCGATTCATCCAGCTCTACCACTCCGGCTGGGACCATCATGGCGGTGTCGTCAAAGGCGTGACCGCACGAGCCAAAGACGTCGACCGCGGTTGCGCCGCGCTGCTCAAAGACTTAAAGCAACGCGGCATGCTGGACGACACGCTCGTGATCTGGGGCGGCGAATTCGGCCGGACGCCCATGTCACAGGGCGGCAGTGGTCGAGATCACCACACAAAAAGCGGTTCCCTTTGGATGGCCGGTGGGGGCGTCAAACCCGGATTCAGTTACGGCGAGACGGATGACTTCGGATTCGCGCCCGCCGTCGACCCGTTTCACGTGCATGACTTTCATGCGACTGTCTTGCACTTGTTGGGGATCAACCACAAACGGCTCACCTACCGTCATCAAGGCTTTGACTTCCGCCTCACCAACGTTCACGGCCACGTCATCAAAGAGATTCTCGAGACCGTTTGAAATCGGGGCAGTTTCACCCGAGAACCGTTACTCGTTTCTTTTGTCACTCGCGGCCGCTTCCGCTTCCTCGAGGACTCGCATCATGTTTTCCGACAGCACTTTCTTGATGGCCTCCGCATCGTAACCGCGGTCCAGCATCACCTGGGTGAGATACGGATACATCGAAACATCCTCCAGTTGATCCGGCAGGCTGGGGACACCATCGAAGTCACTGCCCAACCCGACGTGGTCGATACCAATGCCTTCCACCAGGTGGTCGATATGGTCCGCCACATCGTGCACGGTTGCCTTGGGCGGCGGATTTCGTTTGATCCAAGCCTGGGTCCGCGCCGTGACTTCCTTGTCATCTCCATCTGTCTCTTGTTTCCACTTCTCGCGTAGGTCATCGATTTCTTTCATCCACGCCGTCGCGTCTTGACGGACGTAGCCGCTGAAGAAGTTCACCATCACGATCCCACCATTTTTTCGAATCAGCGGAAACACGTCATCGGGAACGTTGCGTGGGTGCCCCGTGAGTGCTTTTGCACTGGAGTGCGAATAGATGATTGGCGCGGTGGAGATTTCCATCGCATCTTTCATCACCTTGGGAGAAACGTGAGAAAGATCGACCAGCATTCCAAGGCGGTTCATCTCGCGAACGACTTCCTTGCCGAACTCGGTCAAGCCGTTGTGGGTTTCGTCATCCGTTGCCGAATCGGCCCAGTCGAGTGTCGCGCTGTGTGTAAGCGTCATGTATCTCGCACCGGCGTCATAGAGTCGTCTCAGATTTGCGATCGAATTTTCAATCGAATGACCGCCTTCCATTCCAATCAACGACGCGATCCGGCCCGCCGCGCGAGCCTTGCGAACATCTTCGGCCGTCAGGGCTAGCTGGAACGTTTCTGGATAGCGATCACACATGGTTTTGACCAATTCGATCTGCTCCATCGTGACCTGAAACGCTTCGCCGGTTTTCCGCAGCCCTGCCGGAACATAAACGCTCCAAAACTGCGCACCGACATTGCCCTTCTTGAGTCGTGGAATGTCGGTATGCAATCCGGTCTGATCTTTTGAGATATCGAGTTTGTCAAACGACGACTCGGCCTGATTCCGCATCGCCCAAGGAAGATCGTTGTGACCATCCCAAACGTATCCGGCTTGGTGGATCTTCAGTGCTTCGTCGCTCAACACGACCTTTGCCGGACTGCCATCGGTAGGTTGGTCTTGGCCGGACGCGATTCCACACATCGTCGAACCTAAAAAGAAGCCGCCCCACAGAAGGCCAGCTGTCAATCGAGTCGTCATCAAGTCAGTCCAAATCGCGTGAGGGTTAACAAATTTCATGAGCAAGTTGTTCGAAGGAATGTGAGACCTCTCCTGTCCCCGTGCAGCGGATTAGCCGGGCGAGATTCCAATCATACCCCGAAGCGTCACAGGCTGTTGATTTGGTAACCCGCAGCGTCACCAAGGGATCGACACGATCCGCTCGCTCACGCTTCGGGTTGTGAGTTGAACGTCGTGTCAACAAGAGCCATTACATCAACAGCCCGCTCAGCGAGTGGATCGGATTCATCCCACGGCCCATGCTCTCACACTCCGCGGCGCTGAATCAAAAGCTGGTCAGGGCCGTACGTTGAATTTGGGATTCCGACTCCTGATCAACTCACTTTCGTAGGCACGTCGCATCGTTAGCTTGGAAGCGGGCGAGTCTTTTGCAAAGACGTGCAATTCAAGCGAAACCGAAGTCCCGTCAGCCGATGCGAGGTAGGCCGCGAGTGTCAATCGATCGCTACCGGTGAGATGCTCGGTAATCCTCGCAGCGAGGTTCTTGGCTTCACCAATATAAAGGTAGCCGCTCGTATCGCGGAACAAGTATACGCCTGGACCATTGCTAATCGATTTGTCCATCACGGCCCGTCGTGCATCCTCCATCTTCATTGTGATGACTTCGCGTTTCCACTCGGCGACCCGCAGCACCAATTCAGGTTTTAGCGAACGCTTCTTTCGCAGACTCAAAACCGACCGCCGCGCTTTCGTCAAATCAACCGCCGGCGCGATCAACGCTGCCTCTCGATCGAATTCCGCCCGAAGTCTTGGATCCGCAAAAAGTGTGTCCAGCGAGACACGATGTCGATCGCTTACCACCCGAGCTGCCACCTCACCGACCGCCGACCATTCCGAGTCGCCGCGCGTTCGATTTGTCGTTGGGACAGCGAGCCGGCCTGACTTACGCAGCTTCAGGAGCCTCAGCAGGACATCGCACTCATCTGCGGGACCGAGCGTCCGATGTTCCCGCTTTTCAACCTCACGGACAAACTGACCCCTCAGATCATCGCGAACCAGCAACTCGTCGCTGCTGAATCCATCATGAGCCAATCGAAATGCATCGCGTATCGCATCATCATCAATGCTGGCGGGGGCATCTTTGGCAGCGGAGTGTGAAAACAGCAGAAGAAAAAACGAGAGGCGAACGACCTGTCGCAACACAGCAGTGAGACGCCGAGAAATCATAGATCCCTAACTTGCACCCTGGTCTTGGGGGCTGAAATTGGACACACCTTTCGCAATACAAATCGCATCCCTCGAGCGATCAAAGTAATGCGCTGCGGTAAAATAGCATTCCCGCTTCCTCAAAAACACTCCCACATGTCAGTCGGTCCGACGTTACGATACGGCGGTAGGACACCTCCAGACCTCTCGTTCGACGCGGGGAAAATTTTTGATGCGTTCCGTCATTCGTTTCATCAAGCGGCCACAGGTCAGCTTACTCGGATTGCTCCTGCTGATTACCGCAAGTGCATTGCTGATTCAATTCGTCATCATCCCCGCCTACCAACGCTCCGCGCGAAAGAGCATTCTGACGCGAATCGACCAGTTGAAAGGCCAGTGGTTCGATTTGAACAAACAACCGCTTCAGCGTCGACTGTTACTTCAGGGGGATCAAGTCAACGACCAGTTCCTGCATAAACTCGCCGACGTCGTTCACCTGGTACCCGAGCTAAAACAACTGGATTTATTGCAAACCGAAGTCACCGATGAGGGCTGGCAAGACCTGCTGTCACGCCGCAGTGCGATCGACCACTACATTGTGTTCGAAAATTCGATTTCAAAATCCATGCTCGCACAATCACGCATCGATTATCCCGCGGTGACCATTGAGGAAAGACGTCCTGACCCGATCGCAGTCGGCTTGTCAAAAGCACCGATTCCACCGGCGGCAATCATCTCGCTTGTCCATAATGCGACTTCCGGAGAGTTGTTGTTCGGGTCAGGAGACGGCCGACTTCATCGCATGGAAATCGAATCCGAATCAAGTCGAACGAGCCTGCGTAAGCATCGCGACTGGGTTTTCGACTTGTCGATCGCACCGTCAAAGCGTTGGGTAGCGACCGGAGGCGGCGACAACCAAGTATGTATCCATCGCATGAACGACCTCCAAACCAGCGCAACGGGTGAAGCTCACACGGAGGACGTTCATGGTGTCGTTTGGATGAACGACCAACAATTGGTTTCGGTTGGGGACGACCGCACACTGCGGCTTTGGGATTTTTCACCTGACAGCGAGGCAAACGCTCCAAACCTGAAAGCCATTGCGATGGTTCCCGCGCACAAGAAACCCATCCCACGTTTGAAACGCTTGAACGATCACCATGTTCTGACGCTCAGCCGAGATCACTCGCTCAAACGTTGGGAAGTCACACCGGACGGCTTTGAGTTGAGGAGCGAATTCAACGGACACGACGATGATTGCATGGACGCCTCCGTCAGTCCCGATGGCAAGGAGATCGCGAGCGTCGGATACGATGGCAAATTGATCCTATGGAACACCGATGGCACTTCCAAAATCCAGTACCAAGTCGCTAATGAACGACTCTTCGCGATCCATGTGGACTGGTCACTCTATCGAGCCGTGGTGGGATCGAAGTCGGGAGTCCACTTGATTGATTTGGAGTCCGGACGCTTGCTTCGAAAAAACGGCAATCAGAGGTTTGTCTCGCGAATCATTCAGGCGGACGGAAAGCTGTTTACCAGCGATGGTTTTGGACAGATTTATGAACGGAATCCAGCAACGCTCTCGTCCACTCGTCACTTTCAACTCTTCGAAGGCAGCCTCGACGTCTACAGCAGCGAAGGCCTCGAAAGCATCACATCGAATCGATCACCGATGCCAGAGTTTCGTTCCGCATGGCTTTACTTTCGATCGATCGATCGTTCGCGGGAACGTTGCTTGCTGTAACTGACAATCAAACTGCTGAGGATCATGCATGCCAACAAACCCAAGCCGGCTTCGACGCTCCCGTAGAGGTAGCCAAAACCCAACGCGGTGGCATGGCTCCCCAGTAGGTCCCCGTAGTTCCAAATTCGCTCCAAGGACTCACGCTGTCCCTCGGGCTCATCCGGATTCGGCGGCTGATACAGATTCGTCATGGGCTTCATCATACGTTGTCCCACGCTCGGGGACGCCGTCGCCACAAGCAAGCGTTTACAACTCGTAGGTTCCCCAGGCATCGCGGTGCTTTCATCCAAGACCGATCCGGCAAAGAAATGAAGACGGAAGACATGGCCTGCCACACGTGGGCGCTGACGGGAAACCCTCTCAGCGGCACCGTTACGCACCGGGCATACGAAAGTCTGTGTAATGAAATCGCGATGCCCTATCTGACGGGCCGAACAGAGGCGTCTGACGGTGAGGCGCTTTTGCAATTGCGACAGGAGAACATGGAGAAGATTGCGGGACTCTGCGAAACAAGAACCCAGAGAGTCAACCACCGTGTGTATGTGTGCGGAGGCTTCCGAGAGAAGTCCGTGTGTCCCGAACATCTCTGGATGGAAGATCATTCGGCGGGAGCAAGTTACGACACGTTTATCGACCAACCGGTGCGAGTGGTTCCGCGTGTCGGTGTCGTCGGGCAACCGTTTCAACCTGCCTGCGAAGCCACTCCGTTCGCAGCAGACGAAATCGCTCGAGTTCTAGTTCAGGGATTCACTGCGTCACAATACGAGTCGCTGCCCTAGCAGATCCGTGCGATCTTCGGCCACCCCGCATATCAAGCCACAGCCGCGGCCTTCAGAAGTGGGCGATACAGAATTCGAATCTGTGACCTCTACGATGTCAACGTAGCGCTCTAACCAACTGAGCTAATCGCCCGCGTGTGGAGTTGATCGACTTGGACGAGTCAACCGTCCAGACAATCCTCTCGTTTTCGGGTCGCGTAGTTTGTGTCGGTTATGCCCAAACGTCAACCCGTCGGCGTCCGCGAAACCGCCCTTGCCCTGAGGCCGCGGTCTGCGAAGAATCACGCCATCCACCCGACGCATTCTCCGCCGGTCACGCCGCCGTTCCTCTTCGCAGGTGAATCTCCATGTCTCGCTTCTTCGCCGGAATGATCGTCGGTGCGTTGCTTCTGTTCGTTGTCATGCACTACCACGTCGTTCGTGGCGAAAACGGCGTTGTTCTGGTACCAAAAATCAGTAACAACCTGTCGGGAGTCTACACCGACATCCGCTCCTTTGACCTCCAAGACTGGCAGGAAAATCGGGCGCTCGCAGCGGCGATCATGAAGAGCCGTCAATCGCATCTTCTGGAAGACTCCGCGTACAAGAGTTTCGGAAATTCGATGCGAGGCGTCGTGGATGACCTTTTCGGAAGCCGTTAGCCCGTTTCGCTTTTTGAACCCACCCGCCGATCGATCGCTTTCGCTCCGATTCGGCTTTCTCGGTTCGGGACGGTTACAGCGACGTCGAACCCGAGGGTCGATCGTTTTTCTCGCCGCCGACTCGTCTGCCGACTGACATTCGTCGATCCTCTCCTTGGACGGAAGTTTGCTAGCACAAAAAGGTGCTTTCCGCCTCCAACGCATCTTTCTGCGAATTCCCAAGGTCGAGTGATGTCTCTATACCGAAATCGATACTTCTTGGCCGGACTGCTGCTGATTTTGCTCGGACTGCAGTTTCGCCGTGTGGAGTCTTTCGTACTCAACGAGCCCACAACGCGATTGATGGCTCGCATGACCAACACGCCCTTGGTCGACAATTCGACGACGCTGGGAGCCATTTTCGAGCCCGTGACACCCGCCCCGAAAAAACGGGTGCGGCCCCCACGCTGGCTCGGCCTGTCGATGATCGCCGTGGGTGCTGTGGTATCCATGCATGCTCTGATCATCCCCCGCCACCGGGGAGAGTGACGGGACGCGTCAAAGGCAGTTGCGAATTCCACGAACTCCCGATACGCCACCCGCCGCTTCTCAGTGCGGGTGAAACCACCCTTGTCGATCGCTAGCGGGAACTCGATTTCCACGAAGCTAGCAATTGGTCGGTTCGTTTGGAATTCATTGTGAGCGTGTTGAGAATTCACTAAGCTTGAGCGTGCCGTGCGGCGGCTAACCGGCAGCCCAGGCAGTCCGTGTCGGGGCCCAACACGTGGAGAATTGATGTCGAAGCGACCGTCTTGCGAACTGGTGGAACACGAGTCTCATTTGAGCGCGGCCCCCACGCCCGAGATCCTGAATCGGCGAGAAACAGCCGCTGAATTCACCTCCGACATCCTTGAGATGCTTCGCCGCGAATCACAGCTAACGGAGCTGTTTCTGGACCTCTCCCAGTTGACTTGGATCAGCAGTGCAGCGCTCAACGAGTTGATCAGATTGCAAACGGACGCTCGCGGTTTAGGCGTTGGGATCCGAATCCACCGGATAACCGATGCGGTTCGTGAAGTATTTCAAGTGACACGTCTTGAGAGAAGTTTTCGCGTGGACCAGGCAGACAAGTCGGACGATTCGATGCTAGAGCCGATCGGTTAAGCTGTACTTTTCGCCGGGTTGGAACGCGGCGGGCAGCCCTGAGGAATGGAAACCCATTGCGGAACCTGCGAGTGCCCCACAAACTATTGGGCTGATCTTGAGGCGACTGACTGGTGTGGCTCGCTTCGTTTCCCTTTTTCGCAGCCTTTGAGACCGGCCGGTGGCATGACCCCCGTTGATGTGTGGACCTTTCGAAGAGAAATCCAAAGCGACACCAGCATCGGCAGTGGCTTGGTCAATGACTTGGTCGACGAGATGACTCGGCGCGAGTGGCCGGCGACCGACCTCTTTCGGACACAACTGGCTTTCGAAGAAGCCATCGTCAATGCGATTCGGCATGGCAACCGTGCCGACGTTGACAAGAAAGTCATGGTCGAGATGACGTGCGGCCAAGACGAACTGGTGATCACGATCACGGACGAAGGCCAGGGATTCGACCCTTCGACGATTCCCGATCCTCGGCAGGAAGAACTTCTGGAGGTACCAGGAGGCCGAGGCGTTTTGTTGATCACGGAGATCATGGACGAAGTTCGGTTCAACGAACGCGGCAACCAAATCACGATGGTCAAGCACCGCAGTAGTGAAGAACCATCCGACGAGGACGACGACTGAGCGAGTCCTCTGGCGGGTTTCCGCTCAAGGTCGCAGCGTTGAAAAAACGCGTTTCATCGTCCCCTTGCTGTCCGACATCAACCGTTCAGTCGACACTCGCGATCGCGGAATAGCTAACGGCATCACCCGTTGCCGCATCCAAGGAAGCTTCGGCGTAAGATTCGTCGGTCTCCCAAATCCGGACATGACTGGCCGTCGCACCGGTCCCCGCGAGTGCTTCGGGGCACATGACTTCGAGCAGGTACTTGGCCATGTTCTCGGCCGTCGGATTGTAGGGCAGCAGAAAGATCCGGCAGGGCTTGACGACTGACAGAGCCTCGCGAGCATTCTGGTCTTCCTCACACACGAGGAAGGCGTGGTCCCAATGCTCGTCGATCCAACCTTTGACGCGTTTCTTGAGCTCCGAGAAATCAATCACGCGGCCGACCTCGTCTTGCTCATCGCCTTGAACGAAGAAGTCAGCGACGTAGTTGTGGCCATGAAAGTTTTCACATTTTCCGCCGTGCCCCATCAGCCGGTGTCCGGCACAGAATTTGATGCGGCGCATGATGGTCAATGCCATGAAAGATTCTCACTAAAACGTTGGATCAGAAAGCCTCGGAACGTCACCGAGGCTCGTGCGTGGAATTATGCCGAGACGGCAACTCGCCGGAAGTCGGCGAGTTTTCCTCGGCACGGGAAGGGGATCGGTCCATCATTGGCGAACAATCATCACCATCTCCTGGTTGCCACGTCGGACGTTGACCCGGCAGGGCTGATTCCGACGTTTTGCGGTTTCGAGGATTGACTGCAGTTTGAGCGCCGAATCGAGCGCGACACCACCGGCGGCTAAAATCACATCGCCTTCCTGCAAGTCACCTTCGTCCGCCATGCTATCCTCGCGGATGTCCGTCACGATCAATCCGATTCCCAAATTCGGGTAACCGTAGCGTTTGGCCGTTGACTCGGTGACCGGAACAAGCATAGCGCCCATCACTTCACCGGCATCAAACTGGGCCATCGTTTCCTGCGTTCGCTCTTCCAAGTCGACTCGGATTCGGCGACTGACTCCATCGCGGTTGATATCCATCATCATGCTCGCACCCGGCGGCCGGCTGGCGACATAGTTTCGCATTTGTGCACTCGAGTTCATTGGGCGTCCATCGACGGACAAGACCACATCGCCGGGCTGAATTCCCGCACGCTTGGCAGGCATTCCGTCGAGAACGGTTTCGATCAAGACACCGCGATTGACTTTCAAGTCATAGGCGCGAACGAGGTCTTCGTTCAACTGTTGGAGACTGGCGCCGAGAAAGCCTCGCCGTACCGAACCATTCTCGATGATCGAACGCAGCACGGGTCGTGCCATCGTCGCGGGTATGGCGAATCCGACACCGGCACTCGAACCACTGCGTGACATGATCGCTGTATTGATACCGACCAATTCACCGCGAAGATTGACCAGGGGCCCGCCGGAATTACCGGGATTGATTGCCGCATCGGTCTGCAAGAAGTCCTCGAAGCCTTCGCCGTCTCCCACAATCCCGCGGACACGGTTCTTGCCGCTGATGATGCCGGCGGTCACCGTTTGATCGAGACCAAACGGGCTGCCGAT
This sequence comes from Planctomycetota bacterium, assembly GCA_039821235.1. GTDB lineage: Bacteria > Planctomycetota > Planctomycetia > Pirellulales > Pirellulaceae > Stieleria. The sequence continues at coordinate 32,859 of JBCBOO010000001.1, forward strand.
TGCCAGCACCCAGTCGCCGACTTCAATGGCATCGGAGTCTCCGAACGGAATCGCCTTCAGATCGGTTCGCTCGACTTGGATCACTGCGAGATCGGTTTGCGGATCCGTTCCAACGATCCGGCCGCTCGCGGTCTTGCCGTCGCTGAACTCGACTTCCAATTCATCGGCTCCTTCGACGACATGGTTGTTGGTCAAAATGTAGCCATCACTTCGAACGACCACGCCGCTGCCCATTCCTTCCGAGCGACGCTCTTGAACGCGCGGCACACCGAAGAACTCTTCAAAACCTCGCGGCAATCGGTTTCGCAGCACCTGGGTTTGACTGGTGTTGATCGACACGACGCTGGGTTTGACGAATTCGGAGACGTTGCGAAACGCTCTCGAAAGCGTATTCGCCGCTGCAAGATCCTGTTTCGCCAGCGGTGACTGGGACTCTCCGTATTTGCCGTCGGGCGCGGCCGAGTCCGGAGCAGAAAGACCGACGCGATCCTGGCCGACGCGATCCTGGCCGACAGACAACCTGGGCGCAAGGCCGGTCGTCGCGAGCACGGCGCCCGTCACGAGGGCACTGACAATCACCAAGCCGAGGGCGGCACTGATGTGTTTCACGGAACGGGACTGCATGAGCAACTTCCTCCATACGGAAAACTTTTCACTGGTGTGTCATGTTCTACAAACCGACTTGCCGATCGGTTCAACAGGGCGGTGACCGGCAGAAGACTGCGGGCAAGCCGACCAGCTGAAGCGCGGCGACCGCAAATGGCTGTCAATTTGAGAGGCTCCGGAGTGGATGCAAATCCCAGGCCAATCATCGACGGACATTTCATTCGTCATCGAACGCGGCTGGGATGCCCCTATTTGGAAGGTGAAAGCAAAGTTTTCTGACGAAATTTGTTATGCTAGCGTCGGAGGTTTGTCAGGCACCCATTCAACCTCCCTGTAACATTCTCGTTTTGCGACCGAATCGAGACGAAAGAGCGGGCAGGGTCCACGGAACGGAGCGATTTGATGCGAGATACGTTGACTGTCATCCTGGCTGGCGGACGAGGAAGTCGTCTGGAGCCTCTGACGCGGGACCGCGCCAAGCCGGCGGTTCCCTTCGGTGGGCTTTATCGCATCATCGACTTTGTGCTCAGCAACTGTCTCAATAGCGGCATGCGTCGGCTGCTGCTGCTGACGCAGTACAAGGCACAGTCGCTCGATCGCCACATCAATCTCGCATGGCGGAACTATTTCTGCCGTGAGCTGGGCGAGTTCATCGATGTGGTACCTCCGCAGCAGCGCATTGCCGGGAATTGGTATTCGGGAACGGCCGACGCGGTCTATCAGAACATCTACGCGATCGAACGTGAGAACCCAGAAGACGTCGTCGTGCTCGCTGGCGATCACATCTACAAGATGAATTACGAGCCGATGGTGGAGTTTCATCGACAACGCAATGCCGACATCACGATCGGTGCGCTGCGTGTCAGTCGTGAGCAAGCTCGGCAATTCGGCGTGATGCAAACGGACCTGGATCACCGCGTGATCGGCTTCCAGGAGAAGCCTGATCAACCTCAAGCGACGCCCGAAGACCCCGACGTCTGCCTCGCCTCCATGGGCATCTACGTCTTCAATGCACGCTTCCTCTACGAGCAACTTTGCGCGGATGCGACACGGATGGGCAGCGACCACGACTTTGGGAAGAACATTATCCCGGACGCAATCAAGGACTACACCGTTTGTGCCTTCCCGTTCCTGGACGAGAACCGCAAGACAGACGCGTACTGGCGTGATGTCGGTACGATCGATGCGTATTACGAAGCATCGATGGATTTGATCAATGTGGATCCGCAGCTGAACCTTTACGACGAACACTGGCCCGTCCGCGCATTTCAGCCGATGCTACCGCCGCCAAAATTCGTCTTCGGCAGTGAAGGCGTTTCCACGCGCCGCGGTTCAGCGTTGGATTCCCTGGTGTGCCAGGGCGCCATTTTGAGTGGAGGCAATGTGACCCGCAGCATTCTCGGGCCAGGCGTAAGAGTGAACAGTTACGCATCCGTCGAGGAAAGTATCTTGTTCGACGGCGTCGACGTCGGTCGTCGCAGCCGGTTGCGACGGGTGATAATCGACAAGGGGGTTCGAATTCCACCGGAAACACATATCGGCATCGATCCGATGGCCGACGCGGCTCGCGGATTTACCGTGACCGAAAGTGGATTGGTCGTGATTGGTCGCGGCGAACAAATCGACCTTGATCTGTCCAAATCGTCCGCCGGAACAGTCGCTTAGCGAAGGCCTGTCCTTAATCGTGCTGCGCTTCTTCATGAGCAAAACCATGATCGTGACCATGGTTGTGCCCGGGCAGACTTTCAACCGCCACGGCGATCGAAATCCCTAGCAGCAATGCGAAGATCAACTTGAATCGATCGTGGTCATGAAACGCGACTTCTGGCAACAGATCCGCCAACGCGATGCACACAAAAAAACCGGCTGAAATCGCGAGCGTCCAACCCAGCAACGTTGAGTCCTCGAGGTGCCCGGAGCTTCCCACGTAGAGCAGAGCGGCTCCGATCGGGCACGCCAAAGAAAAGAGTGTCGTCGCCCAACGACGTGCGTTGGGAGGCCATCCCTGCCGCTCCATCACCGATGCGATCGCAAAGGAATCGAGCGGGATGTGAAGCACAATGACCAGGAACGTTCCGATCCCGGCAAGACTCATCCAACTGCCGTGGCTGGCATCCGCGGCAACGCTGCTGGCCAGGGCGACGCCATCGATCAGCGTGTGAAGTGTTAGCCCAAAGAAGACGCCCGCCCATCCGAATCGTTTCGGCTCGTTCTCGGAGCTCGTGGCGGACAGTGAAACAGCATGATCAGGGGTGTGGTCATGATCATGGGTGTGGTCATGGTCTGAATCACAAGCCGGGCTGACGCTTCGCGTCTCATGATCGTGCGTGTGAAACAGACGGATCAGCAAGAACATCGCGACCAGTCCGATCAAAATCCCGACGCCCACTTTGAACGGGGATCCCAGGATTTCGACCGCGTGCGGTAACAAGTGGAGCAGCGCCACTCCCATCATCAATCCTGCGACACCACTCATCAACAATTGCGTGCGCAGGTGGGTCAGGTGAATCAAATCGGACAGTCGTCCGCCCGCATTTGCAGCGAAAAAGATGAAGATGCAATAGACGACGAGGAGCGATTCGTGATTCATAAGCGGCCGGGCGGTGAGTCTGGGAGCCTCCGAATCGTATGCCAGAACTCACGAGATGACTACGTGGCAGACGAGGGTACGGTGCGTTGCAAAACAGTCCAAAGCGGGCTTGAACGATTCTGAGAGGATCGTGCCAAACGGCGGCAGGCGGACCCGCAAAGTTTACCCACTTCCCGGAGCCTTTCTTCCGTCCGACGAACCCATTTTCTAGGTCAACTCCGACCCATCGGGGTCCGATAGCAGAGTAAGCCTGAACGTCATAGATGGAGCTTACTACGTGCCTCACCGACCTCGCCGACTGATGAAACGCCGTACAAGAACGCAGCGAAATCGGACGCTTACTAAAGTCCTCGCCGGTCGAATCGCCAACTATCGAAACGTGGGCCTCTGCGCGATCGGGATCTTCTCCGGCTGTATTTTTTCGGCAATCGTCCGTGGCGATGACGTTTTGGAATTGCGTCCGCCGCTGAATTCAACGCTCACGATCCGAAAAGCCGAAACGAACTGGGAACCGCGGCCGAAGGGTCCCCCCGAGGCAAAGATTTTAGAGAAGACTCGCAAAGCGAAAGCCATCGAGGCGATTCCGGCCTCATCTCCGTTGGATCGATTTCGCGGATCCAACGCTTCGTTGCCGGCTGGAGGGGGACTGGTCCAACCGCCCGCCCGGATGCCGGAACAAACGCGTGCACTGACAAACGAACCGTCGAACGCAGGTGACATTCAGCCGAACCGTCTACCTCCGCCGGCGCGCAAGGGATCGGCATCGAGCTTGCCGCCACTTCCCAGTAATGCTACTTGGCAGTCCCGGCCCTCGGCGGATCGCACACGTCGCGCCGAATCGTATGGCACACGGACTCCATCGACGGCGGCACCTGCGCCTGCGGTGATTGCACCATCAACCGCCCCCCCGTCGGGCGGGCGGTCCGCGCCGCTCGCAATGGAAGATCAGTTCCGGGGACCGATCGAGGAAGGCAACTGGGTCGCAAGGGACGCGATCAATCGGATTGAGCCACTGCTCGATCCCGGCATGAGACAACCCGCTTCGCCGGTAGATTCCAGCGAGCCCAAATCAACCGCGCCCAAGTTCACCGCGCCGAGACAGTTGAGCCAACCACAAGCGGCGTCCAAGCCGGCGCAGACCACTCGGATGCCGCACACGAAGGCGCCCGAAGCGATCAAGCCGGCAACCGCTCCGTCCGAAACAAAGCCGACCGGCCAAATTGCAATCGGCGAGTCACGTCCCGCGCCTGCGCCCCCAAAGTCACTGACGCTCGGCGGTCCACCGCGTACCGTCAATCCGAAAGCAGACGCTTCGCCTGCGGTGACGGAATCGGCAGAGTTGGAACCCGCACTTAAAACGGACACTTCGTCTGATCGGCAGCAATGGACCGAACGCATGCTGCGGGAGATCGCCGAGCCCGCCGCGTCCGAGCTGCAACCGAGCCCACTTCGGCGGAGTGAGACCAAACTTGCTGGACCCGAATTGGCTGAGCACGAGCTTACTCAACCCCAGCGTTCCGTACGCAAGCAAGTCGAAGCGATCAACAAAGATCAAAGCGTGACCGAGTCGCCGTCGCGAGAGGACGTTGACGAGACGCTCCCGCAGCGAAATGACGTACAGCGAAACGACGTACAGCCCAAGCGTGAGCAGCGAAACCGTTCGCTCACGCCTCAAACGCAGTCCAAGAGCGTCGATGCGAAAACAAGCTCCAGCAAGACACGCTCGAGTTCTTCGCGAAAGCAGCCGGCACAAGCCACGATCGGTGACCTCCCCGAACTACCCGCTCCATCAACTCAACAGCTTGATTACACCGGCAACCCGACAAGCGGCGTAACGCCGAATCGGACATCCGCCAGTTTCCGGCGCGGTATCGAGCGAACTCTGGCGTACTTTTACAATCGTCCCGAAGTCGCCAACGGTCGTAGCAATTGGGGCATGATGCACGCCATGATGGTGTTCGGCAGCGACACACAGATTGCCGTCGGTCGCAAACGCCACAGCGCGATCGCTTGGATTGCCGGTAACAACAATTGCCGTGGGCAGCGACTGCTCACCCATGACGCAAGCGGCATTCAGGCAAAGAGCGGTGTCGGATTGCAAGGTCACCAGGGGCAGTTCCTGGCGGTGCTCGGCATGTGCGAAGTCCCCTCGGACTACCCGTTGTACGCCGGCCAGATCGCTTACTCGGTTGCCGATTTGATCGAAGCCGAAAAGCTTGCTTGCGAACCTGCGGCTGAGCTAACGTTTACGCTGATTGGTCTGTCGCACTACCTCGACACGGATGCTACTTGGCAAGCCGCTGATGGGACTCGGTGGGACTTTGAACGCCTGATCGAAGAAGAGCTGAAGCAGCCGATCGTCGGTGCCGCCTGTGGAGGGACACACCGTTTGATGGGTTACGCTCACGCACTGCGGAAGCGACGCGCCGAAGGCAAACCGATCACGGGTCAGTGGAAACGCGCCGAGGTCTACACGCAGGATTTCATTAACTACGCGTACTCGTTGCAGAACCGTGATGGTTCAATGAGCACGGACTGGTTCGAAGGTCGCGCTGAAAAACAGGACGTAGATCGCAAGATCCAGACGACGGGGCACATCGTCGAGTGGTTGTTGACCGTGACACCGGATGATCAGTTGCAAAACCGTCGCCTCCAAGCCGCCGTCGGGTTCCTGACACGAAGCTTGGCATCGGAACTGGATCGCGAGTGGGCCATCGGCCCGAAAGGACACGCGCTCCGGTCGCTGGCGATGTTCCACCAACGTGTCTTCAAGGCGGGAACACCATGGATTCCCGCGCAAACGGCACGAGCATCCAACACGCGGCGACGATAGCGACACGAAGCGAGCGGGCCGTTATCGAACAGCGTTAGTCGCTTCAAAGCGAACGCATCTGCGAAAGAGCATCAAAGTTGCCTGCCACTTGAAAAGACATTTCACGCCAGGCTGAAGCAAATTTCTCGACTGGCGTAAAGAAGCGATTGCCATTGTCCCACTTTGCCAACGTTTGACGGCGATACGCGATTCCCAGGCTCTCGACGATGTTGACCTCGTAACTACGAATCCAGTCAAGCATGCTCAATGTCAATGCGACGCAAGCGTTTCTGTGTGGGGCAGTCGGCGGACTTAGCGCAGGCAAGTCGTCGCTGGACCAGGGTTGGCAATCGAGCTGAGCGCGCGTGGAGTACTTCGGCTGGAACTCATAGCGTGGCAGAAAGACCCCACCCTTCTCTTGGTCGCCATGGAAAACTCCGAATCCACGCAGCACGATGCATCGTTCGTGCGGAAGCTCCAGAACATAGACGCTGGAACAGTCCTTGCGATCTGGAGGCGGCTCGATGCGCTGAAAGCCGATTTCTAGAAGCCAATTGCCTTCAGGACGGAGGATGTCTTGCCCCCAGCACCACGCCTGCTGACTTAGCAACGCCACTGCGGTTTCGATCGGGTCGCGATGCATCGTCTGTTCTTCGAACGGCCGAATTGCTGCCAACATCTCAATCTGTTTTCGCGGAAAAGACGGCCGCGATGTTGGCCAATAACCATGCGGATGCAGCAAACAGCTGTAACCAGTCGCCACTGGAACTGATTCCATACGCCAACACGCTGCCAATCCAACAGATGCTCGCAACGGTCTGTCCAATCCACTCCATTCGAAACACAGCCTCGATTGGGCTTCGCTCCACGCTTGAATCCAAAGCCGTCTGAGTATCATCGCCTAGCATGACGCGCACTCCTCTCCACAACACGACAGGTCATCCAAGTACATTCCCCAGCGGCGATAGTTCTCGAGTTCTTCCGCGGGCAATCCGAGTGACGTCGCAATGGCTTTCGCTACCACTGCGAATCGTTGCCGGTATTTGTAGATAAAGCAAAAGACATGATGTTCGTGCCGAACAGCGGGGCCGCAGAGATACATCCCCGGCACAGTCGTTGATTCATCGTGTTCGTTTAGGAGCGGGAAACCATCATCTCGCCGATCGAAAAGATCTTCGACAAGCTTGTGACTTCCGTCAAACCCGCCCGCCAGCAACGGAGGCGTAGAGGTCGGAAACCATCTTCCATCGACTGCGTAGACTTCATAGCCGCCATCGACTCGTGACACCGATGCGATCGGAGTGTGCGGGAAAAGCTCGACCTGCTTTTCGAACCACTCTTCCCGCATCCGCTCGAGCGAGTAAGTCGACAACGCAAGGCTGGGATCTGAACTCTCATCTTTCCATGGGCAAGACTTGTCGAATAAGCGAATCTGCTTGTCGCAAGACGCGAGGTGGTAAGCCGCATCGACCCCGCTTTCGTAGCCGCCGATGATAATAAAACTGTCACCCTTGAGATCTTCATAGCTGGGCACCGTCGCGGTGTGCCGACAGAGCTCGCTTCCTACAAACCCATCTAAACGCGGATACTGAAATTCCCCGGCCGCCCAAATGACGTGCTTCGCACGTAGTGTCTTGTCAGTGGTGTCGACCCGAAAACCATCACCGACTTTGCTTACGCGTAGCACATCCGTGTCTTCGTAGATCGGCAACTCGAAAAACTGCGCAACGCCCCGCAAGTGAGAGGCAAACTCTTCGCCGGTCGGATGCTCCACCTCCAAACTGAATGCAGGTGAAACCCCGATTGCGATCGAATTAAGATCGAGCATGCCGATCGAATTCGTCGGGAACGATGGGGTGATGAAACGGGTTTCGGCGGGCCAGGCGGCGAAAGAAGCACCCACCGTTGCACGCTCAAGAATCACGAAGTTTTCGATTCCGGCATGCTTCAGGGTGACACCGATACCGACGCCCGCAGCCCCAGCGCCGATCACAACAACGTCTGCTGGTTCATCCGTCATGCTGATCTCACAGGTGGGAACGTGACCAAAGCGAACCGGATGGTTGTTCTGCTGATCCCGCGACATCGGCGCCGACAGTTGACAGTGCACCACTCATGCTTTTACCACCTTTGACTCTTCTTCGCCGGTCTCTAACTCGATCGCAGGAAATGGGTCATCAAAGTCTGCCCAAGCTTCTACGCCCTGCTCAAACTCCGAATCGGTCAACAGGCAGCGGTCCAGTGTTTCGGTGATTCTTGCCTGGTCCATCCCCTGGCCGATGAACACCAACTCCTGGTGACGGTCACCATGGCTGCCAGTCAGTTTGGATTCGATCTCCAAAATTGCTTCTTCGTCCTCGGGCCATTCATCCCTCGGTGCCGCCGCCCACCAGAATCCGGCCGGATGCAAACGGATCGAACAACCGGCCTGCGACCAGTCGTACGCCCAATCGTGTCGGGATGCGATCCACATCATGCCTTTGCTCCGCAAGACACCATTCATCGACTCTCCATCACCGAACCCAAGGTCCATTGCCCCCCAAAGGCGTTGAGCGTGGAATGGCCGATCCCGGCGGTAGACGAAATGACCAATGCCGTACTCTTCGGTCTCGGTCTGCTCTTGGCCGCGCGGCACCTCCAGCCAACCGGGTGACGATTCCGCTTCACCAAGTTTGAATCGCCCTGTTCCCATCACGTCCTCGAGTGGAACACGCGATTCACTGGCACGAATCAGGGCCGCTTTCGGATTCAATCGCCGAATCACTTGTTCAACCTGTTCCAAATCATACTGGGAAACAAGATCGATTTTGTTGACGATGACGACGTTCGCAAACTCAATTTGATCGACGAGAAGGTCAACGATGTTACGATCATCCTCTTCATTCACGCCCAGCCGGCGATCATTCAGATCATCCCAAGATCCGAAATCCTTGAAGAAGTTGCCCGCGTCGACGACGGTAACCATCGTGTCTAACTCCGCGACGTGCGACAGACTGTTTCCATCCTCGTCCTCGAACGTGAATGTTTCAGCAACAGGCATTGGCTCACTGATGCCGGTCGACTCGATCATCAAGTAGTCGAACCGTCCCTCAAGTGCCAGCTTTGACACCTCGATCAGCAGATCCTCCCTCAGCGTGCAGCAAATACACCCATTACTCATCTCCACCAGCTGCTCGTCCGTCCTCGAAAGATTCGCACCACCATCGCGCACTAACGCCGCATCGATGTTGACCTCGCTCATGTCATTGACAATCACCGCAACTCGCATCCCCTTACGGTTTGCGAGGACGTGATTGAGCAACGTCGTCTTTCCGGCACCTAGAAACCCGGACAATACAGTCACAGGAAGGCGAGCGAAGTCATCTTCGAGATCCACGGTCAAAGCAAGCTCCGAAAGAAATACTAGATGGAAGCGAAAATCGATGGTCGGGCGAAGCCGTTAACGAACTCGGCTGACTAACAGATGTAGCCGGCCGCCCACGAATTGGAACAATACCACAGATGCAATTCGTATGCAAGTAGGGAGGCTCGGCTCAGAGCAATGCTTCCAGTTTTTCGATATGGGTCGAGACCTTCTTGGAGATCTCGTCAAGATCGACTTCGTCACCTCCGTGCAGCGTGCCGTCGAGTTCCCCAAACGCATCCATGAGGGATTCCGTTGCGAGTCGCACCGTTTCTTGCTGCTCGTCGGTCATGCTTGACTTGCTCGCGAGTCCAGGAAGGGACTCAATCGCATGTCCAATCTCGTGAAGCTCGTCATGGGCGTCGTCGGGGGTTCCGTCGGCAAATGCGGTCGTGACTTTGCCTCCCATCGTCTTGATTTGTTTCACGGCTTCGCCAAGCGAACCGGGAGCTCCGTGCTCATCCTCGTCGTGATCGTGCTCAGCGTCGTCGTGGCCATGCCCCTCGTGGTCGTCGTCGTGCCCATCGTGGTCATGATCATGGTCAGACGACGAGCCTTGCGAGCTTGCATCTTCCACGGACGGCTCAGGCGAATCGCAACCGATCAACGTCACCGACAAGCCAACGGCCAATAGCATCCAAATGTTCTTCATCGCTTTCTCCAGGTAAGGAAACAGTCAATTTCAGGGGTTTAAAAAGAGAGCCGGTCGGCCAGCCACTTCCACGCCGGGTGGTGTAACATCGCAATTGCGAACAGTAGCGTTGTCACTGTGAGCCAACGTGGGCGGACGCGCCGCCAGCCCGACCGTCTCAATACGTTTACGCTAAGAAGCCAAACTGCGGCGATTGTGAGTACGGCTTGCCATCCGAGGGAGATTCCGATCAGCACGAAGGCCAATGCGAGCGAGTCGGAAGACTGTCGGCGGCGCAGAATCTTTGATTTTGTGAGAGATACGATGGCCAGCCCGAAAACAGCTCCGGTCGCGGACGTCGCCGCGCGTTCAATCCAGTCCGGCAGTGTCGCAGGTAAGCCGATTGGCGTCTGGTCACCAAACGGAACCGTCAGAAGGTTCGGAGATGCAATCGCAAGAACCGAGAAAATAACCAGTAGTGCGATGCTCATCCATCGCGGCGGTCGCAACTTATCTTGCTCCATGAGCGCGAGTGTTAACACGCAGCTGAAGAGAGCGCAGTGAAAGAAGTAAATACCGACGACGGGCCACTTGGTGTAGAGAATGATCCAGAGAATCCCCGCATAGCTATAGTGCTGGAATCCTGGGACGTTCGCAGCACCCGTGACGAGCTCATACAAGAAGAGCGTGGCAAAAATAGTAAGGCCGATCAGTTCGACCACGAAATACCGGAGCGGAATCTCTGCGTCGCAACTCCGGCAACGCCCGCCCAGTCGCAAATAGCTGATGATTGGGAGGTTGTCGATGCGGGAGATCGGTGTCCCACACTTCGGACAAGCGGATGAACGCAAGGCAATCTGCTCGCCAAGCGGGGCGCTTGCGGCCACCACGTTGAGGAAACTGCCGATGCACGCGCCGCAATACGCGAAGATCGCGAACACGGCGAACTTTGAGCTCCGAATGCGTAGTATCTCAAACGCCGTAAGCTCCTCAATCGTGTAGCTCTGAGGTCGCTCACGAAACATCTCGAAAAATGCGTCAACGATAGGAATCGCGATCATGTACAGCACGGCGCCCGCGACGATCGCCATTATCACGAATCTTCGGAGGGACAGACTTTTCGTCCCTTTGTTCATCGCGATCAAACCATCGCGAAACGCCAACACCACCAGGGCTCCGATCGTCACCGCCGGGGAAAACATCGGAGGCCCCTCCAAAACCGATGCGTCGTTCGACGCGAGCAGACCCAAGGAGATGCCGAGCATCAGCAAACTCAGGGATGCGAATCTCCACAGGCCTGCGGAGTGACCACTGATAGCGACACACAGAATCGCAACATTTGCAGCAACCATCGGCACGGCTGCCGGATGAGTTGCCAGCTGAGTTGCCCACATGATTGCCGAGCAAACCGCCGTCCCAACCAACAACAGCCTCAAGTACTCTCCCCATAACGTTCCATTGAGAAGATCGTTGTCGGTGCCGGTAACAGAAGTGAGTTGACGCGGCATCATCTAAAATTGCCTCAAGCAGAGTTGCATGACAAGCAAGTAAACGGACTGCGGATCGAGCATGAGTGCTTTCTGTGACCGACAAGATTTTTTGACGTGCCTAACGGACGACTCAAGAGCGGATTTCCATGGCCGGCATCGTCAGGGAATCACTTTCGCGCGGAGTCGTGGGGGCGGCTCTTTCAACGCAAAGCTTAGCACTTGCAATCATATTGCAAAAGTATCGAGGTTGCAATTAAGCGGCGAGAATCTCTGGCGAGAGTTTGATAGGCCGTTCCTCCGCAAATCGTCTTTAACCCATGTCCGCGTGCCCGTGTCGGCCATCAAAACGCTTGAAGTCTCATGGCAAAAACGACGCGCCGAGAGCAAGCCCCTTACGAGTCAGTTGCAACGCGCCGAGGTCTACACGCAGGACTTGATTAACTGGATCGGGGCCATCGGCCCGAAAGGACACGCGCTCCGGTCCCTGGCGATGTTCCACCAACGTCTCCCAGCGACTCCCGCTCCGGGCGACCGGGAAAGACAGAAATTCGGTCGGTGCTTGCCCCCCGTTGCCTAGGGTTTCAACCGAAACTCTTCCGGTAGATCGTACTTACCTTCCGCGGCGTCTCTCGTTGTGATCAAAATCTCAGTCTCTTCCGGTGGCTTTCCCGTTGGATGGACGACCCAGATCAGAGACTGCTTTGGATCATCGGGGCCTCCGGCGGTACGATCCGGATTGGCACCCAGCACCAGTTCGGTGAGCACGCGACGCAGTGGAATGTCGGACCGATCAAAACCGCGGATCTGTTGGTTCTGGGTGATCCCATTCAATTGCAAATCGCTGCCAATAATCCGCATTACGGGCGGCGTTATGCCTTCGGGTAACGACTGCCGAAACTCGTCGGACACCGCATCGACGGCGAATTGCAGCGATAACTGCAGGAATGAAATCGACATCGGTCGATCGAGCATTTGATCCACCGAAAGTGATTCGGTGGTGGGCGTGGCACTGGCGACCAAGTCGTCGCCCGGAGGTGTGTTCAACGCCAACGTGGTTGCAAGTGAAAGCTGCGCGGCGGCCTCGTTCGGCAGATACATCGATGCTACAACGGACTCGCCGATTTGCGTGCTCCGCATTTGACCGCCGGCAAAACGAGTCATCATCGGCAAACGATTGGCGAGCAGTCTCCAGGCCGGATCGGGGACCGACCGGACGATGAAGTCATCTGCCCAGCCGGGCCAACGTTCCACGACTTCACGAAACGTCCGCAGTAACGCCGAGGGCTTGGTGGACCCGCTGGGCGACTGCCGAAGTTCCAGATAGGTCCGGCCGTCTTCCACGTCGGCGGAAATCAACATTGCCGCGACGTCCGGGATCAACCACTGTTTGAGTGGCGTCGTCAGCTCGGGCAACGACCCCGCCAAGACTTCCCGAGCGTCTGCAAACAAGAAGTTCGGTGTGATCAAGATCGCAAGATCGCTTTCCTCACTCGCTTCGCTCCAAAGTCCTTGAAGACTGCGTGCCAGAGGAATCGCGCCGCCGTCAAGTTCGGCGACTTCTCGAATTCGATCGACGGAACCGACCGCGAACTGCGTGAACTCGTCTTCCGCCTTGAGCTTCCCCCGTTCACCTCCGGCAATGAAGTAAGCATCCGCGTCGGCTTCGTCACCAACATAGATGTAAGCCCCATCGGGCAGCGGTGAAGCACCGGCGTCCCATCGCTTCGTCATTTCACGAAGGGTGACTGGCTTTCGCAGAGAGACGGCGAGCGCCACTTCCGGCCAGCCATCTTTCCCTGGAAACAGCGACACGGTGCAACGCGCGATTTCATCCGCTGCGATCCCGGTCCGTTTTGCAACCTTTGCGAGCAAGGGTTGCAGCTCGGGGTTGAACGCGTCACGTAGCGACGCCGTTTGCGGATCACTCAGATACTTGCCCAACTGAAACGTCGCTATGGCGGCCGGTCCGGGTGGAACCAGCTGGAGCGAAGGTGATTGAGAGTCGGCCGGGTAAGGCGGAACCCATAGCAAGCGATCACTCTCCACCAGCTCATAGCCATTTCCTGTTTCGGGCTTCGGCGACTGATCGGGCTTCGTCTCAGGGATCTCCGTCCGAGCCTGACCGACGCTGGGGATCCGATCCAATTTCGAGAGATCGGGACGGACGCGTGTTTCCTTGACCGGATCACGGCCGCGAAGTGCGATCGCCAAGCCCAACATCAACAGCGGCAACGCCATCATCCCGGCGAGCAACGGAAGACGGTTCTTTTTCTTGCGACGCCGACGACGAGGTGATGAATCCGATTCAGCCGCCGCAGACGATGGGCTCGATGCCGCGGCAGGCATTGAAAGTGAACGATCCGGCTGCTGCGAGACCGCCGGCGCCACGGAAACCACCGCAATCGGATCAGGAGCCGCCACCCTTTCGGCAGCGACTTTCTCCTGCGACGTGCTCTCGATGGGCGCGATGGATGCGGCGGCTGACTTCGATGGCTGCGTGGCAGTTTGCTTCTTGGCAATCGTCTCCTGATCAGCAACCACCGAGTCTTTGCCGGTGCGCCGGGATGACTCGCGCGCCTTTGACTTTGAGACCTTCTTGTTCGATCGCTGCCCCTTCGCATCGGGAGCGTCTTTCTCGGCTGGCGATGACTCGGCTGGCAAGGACTCGGCTGGCAAGGACTGGGCTGGCGAGGACTCGGCTGGCGAGGACTGGGCTGGCGAGGACTGGGCTGGCGAGGACTGGGCTGGCGACAACGCCCTGGGACTCGGCGGCGAATTCGCGTTCCCAATGCCACTGCCGCTCGATGAAGCAGCGAGCGTCTCGCCGGCGCGCTGCAAGGCCTGTGAAAACTGTGACGCCGATTCAAACCGCGAGGCGGGATCTTTCGCGAGTGCGAATGCCAAGACTCTCAGCAGCGGATCGCCGCCGGCGCCCTGCTCGGTCGCTTGAACGAGTTCCTCTGGAAACGTCTCACGGTGCGACGTGAGGTATTCTTCGATGGATGCACCGGGGAACCCTTCCCGGCCCGCCAAAATCGAGAACAACAGGGACCCGAGTGCATAAAGATCCGAACGAACGGATGGCAAGGCATCGGCAGCGGACAGTTCCGGCGCGGCGTGTCGGCCGGGCGAGTCCAATCGTTGGATCCAACTGGACGACCAATCGTCACGAGGGCGACGGGCGGGTGAGGAAGGGTCACGCAGCAGAACGGCGTGACCTTTCGGCGTGACCCACACATGGTCGGCCGAGACGGCGCCGTGAACGGCTTGCTTGTCATGCATCGTTTGCAGCGCAGCGGCCAAATCCGTTCCGATCCGAACCACCTTGCGTGCGCTGAGGCTGGACCGAGCGTTCAAGACACCGAACAGGGACGCTCCCTTGGGAAGTGGCGAGAAGATCTCAACGGTTTGTTCTTGATCACCCGAACTTGCCCCTCCAGAAAGCTCCACTTTCTGGAGCGTCTCGGCATCGATCTCGACGGCAGCGGCGAGCGAATCTCGCACCGAGTCCGAGAGTTGCGAAAGCGGGACACGCAACAAAAAACCCTGCTTCGAGGGGCCCGAATCACGCGATACCGTCTGAGCGGGCAGCCAATGAGTCAGCGGTTGTACCGGCGAATCATCCCGCATCAAGAACGACCCCACCACCAGCGACTGAGGCATTCCCCTCAGCAACACGTTGGCTTGATAGGCGGTCAACACCCCAGCCGAGATTGCATGTTGGGCACATTGCTCGGGAGAACACTCCGAGACAGGAACACCGAGTTTTTCACTCAGCGAAGCAGCCAACTGTCTGCCATCCGCCTCTGAGACCAAGCCGATCTGCAGGAGCTGCGACCAAAATTCGGAAGAGGAAATCGGCATGGAGGAACAGGCGAGTCGGGTGCGTCTGAAAGGATCAAGGAAGCGGGGCGCGAACGATGTCGTAAATGGAACACCCGCTCCATTCCGTAGTTTAGCGGATGAATTCGAAAACTGAGCGGACAGTCACGCCACCCCTGCGACTCCGAGCTTATTTGTGAGCATAATGTTCAGATGCTCGGGTGGGATCGATCAGTAACGCGACCCATTCTTTTGCGAGACGTCAGTGCAGGGTGATTGGGTTGAACATCGTTTATTTGACCAGCGAGGCGGTCCCGTTTGCCAAAACGGGTGGGCTGGCAGACGTTTGCGGCACTCTTCCGAGAGAAGTCGCGGCGCTAGGCAATCGATGCGCGGTCATATTGCCCGCCTTCCGGAGTGTCTTCCGCGCCGGTGTTTCGATTGAAACAACCGACATCTCTTTCGCGATCCCGATGTCGCCGGGAAAGCTCGTCGGAGGGCGACTGCTGAAAGCCCTGCTCCCCAAGAGCAACGTACCGGTGTGGTTGATTGATCAGCCGCAATACTTTGACCGAGAGTCGCTCTATGGCGATGCGTCGGGCGATTACATCGACAACGCGGAACGGTTTGCGTTTTATTGCCGGGCGTCACTTGCGGCCATCGAATGTCTTGGCATGGATGTGGATGTGATCCATTGCAACGACTGGCAGTCGGGACTGGTTCCCGCACTCATTAAGTCGAGCCCCGAATCCTTTCCCAGCAGTTCTGTCGCGGCAACGATTCTGACGATTCACAACATGGCCTACCAAGGTCAGTTCGGTGCCGATGCGTATCGATGGACCGGACTCGACTGGTCTCATTTCACGCCCGAGAAATTCGAGTTCTACGACCAACTGAATTTCTTGAAAGCCGGCATCGCGACGGCCGACCGCGTCACCACGGTCAGTCCGCGCTATGCGATGGAGATTTGCACGCCACAGCACGGTTGTGGACTTGACGGGGTGCTTCGTTCCAAAGGATTGGATGTGGACGGGATCATCAACGGCATTGACCCAACGATCTGGAACCCGTCCACCGACCAGAAACTCGACACCCTCTTCGACGTCGACGACTGGCAAGTGGGTAAAGCCGCTAACAAGGAATCACTGCAGTCACTCGAGGGACTGGAAGTCAATCGCGATGTGCCGATGATCGGTCTCGTCGGTCGCCTGGCCGATCAGAAAGGCTGGGACTTAATCCTGCCCGTGATTCGAACGCACGTGGAACAACGACGCCCAGTCCAGTGGATGGTGCTGGGCAGTGGCGATCCGCGGATTGAAGCCGAACTCAAACGACTCTCCGATCAGGCACCTCAACAAGTCGCGGTGCACATCGGATTTCATGAAGGTCTTGCCCATCAAATCGAAGCCGCGTCCGACCTGTTTGTGATGCCCAGCCATTATGAACCCTGTGGTCTGAATCAGCTTTACAGTCTGCGGTATGGCGCCGTACCGATCGTGACCGCGACCGGAGGACTCGCCGATACGGTCGTTGATATGACGGCGGAAACGATTGCCAACGAGACGGCCACCGGGTTTCATTTGCGCGAGATCTCTGCTCAAGGCCTGGATGAAGCCGTCGGAAAAGCACTGCACATGCGTTTTCACGAGAAAAAAAATTGGGAAAATCTTGTGAAGAGGGGTATGCGACAAGACTGGAGCTGGAGGAAAAGTGCTTCCCGGTATGTCGAGCTTTACGAACAGGCGACTTCCCTTAAACCTAAAGTCCCGGTGTAGGAATTGCCCCCATATGCGATGCAACGACATCTGTTGCAAGGAATGTGGATGGCATTTGCCGAGAAAACGTTAGATTAGGGAGTGCTGGTCTAGCGTTCTATCCTTTCGGGCACTGCATGTCTTCTTCGAGCAACCGCAACCGCGCATCAATCGCTACGGAAAGCGAACTGGCCATCGGGCCTCTGTACGCGGACGGTCTTGCTGGTCTAACGACAGACTCGAGTCCCGCCGAAGAGCTTGAGACAATCGACCAGGACACTCGTTTGTCGACGGCCGATGACACCAAAGCCATCTGGCGACCGAGGCCGTCCGGTAAGGTGGGACGAATCGGACGTACAAAGTCGACCGAGAAACCGTCGCGTAAAAAGCCCGTTTATCGCGGCGAAGAAAAGACCTCTCACTCGCGCCAGGACGTCCTCACCGGCAGCTGGACGATCTATGCTCCGGCCCGCGATGAACGGCCCAACGAATTCGCCAGTCTGGTTTCACTGCAGCAGACGGTCGAAGAGAATCAGCCGACCCCGAAAGTTCAACCGGTCGACCCTGATTGCCCATTTTGCAGCGGCGCAGAACTGCAAACGCCCCCGGCCGTCTGGTCCGCTCGAATTGCCGATCCGGTAGACAAGCCCGGTCAAGAAGCGATTCCGCCCACCAAACGACTCGCTGGGCCCCGAGCCGAGATCGTTCGCGGAGACCAGCCCGACTGGGGAATTCGCGTCATACCAAACAAGTACCCGGCCGTTAGCCAATTCGAAGACTTCAGCGCGGCGAAGGCGGAGAACGAACCGCTCTTTCCGCTCGCGGACGTGGTCGGTGGACACGAAGTCGTCATCGAATGCGATCAGCACGCCAAATCAATGACGGAAGCGACTCCGTCGTCGGTTTATCTCACCTTGCTTGCCTACCGTGACCGCGTCCGCCACTGGGCGAACGTGCCCGGCGTTCGGTACATCAGTGTCTTCAAGAACTGCGGTCTCGAGGCGGGCGCCTCGTTGCGTCACACGCATAGCCAGCTGATCGCAACCAGTTTGATGCCCAACGCGGCACGGAACGAACTGCTCCGTTGCGAGATGCATCGGGCCAAGACGGGCTGTTCGCTCGGATGCGATCTGATCCGCGCCGAGATTTCGGAGCGGAGCCGTGTGATCGATCAATCGGATTCGTTCATCGCGTTCTGCCCGTTCGCGAGCAGATTCCCAGGCATGCTTCGAATCAGCTCGACGGCTCATCGGCCGCACTTTCACACCATGGATGACGAGCTGCTTGATCAGCTCAGCAGTTTCCTGTGGAGGGCCATTCACTGGGTCGAAGATTGCTTCCCGGGCAAGTCTTACAACTATATCTTGCGAACGTGCCCGCCCGGTGCGGAAATGCCGGACGCGTTCCAGTGGTCGCTGGATATCTTTCCGCGGCTGACAAAGGCCGCCGGTTTCGAGTGGAGCAGTGATTGCATGATCAATTCTCAGCTCCCGGAGAAAGCGGCGTCGGAATACCGACGGATCGCCAGCAAGGACGATCCGCGAAACCTTCTGGCCTTTGGCTGATCCGAAACTTCCGATCATGCCGATAATATGGCGTCGGCTTCTTGAATGGATGCGTGAAACTACGCATTACGTAGAAACTGCGTGGCTCGGTGAAGCTTGACAGTGGAGCAAGGCGGTATTTCGAATTAGATCGCCAATCCGCTCCCGTCGGGCATTCGGCAAATCCGGCGCGCATCCTACAATCGGGATTGGCTCGGCACCCTTTCTAAGATCCGCATCCGCGAACGACTTCCAAGAGCATGTCTGCACACGTTCATCTCTGCTTGGTTCTCCACAATCACCAGCCGATTGGCAACTTTGATGGAGTTTTCGAGCAAGCCTACGAAGACAGCTATCGTCCGTTTTTGGACGTCTTCGAACCGTTTGACCAACTGCGAATCTCGCTGCACACGTCCGGCCCGCTCATGCTTTGGCTGGCCGAACGGCATCCGGAGTACCTGGATCGCCTGCGTTTGCTAGTGGAGGCAGGTCGTGTCGAAATCATCGGAGGTCCTCAATACGAACCGATCTTGACGATGTTGCCGTCACGAGACCGTGTCGGGCAAATCGAAGCTTACTCGACCTGGTTGGAACGCAACCTCGGGACTCGACCGACCGGAATGTGGATGCCCGAACGGGTCTGGGAATCGCGACTGACTCGCGACGTCGTTGATGCTGGCATCGGCTACACGGTGCTGGACGATTATCACTTCCGCGCCGCCGGAATGCCCAAAGATCGGCTCACCGGCTACTTCATCACTGAAGACGACGGGCGGCTACTACGCGTTTTCCCAGGCTCGGAACACCTGCGTTACACCATCCCGTTCCAACCCGTTGACGCTACGATTGCGCATTGTCGCCAAGTCGCCGAGTCCAACCCGGGGGCCGTTCTCACGTTTGGTGATGACGGAGAGAAATTCGGAACTTGGCCAGACACCAAAGAACATGTCTATGGAAAAGGATGGCTAAAGTCCTTCTTCCAGGCTTTGTCCGACAACCACGAATGGCTCCACGCCGTCACACTCTCCGACGCGATCGAACGAACGCCACCTGCCGGAAAGGTTTACCTGCCCGACTGCAGCTACCGCGAAATGACGGAGTGGTCGTTGCCGGCGGATGCCCAAATCAAGCTGGACCATGTTTCGCATGAGATGGAGCAGGAACCCCAGTGGGAGACACTCAAGGACTTTGTTCGCGGCGGATATTGGCGAAACTTCAAGATCAAGTACGAAGAAACCAACGAGATGTACGCGCGGATGATGCATGTCAGCCGTCGTCTCGAAGACGCAGAAAATGCCGGCGCCCCATCCGGCCAATTGGCCGTCATTCGTGACCATCTTTACCGGGGACAGTGCAATTGCCCCTACTGGCACGGTGCATTCGGTGGGATCTATTTGCCGCATCTTCGCAATGCGATCTACGAACACTTGATCACAGCGGACAACCTGCTCAGTAAACTCGGTGACACCGATTCGGCAAGCGTTCAAGCGACCAACGAAGACTACAACTTTGACGGGCTGCAAGAAGTCCGGCTCAGCAATGATCGCCTCTGTGCATGGGTCGCGCCCGGCCGCGGCGGTCGCATGTACGAGCTGGATGTGCGGCAAATCAGTCACAACTTGCTTGCCACGCTGATGCGTCGTCCGGAGAGTTATCACCAGAAGGTGCTCTCCGGCCCCAATACCGACGGGGAGGACGTCGCCAGCATTCACGATCGTGTCGTCTTTAAGCAAGCCGACCTAGACCAACGATTGCAATACGATCGCTACCCACGCAAGTCGTTGATGGATCATTTCTATGACAACGACGCGTCCTTGGAATCGGTCGAGCGTGGGGAAGCGGCCGAGCGTGGTGACTTTGTCGATCTGCCATTCGATGCCAAGCTTCGTCGTGGTTCCGACCGCGTCCAGATCCAAATGCGTCGCGCCGGCAATGCTTGGGGAATCCCGATCGCTGTGACGAAGGCCGTGACCATGGTTGCCGAGAGCGAGACCCTGGAGATCACTTACCTGCTGGAGAACCTGCCGCAGGATCGCGACCTTCACTTCGCAATCGAGTTCAACTTCGCCGGATTGCCATCTGGCGCGGACGATCGTTACTTCACCGGTGCCGGCGAGCAACGACTCGGACAACTCGGATCAAAGCTTGATTTGCACGACGCTCGAGAGCTGATGCTTTCCGATCGTTGGCTCGGGATCGATCTCGGCATGAACATCGACCGCGACAGCGGAATCTGGGCGTTTCCCGTTGAAACGGTGAGCCAGAGCGAAGCCGGATTCGAACTCGTTCACCAAAGCGTCTGTGTCCAGCCGCACTGGCTGGTGCGAGGTGATCAAGACGGAAAGTGGCACGTCACGATTCGACTTTCGGCGTGCTGTGAAAAACACGCCGAGACGGTCGATGAGCAACAGGTGATCCACCTGTAAGCGATGATCGATCGGTCGATCAGCCGCTCGCCTGCGATTCCAACTCCAGCGCGAGCGCCGCTTCTTCGGCGATCTGTGCCGCGGTTCGTCGCCGACGCTTGCGCGGTTTGACGTTCATCCACTCTTTGGTGAGCACCTCAAACACTTCGGGCGTTTCATAGCGGACGATGTTCTTGCCCTCGGGCATCGGACCGATCAGACCGCGAAACACGGGCATTCCACGGAGTGCCAGGTCGGTGCTACAGTCGTCGATGCCGATCTGCTGATGTGAGTTCATCAGGGGATCGATGGTCGGATAGTCCGAAATCATCAATGAACCATCGCGGCCACGTGTGACAACGCGGAAGGTGTCTTTTTTGGCCATGGTGCCTCCAAGGAGGAAAGTTGGCGCTGGAAGGGATTGGGACGGCGCGATACCCCTGCGGCGTGCGGGATCTTGGGAGAGGCACGCACGGACAAGCCAGCTGGCGCCCGGGAGAGTGCACCGTTCTCGCTTGTGGGCAGAGCGATGCGACGTTGGAAGGGATCACGGGCGAGCATCGACGTCTATCTCACCATCGCATGGCAACGTCTGACGTGACGAACACAAACGTTCGCCAAGATACAAGACGTTCCGACGGTGTAGTGTCAGGACGATAGACGTCGATGCTCCTGCACCGTAATCTCAACCGACGAAGGGAGGGAAGGCGTCAGTTGAAACTCGATTCGAGGGTCATCGAACAAAAGGGTTCATCGACGCGCTGGCGCGTTCCCAACACGAAACCGTTCGGATTGTCAGCCGGTTGCCGAAGGCGTGCATGCAAACCGGGAGTGTTGCGAGCAACGGGCACCAAAGTCGCAACGCGGAGGACCGCACGCAACGTCACAAGCTGAATAACCGACGAACCGACGAACCTTGGCCGTTGATTGTTTACAGATTGAGTTTGACGCCGCTTAAGCAGTCTTCTGCGTATCAAATGATGTTGATGATGTCATTGAAGAAGACAAAGATCATCAGCGCCAGCAGCATGCATGCCCCAACCATCGTAAGCCGCATTTCCAGCTCTTCGTTGACCCGCTTGCCCATCACCGCTTCGGCGATGAGAAAGACCATGTGTCCGCCGTCGAGGACGGGAATTGGCAAGAAGTTCAAGATCGCCAGGTTCATACTCAACATGGTGAGGAACAACAGCTGCTTTGAAATTCCTTGTTCTGCCTCGGATCCCGCGACCTGAAAAATCCGAACCGGGCCACCGACCTGGTCGGCCGAGATCTTGCCGCGAGATGCCATTCCCAGAAAACGCATGACTTCACCGAGTCGACGCTTTGCCTCACGAATTCCGAGCATGCTCGCTTCCTGAACCCCCGAGGCCGTTTGGATCATCTCCGCCGGTGCAAACACCAGACCGCGGTCAAAACGAACCCGGTTCTCGTCTTCCTTGAGCTCGACATTCAAGTCGGCGATCACGCCCGACGGTTGTTCGGCGAGCACTTTGAACTTTGTCCCCGTCGGCAGAAACTGAATCGATTCAAAGAACGCGGAAACCGTTTTCTCCTCACTGAATTCCCAACCTTCCTCGAGCTTCTCGATCGCCTCGAGCAAAATCGGCTGCTTCAATAACTCTTCCGGCAGCTTGTCGGATTCAATCAACTGAATCTTTCTCAACGTTGCGCCGTCTTCCAAGGTATCACCGTCGACTTTTGACCCGTCGTCAAACGCAGCCACCTTGGCGGGCATACTGAACGCGAAACCGTAGGCGTTGACGGACGCTTTCAGACCGACTCCCGTCGTGGGCGGCAGTGTCTGCAACGAGTCATCGGGATTGATCTCTAATTCAATCGTCTCATCGCCACGTTTGACTGCGATCCGAGTGGCTTTCCGATTGGCGATCGCCAACAGGAGAGCTTCCGCATCATCGACGGGGGCGCCACCAACGGCCGTCACAACGTCATCGATTTTCATCCCGGCGGCTTCCGCAGGCCCACCGCCGACCAAGTCGGTCACGGGACCAATCACCGAACGGATGCCGATCCACTTGGAAACCTGAGGCGGCAACGTAACCGACGACTGGACGTCTTCTTTCAGTGTGAAAGTGAGTTCAATGTCCTGATCGGGATTTGAGTAGAGGTGATCATAGAATGCGTTGATCGGAACGATGGCTTCGAGATCAAGCGGCTTACCTGCGTACGAATCAAGTTTGGCACCCGCGAAACGTTCATCCACGACCGTCGAAGCGATGCTGTTTTCCGTTGCCGGGCTGGTGCTGCTAAGGGTCTCGCTGCCGGGGGCGATGATCCCGATGATGCGAAGGCGATCGTCTTGCGGGAGCGGTTCGGTCGTCAAACTGTATTCGACTTCGGATTGGGGAGCTTCCGAGTTCCCGTAGACGAGCGTCAGTGGAACCGGGCGATCAGGTTCCTCCAGTCCGGCATGCAAAATTGCCGAGCGCATTTCGCGGAAATGCATCTGACTGTCTTCGAGCCCATCGATCGAAACGACTTCTCCTCCGGGCTCAATGTCCGCTTTCCAGGCTGGGCCGCCGGGAGAGACGCCGCCGACGATTGCCGGTGTGTAGGGAACCCCACCAAAGTAAGCGGCACCGGCGAACATGATGCCCGTGATCACATTCATGAACACACCGGCGCTCATGATGATCATTCGTTGCCAAACCGGCTTGGCGGGTAAACTGCGTGGATCAAGCGGCAGCGAGTCGATGTCGATGTCTTCGGGATCCACATCGCCGTCGGCATTCTCGGCGGCAACCCGTCGGGCACGTTCAACTTCTTCCTTCATTCGCCGAGGGTCATCGTCCTGACCCAACATTTTCACGTAGCCGCCCAGTGGAATGATCCCGATGCCGTATTCGGTCTCTCCAAATCGGAATTTCCCGAGCGAGGAAGGCAATTTGATCGGACCGAATTTCATCGGTGGATCAAATCCGACGTAGAACTTTTCGCATTTCACGCCAAACGTTTTTGCGGCGACGAAGTGCCCCAGTTCGTGAACGAAGATCACCAGACCGATTCCGAGTGCAACGCGAAACCAGAGCAACGCCTGACTGCCGAGGTCCAGCAGACCCAACGACTCCAGCCAGCCACCCGAGTCGGCTTGAGCCAGCAAGAGAAACAAATCGTTTGCCATCGTCATCTTTCGATCAGAGAGGTTTGGTTTTCGGCGCCGGTTTCGTTACCGCTTTTCGTTCCTACTGTACGTTCCCGGCACACTTTTCGGTCTCCGTTCTGGCCCAAGCATCGCGTTTGAGCAGCTCGGAGAGGTCCGGTTCGGCGTCGTATTCGTGATTTGCCAGTATTTTTTGGCACAGAGGCACGATGTCAGTAAACCGAATTTGGCCGTTCAGGAACAGTCCGACCGCGACTTCGTTTGCCGCATTGACGACGGACCCCGCCGTTCCACCGACTCGAGCGACCTCGAAACCCAGCGAAAGTGCTGGAAAACGCTCCAGATCGACCGGCAAAAGCTGCAGATCCCAGGGACGCGTGCAATCCAGCGGCGGAGTAGGGCACGGCAGTCGTCGCGGGTGCGTCAGGGCGTACTGGATTGGTAATTTCATGTCTGGCGGGCTCAATTGGGCCAAAATCGACCCGTCCTCGAATTCCACCAGCGAGTGAATGATGGATTGAGGGTGAACGAGCACCTCGATTTTGTCCGCCGGAACATCGAACAGCCAGCGAGCTTCGATCACCTCCAGGGCTTTGTTCATCATCGTGGCGGAGTCGATGGAGATTTTTCGGCCCATTTCCCAAGTGGGATGCGCCAACGCATCGTCGGGGGTCGCAGATTCCATCTCCTGACGCGTCGCTTGACGAAAGGGGCCTCCACTGGCGGTCAGGATCAGTTTCCGCACATTGCATGGCGAACCTTCCATGCACTGCCAGATCGCAGAGTGCTCGCTGTCGACCGGCAGCAGCCTGGCACCGCTGTCGGACATCCGTTGTCGAACCAAGCCGCCTGCAACGACAAGCGTCTCTTTATTGGCGAGTGCGACACGTTTTCCACAATCGACCGCCGCAAGCGTGCTTTCCAAGCCGGCACGTCCGACGATGGAGGCGACAACCACATCGACTTCCTCCTCCGACGCGGCTTCCACCAACGCCGAGGCGCCGAACCGAACATCACAGCCGAGCGAGCTGAAACGCGTTTCAAGCGCGTTTCGATCACACGTCTCGTCGGAAAAAATGACCCGGCAGCCCGTTTCGTTTTTGGTCGCGGTTGACTGAGCGATGCGGTACAGCTCGTCAACGTTGCGGTGCCCCGATGCCGCCCAGAGGTTCCAGTTGGTCTCTGGATCGACTTTTTGCAGATGGTTCAAGACGTCGATCGTGGCGGTCCCGATGCTGCCCGTTGCCCCAAGGACTGCCACGTTTTGAGTCGGTCGGGACTCAGCGATGGAAGTTTTTTGAGTTGGGGGCGGGGGATTGGTCACGGTCTCGTTCCTGCAGCGATTTAGCGGGCGAGCAGTTGGGCGGGCAATAGTGAAACGGGGCGAGCAAGTTCGATTCACTGGGGCCGTTTACCGGCTCAATGCCGGCAAGGATCGTCCGTCGATCCATCATCATGGACGATCATCAGGATCGATACGACCCGGCGTAATGTAAACCGCTGCATCGCTTTGGGTTGCCGAAGGCGAGTTTCGCTCGAACAATAGGAGCGTTCATGTCGCCGGCGATTAATTTGCACGTCCGGTCACGAAAGTCGTTCTCACCCCCGTTCCATTAGATGACTGATAAAAAGCGTTCCAATTCCAACCCGGAAAACCGAGACTCGGGCAAAGAAAGGCGAAACGGAGAACCACGTGAGCCACGCAACGGTGGCGTGTGGCTGGTCATCTTTGCCGTCGTCGCGGCGGTGATGTTGAGCGCGTTGCTTTTCAGTAACAACAACCAATCGATCCGTTACCCGGAACTGACTCAGTTGTTGAATGAACACGCCGAGCAACTGCAGGCCATCAAGGATGGCGAACCGGCGGGAAATCCTGTCATCATCGTGGAATCGGCCAAGAATCCCAAGGTGCAACTGGAATACTCCAATCTGCAACAAGTGGAATTGTCGGATGACGAAATCACCGGCGTTGTCATGTACCGCTCGCTCGGCGAAGGGGGCGTGAAAGCTAAAGACGCCGACAATACGCCGAAGTCCGTCGAGTTTTCGACGCTGCGGGTTCGGAGCGAATCACAGGATGCCCGTCTCGCCGATTTGCTGCAGAAAAGTGGTGTTCAGTGGGACAATGCGCGTCCCAATCGTTGGCTGAGCGAGAACTGGTTCCACCTGGTCATGCTGATGGCGATCGTCGCCATCGGCATCGTCATGCTGCGTCGCATCGGAGGCGTGGGGTCTCCGATGTCATTCTCGCGCAGCCGTGGAAAACTACATGGCCAGGAAGATCTCTCGATCTCATTCGAAGACGCAGCCGGCATCGATGAAGCCGTCGAGGAAGTCCGCGAGGTCGTCGACTTCTTGAAAAACAGCGAAAAATACCAGGCACTTGGCGGACGAATTCCAAAGGGAGTTCTGCTGGTGGGCCCTCCCGGAACGGGGAAGACGTTGTTGGCCAGAGCGATTGCGGGTGAGGCCGGTGTGCCTTTCTTTAGTCTTTCCGGCAGTGATTTTGTAGAGATGTTCGTCGGCGTCGGTGCCGCTCGGGTGCGCGACATGTTCCAACAAGCCACCAGTCGCGCGCCCTGTATCATCTTCATTGACGAGTTGGACGCTCTTGGAAAAAGCCGTTCCGGCAGCGTCGTCGGTGGACATGATGAACGCGAGCAGACACTCAATGCGTTGCTCGTGGAGATGGACGGCTTCGATTCCAATAACGGCGTGATCGTGGTCGCTGCCACCAACCGCCCCGAAACCCTCGACCCAGCCCTCCTGCGTCCCGGACGGTTCGATCGACAAGTGCTGGTGGACCGTCCCGACGTTGCCGGGCGAGAGGCGATCCTGAAAGTCCACGTCCGGAGTGTCAAACTGGGTGACGATGTCGATATTCGACACATCGCCTCAATCACCAGCGGGTTTGTCGGTGCCGACTTGGCCAACTTGGTCAACGAAGCGGCGTTGTTGGCGGCACGAGCGAACAAGTCGGCCGTCAGCACGCGTGAGTTTGATGAAGCCGTCGATCGCGTGACGGCCGGGTTGGAAAAGAAGAATCGCGTAATGAACGAGGATGAGAAGATCCGCGTGGCTTATCACGAAGCCGCTCACGCACTCGTCGCCGCCGCCCTGCCAAACACCGATCCGGTGCACAAAGTCAGCATCATTCCACGTGGTTTCGCCGCGCTCGGCTACACGATGCAGCGTCCCGAATCGGAGCGGTACTTGATGACGAAGCTGGAGCTCGAGAGCCGCATGAAGGTGCTGCTCGCCGGCACGCTCGCCGAAGAAATGGTGCTGCAAGACATCAGCACGGGCGCTCAGAATGACCTGGAACGTTGCACCGAAATCGCGCGCAGCATGACCATGGACTACGGGATGAGTCGTCTCGGGCGGATCAATCTGCGTCGCAGCACCGGGTCTCCGTTTTTGGCCGGCAACGGTGGCAACGGCCACACGATGTCCTACGGGGAGGACACCGCCAAAATGATCGACAAAGAAGTTTCGCGAATCGTCGAAGAGCAGTTGATGCAGACCCGCGAGATCCTGTCGCAACGCCGAGAAGTCTTGGAAGCGATCACGCAACGCCTGCTGGAAGTCGAGTCGATCGACCACACCGAACTCTTCCGGGTCATCAAGGAAACTTCGACCGGGCCCTGGCTGGTCCCGGGCACGGTCACGGAAAAACCCCGCGCAAAGATTCGCAAAACCGAAGATGATCAAGATAAACTGAAGACCGCCGAGTAATTCCTGCTCGGCACGGCTTCATGTTTCCCCGACTTGATGAACTTCCATGCGCCCCACCTCCCTCCCCGCCGGACGCCTCACGCGGCTCGCCGCTTGCTGCTGCCTCGTGATCTTGTGTTTCAATTCCAAGCTGCGAGCACAGACGCCCGCCACCATCGGGCAAGTCGAGATCTTGGACGATGGCTTGAAGAAGTACGCCGATGGATCGACGAAAATCGAAGTCCTCGCCGCCGGGTTCACCTGGTCCGAAGGCCCGGTTTGGGTGTCGGACGACTCCGGGGGGCACCTGCTGTTCTCGGACATTCCGCGAAACACGATTTTTCGTTGGTCTGCATCCCGAGGCGTCGAATCCTTCATGTCGCCGAGCGGCTACACCGGGGTCAGCTACTACGGTTTGGAACCCGGCAGCAACGGACTGACCCTTGATCCCCAGGGGCGACTGACGATGTGCGAGCACGGCGACCGGCGTGTTTCCGTCCTCACGCGAGGCGGCGGGAAACGAACCCTCGTCGATCAGTTTCAAGGCAAGCGACTCAATAGCCCCAACGACCTGACGTTCGACAAAGCCGGGCAGTTGTACTTTACCGATCCGATCTATGGCCTTCCCGAGCGAGCGGAAGATCCAAGACGCGAACTTGATTTCTGCGGCGTGTACCGAATGGCAACCGACGGCACACTGCAGCTGCTGACCAAAGAACTCGCGCGGCCCAACGGCATCGCGCTTTCGCCCGATGAAAAGACGCTTTATGTCGCCCAAAGCGACCCGGACCGTCCGATCTGGATGGCGTATCCGCTCAAGGAAGACGGCTCACTCGGCAACGGAAAGGTGTTGTTTGATGCCAGCCAATACGTCAAAGAACTCCCGGGTCTGCCGGATGGAATGACGGTCGCAGACGACGGCACACTCTTCGCAAGTGGCCCAGGAGGCATCTATGTCCTCTCAGCCGAAGGCAAGTTGCTCGGACGATTCATGACGGGAGGCCGCGTCAGCAATTGCACGTTCGACGACGAACAGAAAAGTCTCTACATCACCGCCGACGACAAGATCTGCCGCGTGAGGCTCAAGTAGGCCCACGCCAACCTCAAGCAGGCGCCCACGCCAACCTCAAGCAAGCGCCGACGCGATCACGCACGCGGCGGTTTCGATCCGATAGATCCTTGGTCCCAAACCGACGGCCGATAACCCCACGCCCTTTGCGATCGCAACTTCCTCATCACTGAATCCGCCTTCGGGTCCGATCCAGACCGACGCGGAATCGAGAGGTTCCGTCGCAAGTTCGCGCAGCGAGACCCCGCCGGGGTGCGCGAACCAACGCGCGGCATTGACCGGCGGAGCTTGCAGACTCGCGTCGAAATGAGCAACCGGCGTGATTTGCATCAACCGGTTTCGCCCGCTCTGCTTACAAGCTTCCACCACCAAGCGACGAAGCTTCTCCAGCAACCCGTCGGATGGCGGACGCTGCGTTCGCTGACAGACGATCGGAGTCAGCTTGCCAGCGCCCAACTCCGTCAATCGTTCCACCATCTCTTTGCTGCGATCGGGCTTTGGGAGAGCAACGTAAAAGTGGGATCGGCACGTCGGCTCGCGATCGACCGAGGTCGGTGCTTCCGTCCGCACGATACACTCGCGTTTTCCGATCGATTCGATGACCGCGTTTGCTTCGTAGCCCTCGCCGTCAAAGAGGACCATCGAATCTCCGACCTTGCAACGCATCAGTCGGGCGGCGTGAACAGCCTCTTCCGCCGGCAGCGATTGGATTCGATCGCCGGACGTCAACTCGGGAGCAAAATACCGACGCGTCATTCGGCCGTGTTCGCGAATCGATAGATGGCATCGACGGTGCGGATCACCAACGAATCATTGACCACGGCGGGGCTGGCCATGATCTGACCATCGACTTGGTTTTCGGCGAGAACCTCGGGTTCTTCACCGGCGCGAATCACAGTTACGACGCCTTCATGCGATGCAAAATAGATCTTGCCGTCGACCAGAATCGGTGACGCGCTGTATTTGCCGCCGACGCGTTTCTTCCAAACCGTTTCGCCGTCTTTGGCCCGAAAACAACTCGCAACGCCGTTGTCTTCCATCACATAAATCAAACCGTCATGCAACAGCGGAGACGGTTTCGCGGGGATCCCCTTGATGACCGTCCACTTCACATGCGTCTTCGAAACGTCGCCGATACCATCAACGCCGACCGCCCATAGTTCAGGCTTTCCGAATCCGGTCGAAAAGTAAACGACGCCGTCGTTGTAGACCGGCCGCGGCACCACCGAAAATCCCTTTCCGTGTCGCGCCCGCCAGATTTCTTTTCCAGTGTCGGGCTCGTAAGAAACCATCCACTGCGATGCCATGCAGATCAGCTGGCCCCGCCCGGATGGATCGGTGATTCGTATCGGCGTGCAATACGCTTTCTTTTGGTCACCCGAAGGTGCATCCATTTCGGGTCGATCCGTTTCCCAAATCGTCTTCCCCGTGTATTTGTCGAGTGCCGTAACGTACTGACGTTCCATTCCATCTTGGATCAACACCAGCCGGTTTCCATCCAGCACGGGAGAACTTCCGGGCCCGACGGCATGGACGAGTGGCAACCGACGCTGCCAACGCAGGTCACCCGTCTCGCGATTGACTGCGAATGTCCCGTACGTTCCGAAGTGACAATAAACCGTTTCAGAATCCAGCACCGGTGTCGGTGACGCATAACTGTTGAGCGAGTGGATAGGGTCGGGTGTTTCGATGCGAGTCAGGTCGACGGTACGAAGCAACTCTCCGGTCTGGAAATCCAACGCGTAGAGCTTCAGGTCGATCGCTTTGGCCACCGCAAGTTGCTTGAACTTACGTTCGGAAACACCCGACGCCTTCAGCAGTTCCAACTTTTCCTCTTCTGTCGGAACCACGGTGATGGCTGTCGTCGCCCAAAGCACCCCCTCGGAGATCACCGGCGACGACCAAGCCTTACCTTCCAACGTGGTCTTCCAAACCAAGTTCTCAGTTTCACCGAATTCAAGAGGTGGCTTTTGCCCCACGACCACCCCGTCACCCGTCCCGCCACGAAATTGCGTCCAGGCGGATTTCTCCTGCTCGGGCTGCTCGGCGTGCAAGATTGTGGCGGCGACAAAGCAAAACGCCAAGCTTGCCAAACGGGGCAAGGAAAACAGTGACGAGGATTTCATGGCGATCCGTGGGGTGGGCGATCGATTTCGGTGGGAGGCGTCATTCGTGCATCAGACCGGGAACGCGATGCATGACTCGCCCGATTATAGCTGGTCACGCCGGATGAAAAACAAGCCTTCACGGTTCCACCCTTCCGTGTGGCCAGCGTTTAAACTGGGGGCTTCCGTCCCCTTTCGCTCCCTCCCAACTTCTCACAGTCCCACCATGCAGATTTCTTCCCATCCTCTCTTCCGTCGTCTCGCCTTGTCGCCGCTTGCGGTCGCGTTGCTCGTTCTTTTGCCGACTTGCGTCATCGATCAGGCCGCTGCCCAAGAAGCGTCCGACTCCAAACTGCGCGTTTTGATTATCGACGGTCAAAACAACCACGGAGCCTGGCCGAAAACGACTCGCATGATGGAGTCTTACTTAAAGGAATCGGGCCGATTTGAAGTCGAGATTGAACGAACAAAGTTCACTTGGAAAGGCGGAAAACTGCTCGAGCAATACCCGCTCGAAGATGGCAAGGCCTACGAAGATTTGGGGCAGCCGAAATCCGATCCGGACTTCAAACCGGACTTTGCAAAGTACGACGTCGTGGTCAGCAACTTCGGCTGGAAGGCAGCCCCTTGGCCAGAGGAAACCCGCCAAGCACTGATCGACTTTGTTGATGCCGGTGGCGGATTCGTGGTCGTCCATGCTGCAAACAATTCCTTCGGGTCTTGGAAAGAATTCAATCAGATGATCGGCCTGGGCGGCTGGGACGGACGCAATGAAAAGTCTGGCCCCTATGTCTACATCGACGACGGAAAAGTGGTTCGCGATGACACGCCCGGCAGCGGCGGGAACCATGGCCCCCAACATGAATTCCAGATCGTCACCCGCGCCCCCGAACACCCGATCATGAAGGGCCTGCCACGCGCTTGGAAGCACACCAAAGACGAGCTGTACCAGAAACTTCGTGGTCCGGCAGAGAACATGGAGATCCTCGCAACCGCCTATGCGGATCCGAAGTACCGAGGAACCGATCGCCACGAACCGATGTTGCTGACGATCGATTATGGGAAAGGTCGCATCTTCCACACGCCGATGGGGCACGATGACGTCGGGTTCAGCTGCGTCGGTTTCATCACGGTCTTCTTGCGTGGATGCGAATGGGCCGCAACGGGTGAAGTCACTCTGACCGACATTCCCGAGGACTTTCCAAAACCCCTTGAAGCCAGCAAACGCGATTGGACCAAGTGAACGGGTTGGCTTTCGTTCTGTCTTGAGACTCAATCACCATCCTGAAACACGTACGCTTGGATGCGGTCGATCGAAAGTTGTGTTTGATCGATCGATCGCAGTGGCGGCATTGCTTCCAGGTAGGTTTCCGGAAGGCCACGGTCTCTCAAAAAACGCTTCGTCTGTTCAATGTCCCCGTCGCGAAACGATTCCGCTTTGCGATACAGCCGAACTCCGAGAATCGAATCTCCAAGACGCGTGATCATTCGGTTCCAGCCTTCCGAGTTATTCCACTCGGAAATGCAGTTTTGCAGCTCCGTGTCTTCTACTACCGCGCCGTGCAAGTTCGTTCGCTGCCACTCAATTGCGGCGGCGATTGACTCCCGCCAAGATCGTTGCGGTTGGACCTCTTGCTCGAACCGGCTTTCCTGTCCCGCTTCAAGCTCGATTTCAATGAGATCCGCGAGCTCGAAAAAAATCGCATCGGCAGCGGCGTCAAACATCGCTGCCGGTTCATCGATGCGGTGAGCCCCAAGTAACGCTCGCGTCACGTGCTCTAGTAACCAAAGCCGCTGTCGGGCGTCCCATTGGTCAAACCACGGAACACCGTAAGTCCACGGCGCTACGTTCTCTCGCAGCTCCGCGACGTGCGTATCGACCATCATTCCAAGGGCGCCGCGAATCAAGTCGGCTTCTCCACCACCAAGTCGTCGCAATCCATAGGTCGTCGGCCAAGGCATCGGCCCGGTTCACCGAGATTCGTTCTTGGACGGCGATCGCTTTAACAGAAGCACAATGCGTCGCCGCTGGCTCAATGCGACAAGCCGTTCGCCGGTGATCACCACGCGATTGTCAGGGTTTTCAATCTCAACCAGCGCATATTCGCGACCGTTCGTCATTGCCTCCAGCGTCACCATCGTGCACTTACCGCCCCGGCGATAGAGGTACACTGCATCTACCTTGACATCATCGGAGGAAGCAACCGGCCGAAAGCCATAATGGCTAGTCACGAGGTCGAGTTGACGGTCACCGATCAAATCGTTGAACGCCAACATCCAAACCATGTCGACATCCCCTTTGGTGACCCAAAAATCACCACCGGAGGGCTCAGGATCTGACACTTAGAAATCCGGGAAAGCGAGAAGAGACAAAGCTAACGAATACGGCTCCATGCTAGGCACTGAAGCCCGCGGGCGAAAAGGGGACGGCCTGGACTACAGCGTTGGAAGTGTCGGCTTGGGAGGCGCAGCCTTGGCTTTTGCAGCCAACGTCCTAACGACCGACTGAGCGATTCGCTCCAGGGGCGCCCGAGCGGCCTCGTCTTCATTGATCACACTCGCGAGCCTGCCCTCGTCACCCGCGATTCGCAATTTCATGTCGATTGGAATCCCACCCAGGAACGGCACATCCATCTCCTCGGCTTTGTCCCTCGCGCCGCCTTTGCCAAAGATGTCATAGGTCTTGCCGGAATCCGGGCACAGAAAGCCGCTCATGTTTTCCACCATCCCCAGAATCGGAATATTGACCTTGCGAAACATCGCCATCGCCTTGACCGCATCGAGCAAGGCGACTTCTTGTGGCGTGCAAACCACCACCCCGCCGGCAAGCGGAATGGCTTGCGATAACGTCAGCGCAACGTCACCGGTGCCCGGTGGCATATCAATGATCAGATAGTCCAACTCACCCCACTCGGTCATCCCCAGAAACTGCTTGATCGATCCGTCCAGCATCGGTCCTCGCCAAATCACCGCATCGTTCGGTTTGACGAGAAATCCCATCGACATCACCGGCATGCTGGCCAAGTCGCCTTCAGCCGGTAAACAAATCGGGTCAATCTTCTTTGATTCACTAAACGCCGGGCGACCGGACAGCCCCAGTAAGTGCGGAATACTTGGTCCGTAAACGTCCGCATCCATCAACCCGACCGTGCTGCCGAGCCGCCGGAGCGTCAACGCAATCGACGCCGCAACCGTGCTTTTTCCGACGCCGCCTTTACCACTGCCCACCGCAATCACGCTCTTGGCACGGAGCGCCGTTTGTCCGACGCGTGTCGCAGGACGAGCATGCGTGTGGAAGGAGATTGCAACATCCGATCCAGGAAATTCTGCCACCACCTTCGCGGCTACCGCATCACGAACGTCTTCTTTGATCGGCATCGCATGCGTCGAAAGCCCCAGCTCCAATTGGACTTGGCTGCCATCGACGTGAACCGAACCGATCTGCCCCAGGGATCCCATCGGGCGACCGGTTTCTGGATCTGGATGACTATCAACTAATTCCTGGATGGCTTCGGCGGTGGGCGTCGTCATAGATTTCATCGCGAAAGGTGAAAGAAGGCCTTGCTGCGATAGTTTGTAGATCGACGTCGAGTGGCTGGGAAGCAGCGACCAACGGAATCCGCCATCGCCCGGCAGCACACGAGATTCGCCGCGAGCGGAGGCGGGAAAAAAGAAGGGTGGATAACCGGACTCGAACCGGCGACATCTGGAACCACAATCCAGTGCTCTAACCAACTGAGCTATATCCACCGTGAAAAACCTCTCGACAGCCAAAGGAGTGCCGAGAAGGCCACTTCAAAGACTGTATCCGCCGCTGAAAGTTCGGTCAACGGCTTCAAAATCCAAGTTTTCGCAACGACCGTGTTCTGTCGAAAAAGCGTCCTCGCGACTACTCTACGCCCGAGAATCGCTGTCCCGCCGTTAGTTTGCCCAACCCGCTCGGACGCACCGCCCATGAACGCATCTCCCAAACGAAAGCGACGTGACAAACGTCGCAGCACCCAGGACGCGCCCGCGCGTCAGCCGTCCCTAGCCAAGGAAGCGTCCGGGTCTCAAAACTCCGGCCCGGGAGACACCGAAAGCGAACTCTCGAATACGGTTCCAGCGAACCGGGTGCCCGCGAACTCAGTTGCGGCCACCAACCTCCCTGGCCCCATCGTGCGACGCACACTCGTCGCCTTGGTCGTGATTCATTTGCTGATCATCGGACTCTCATTCAGCGCCATCGTTCAGCCCGGGGCCACGCACAATCAACTCCTTCAAGTCGCGTCGCCCTACCTGCGTGGTACACACTTCGCTGCCGACGGACGCCCTTTCTTTCTTGCGCACGGCACGCCCGACGAACAGCCTCACCGACTGCAGGTGGCAGATTCCGGCGACTCGGTCGGCTCACAATTCGTCTTCGACGTGACGACGGATTGGAAAAACGTCCAGCCTGATTTTTTTCCCGGGCTCGCGGCGTCGGATCGTTATCAACGTTGGATTGTGACCGCCGCTACTTTGGCCGCCACCGATCAGCCCAGCCTGGCCGCGATGATGCTGCAGCCGCTGTTGCAGAAGAACCCGTCGAATGATGCCGCGCGGATCATTCGCTTGCCCACCCAGCTGACAACTGCCGAACAAGATGCTGCGCCTCCGGTTTATTTGGCGAGAGTGGTTCGCGACGATGAACAGCTCGATCTGATCTCCATCGAGTCACCAAGGCTGACCACACAGGCGAGACAGAATCAGCCGCAAGGCAATGCAGGTGGCGCAATGGAAGGCAAAACAAAATGAGCGACTCGTTCTGGTTTCAATCGACCGACTCGCACGTCATCGGTCGCGTGCGGATTGCATTGGCGCTCGTCACCGGCTGTTACTTCGTTTCCGCCATGACAGACGTGTCGACTTGGTTCGCCGTCGGTGCTCCGGCAAGCAGCAGCAATCTCGCCGGTTTCTTTCGCGAGGCGGGGCTGGAAAGCGATGCAAGGTGGATGATCTCACCACTGTTTCTTTGGGATTCGATCTTCGCCGGAACCGGTTTGTCCGAATCGACGGCGGTCTACCAGATTTACTTGGTGATTGGAGTGCTGATCGCCTTCGGAGTCGCGGCACTCAGTACCGAGCGCGTCCTGATTTGGCGAATCCCTCGACTGCTCCGCGGGAGCCTCCCCGTCGTATTGCTCTGGATCTGGTTTGTGGGATGGGCCAACCGCATCGTGTTGCTCGCCGGGCTGGTGGAACCGGTGCTCAGTCTCTCGCTGGCCGCACTCGCAATCGCTCCTGTTTGCCGCGAGGGCGTTTCTTGGCGCAATCACTTTGCAACTCGCTTGATCGCCGTTCAAGGCTCGCTGGTGCTGATCGCAACGACGGCGCTCATGCTGGCTGGCAACGTTTGGTGGAACGGCACGGGCGCCTACGCAATGATCGCCCCGGTCGAGGACCGCTGGTTGGATATCCGTGAGTCGCTCTTTGAAACGACCTGGGTCTACGAACTCGTCAGCGCCATCACCTTGCTGTCCTTGCCTGTCGGCCTGATGATGGCCTGGACCTCGAAGTGGAAGCGAATTGGAATCGGACTGATCCTTGTCTGGTGTTTCTTGGTTGCCCTGCTTTCGATGAAGATTCTCTACGCGTTGACCATCGCCATCATTGCCTTCACGCTCGGCACTGGCAATATTTCGCGTCGATACTTTCAATCGCACGAGTCACGAAGCCACCAGGAATAGTCATGGAACCATTGAAAGGAAAAGTCGTTGCGGTCACCGGTGGCGGAACCGGCATTGGAGCGGGAATCGCGACGGCACTCGCCCATGCGGGTTGCCGCGTCGCCATCGGAGGAAGGCGTCTGGAAAAGCTTCACTCTCTTGCGTCGACCGTGACCTCCGACACACCACTCTTTTGCCACGAACTTGACGTGGCAGACGCCGCCAGCATCGACGCGTTTTTTAAATCGGTTCGCGACCAATTCGGCGACCCTGAAATTTTGGTCAACAGCGCCGGAATCAACATCCAAAACCGGACCATGGCAGAGATGGCTCCCGATGACTGGGAACGCGTTTTAAAAATCAACGCGACCGGAGCCTACCGCTGCATCCACTCTGTTTTGCCAGCCATGCGAGCCAAGAAAGACGGACTCGTCATCAACATTTCGTCCGTCGGCGGTAAACGCGCGATCTCGCTGGCCGGCGTCGTTTACTGCGCCAGCAAGTTTGCGATGACCGCCTTGGGAACGGCCATCAGCAATGAAGTTCGCGACGAAGGCGTCCGGATCACGAACGTTTACCCCGGTGAAGTCAACACGCCCATTCTCGATCAACGTCCCAATCCTGTCAGCGAAGACCACAAGGCCGCGATCTTGCAACCCGAAGACATCGCCTCGGTCATCGTTTCCATCTGCGCGTTGCCGCCACGTGCCAACGTGCCCGAAATCGTGATCAAGCCGACCACGCAGGAATGGGTCTAGAGGCGACACACGTTTCGCGTCCCGCTGAACCAATTACGGCCACTGTGCAATCTCACGCCCGGCACGCGTCGAAAGCTCGTGCCACAACTCACGATCAATCGAGTCGGTCACAAACCGAACCGAACCATCGAGCACGCCTGCGTGAACGCCTCCGAGATGAAAGCTGCGCGCAGTGACGGAGGCGTACGTCCTGGCTGGATTTTGAGGATCTCGGCCTTCACGCATGTTTGTGAAATCAACGTCGTATTCGATCCCCGACTGCAAACACAGCACTTTCTGATTGGGAGGAAACAGCGTTGTGAATCCCGCCTGGTGCGCCCGGCCATCAACCCATTCGGTGTGACCGGTTTCAAGTTTAAAGCTCCCACCGAGCGAACAGACATCCTCCGGTACCACCGGCATCGACAAATCACCGGCGATCGCCACGTCCCTCAAGTAAGGCATCCAGCCCTTGACTTCGGCCATCGCCAATGTGTTGCTCAGCCCGTCTAAGCAATCACGAAACCCCATGATCTTGCCGGGTTCGAACATCCCCGTCCCCACACGAACGTTTGCGGCGTCCGTGACAAACCAGACCCCGAAGTTGGCGGCATAGTTCAGTTTGTAGTGCTCCGGACCATCATCGCCGATTCTTGGTTCATCGCGTGGCTCGCTGGGACACTGGTAAGTCTCAACTCGTAACGATGAAATCGGAACAAACTCGCCGTCGACGAAGATTCTGGAACCGGTGTAACCAAGCCCAAAGTTCACGCCTTCGGCGATCGCCCCCTCCTCTAAGAACGGCAGGATCCGCGCCTGCATCGACCACCCCTTACCGTCGCCCGGATTCGTCCATCCAGGCGGCAACCTCTTGAACGCCGATTCGTAGTTGTGCGTCGCCAACAACACTTGCTTCATGTTGTTGCTGCAACTCATCCTTCTCGCGGCTTCACGAGCCGCTTGCACGGCGGGCAACAAGAGTCCCACCAAAATGCCGATGATCGCGATGACCACCAGCAACTCCACCAAGGTAAAGCCGCTCCGGGGAGAAGGAGTTGGAACGGGAGAAGCATTCGAACAAGCGCGCATGGCCAGCCTCGTCAATCATCGTCAAAACGGAAATTCGACGCGTGGCTTGCTTGCGACTGGAAAACAACGCTGGCTGGCTAGCGAACCGGAGTCTAGTTGAGAAAGGTTCTCATTATCAACTAGCCTTCGCAGGAAAAGACTTCCAGTACGCCGCGAATGGCCCGAGAATCTCTAGTTCCGGCTCGAAAACCGGTAAATGGCCGCCGAAGTTCGAATCAACAGGTCGTCGCCGATCACAATCGGGCTGGCCATGACTTGCTCGTCAAAGCTGTACTCGCCAACTTTTTCGAACTCGCTCCCGCAGCGGAAGACGGTGGCCTCACCGGAATGATTGGCCAGCCAAACCTGGTCCCCGACACGAAACAGCGAGGCCGAAAACTTGCCTCCCAGACGCGTCCGGTAAACCTGCGACCCGTCTTCCAGCCGCAGCGCGGTCAGAATGCCGTCATCGCTAACGCTGTAAAGCTGGTTTCCGTCGTGGACCATGCTTGCCATGCGAGAGCCGCCTCGGCCGGCGACCCAAGACACGTGAGTATCGGTCACGTTGCCAGCTCCGGTTGGGTCGATCGCGTACAGATTGGCCCTCATAAACCCGGTCGAAAAAATCACTCGCCCGTTCGCGTAGGTCGGCATCGGTGTGACGCTGAACCCATCGGCGTGATCCACTTTCCAAATCTCTTCGCCGGTCTCGGCGTTGTACGCGACGCACCATTGAGCGCCAGGGACGACCGCTTGCGTCACGCCCGCGACTTCGACCAACAACGGTGTCGAGTACGACTTTCGATACTCCCCGTTGCTGGCGTTGATGGGTGGACGCTGCGTTTTCCAAACCGAGTTTCCGTCAGACAACCGCAATGCCTCGACATACTGTTGATCCATCCCATCGCGGGTCAAAATCACTGTGTCTCGAAAGATCACAGGACTACTGCCCGGCCCGACGCTGTCGTCGACAATTAGCTTGCGTTTCCAAATGACCTCGCCCGTTTGGACGTCAAGACACCACGTCCCGTACTGACCAAAATCCATGACGACTCGGTTGCCGGAAATTGCCGGCGTCGGAGACGCGTAACCGTTCATGGGGTGGATCGGCTTGGGCTGATCAACCGGTCCGAGATCGACTCGGTGCAGAAGCTTGCCCGTCGCAGCATCGATCGCAATCGCCAGCAACTCGACTCCTCCGGCGACATCTTTCATGCCCGCCATCGACACGCCTCGCAGCGCGTCCGCCCTCTGCTGCTCGGTCGCCTCCGTGACCTCCGCCGCGGTCATCCAAATCACCTTGCCGTCGCTGACCGGCGACGACCAACCCTGCCCCGGAGTCTCCGTCCGCCAAAGTGCATCTTGTTTCGGATCGACGACCAAAGGAACTTTGTCGTTCGATGAGATCCCCGATCCATCGTCGCCCC
Organism: Planctomycetota bacterium; assembly: GCA_039821235.1. Classification (GTDB taxonomy): domain Bacteria; phylum Planctomycetota; class Planctomycetia; order Pirellulales; family Pirellulaceae; genus Stieleria. Next base: position 72,844 of record JBCBOO010000001.1, read on the forward strand.
GAAATTGTCGCCAATTCTCCGCCGCCCCGGCCTCCAGATGTGCGGTCAAAAGCGCCGTGATGCAAAGCAGCAGAAAGCGTGTTCCGAAGAACGCATTCATACTCCGCTTTCTTCGATTCAATTCGTGATTCAACTCAGCCAGGTTCACTGATGCCATGAGTCTACGTGTGAGTGGGAGATCAGGGTCTACATAAAAAGGCAGGCATGCCAACACGATTGTTATACTGACAATGTGTCTGCCGATGGCGGTGCTGAAAGAACTTCCCAAACCGATTCACTTCCAAGCAACGCAAACGACCGAAATCTCCGCCGGTGGCAAGACGTCGTTCCAGTCGCAAGTCGGCGGCGATGCGTCAAAGCTTGCACGTGAACGTCGTGAAAACGCGCAACAGGCTCGCCAAATGGATTAGCGACGTTGAAAGACGGCCCTTCGTTTCGGGCAACAAGTCACCGGTGCCGGGCAACACGTGGTCGGTGCCGGGCAACACGTGGTCGGTGCCGGGCAAGCCACCGGTGGCGGGCAAGTGGTCGGTGGCGGGCAACAGCAAGTGGCGTCCGAAATCTCTGGCTGTGGCACGGGCCGAAGCCGAGCACCCGCGCAAATCGCTTCGCGCTCTTTACAACAGAAATACGGCGCGCCGCAGTAATCCCCGCAGTCATAGTCGACGACGCCTGAATCGCAAAAGTCAGGAAACGAGCGCGCACAACCGCAACTCAAACGCTGCTTACCGTCGGGGTAAGGAAACTCACCGGTGCAAATGCGATAACGATAACGTGCCGCGGCGCGACAGGCTTTTCTCGCCGCAAGATCATCCGCGTGCATCTGATCACAACATTCAGTCTCATCGATCAACCCTACGGTGCACTCGCCATAGCGGATGTCATCATTCAAACATGGCGTTAACGTTTGCAATTTCGGCACGCCGGATGGTGACGGCGTTCCTCCGCAGCAACTTGCCGAACAACCAGTGGTCGCCACGGGCGGGCAACCCGTCGGCTGACATGCTGTATCGATGGTGCGGCAGTTGTTAGCTTTCCCAAAGAGACGCTTCAGTAATCCGGGCCGTCCCGCCGAAGCGTCTTCGGCGGGCAAGGAAATCAAAAGCAGGATCGCGGCGAGGCAGAGAGTTGTGGGGCGACTCATTGGCGGATCTCACAGGAAGGACAAATCAAGGTGTGCGCTCCTCAGTCGAAAGGAGCAAACTCCGCAGAATTCTAGTTAAAGAGTCCGCGCTCCGCTGTCAGAGTTGCATCACGAGAGACTTGCGAGTCCGTCGCTGACTAGTCGCAACAAACGATGGCAGACTTGACAACAGGCGTCGGACAAACATTCACCGGCTGACAGTTTGACACCGTCGGGCATACCGGCCGCATCACGGGAAATTCCGTCGGAGGCGGTTCTTGTACCACCCCATTGCAGATTGCTTCACGTTCCTTGCAACAATAGAAAGGCGCCCCACAATATTCACGGCAGTCGTAATCGATCACATCGTCGCCGCAGAAATCGGGCAATTCTGTTTCAACTGGATTTGAGTGATGGGGGCACGGTCTGGGTTGTGGGTTACAGCAAGGATACTTACCAGTTTGAGGGTCTGGGAACTGTCCCATACAAATTCGCCATCGATATGCAGCACCCGAACGACAAGCTTCACGGAGCGCCGGATTATCGGCATGCACTCTGTCACAGCATTCACGTTCACTACGCAACTGTTCGAGACAGTTTCCGCAACAATAAGGGCCTGTCAAACAAATGGGTGCATTGCAAGGCTGTTCTGCTACCACAGTCGGCTGACAAGACACCTTCACCGGTTGGCAGCGAGGCGGTTTGCCGCAAATCCGTTTCAACAAGCCCCAGCGCCCCGCCGAAGCGTCGCTCGATGGCTGAAATGCGGCGATCAGGAACGCAATCACAAAAAGACACTTGAACTGCTTCACCAGTGGTTACCTCGGGAGCAAAGAATTTGCGGTAGTGTGCCGAACCTGATTCACATTTTACTGGAACAATTTCCACTCCGCTGCCGGGGGGGCAAACATCCGAATCTGATGCCCATGGGAGCTGATTTAGGTTAGAATTTGCCACCTCAGCGATTCCTTCCCCACCTTCTCACCGCATTGTCATCATGAAACGACTGTCACGACGCCAATTCACGGGACTTGCCACCGCCGCTGCGGTCACGAGTTCGCTTCCCGCCCGCAGCCTCCGCGCTGCCAACGCGAATGATGAAATCAACGTGGGATTCATCAGTTGTGGCGGACGGGCCGGCGGATTGATGAGCCAGTTTTCGAAGGTCCCCGGCGTGAACATCGCCGGCCTCTGTGATGTCGACGAGAAACGACTCGGAGTCGCAAAGAAGAGATACCCGAAAGCTCAAGGATGGCAGGACCTGCGTGAATTAATCGCTTCCCCATCGATCGATGTCGTGGTCGTCGCGACCTGCAACCACTGGCATTGCCTCGCCGCAATTTGGGCGATGGAATCGGGTAAAGATGTGTATGTCGAAAAACCGCTTTCCCATAGTCAGTGGGAAGGTCGCCAGACGGTCGCGGCGGCACGAAAATACAACCGGATTTGTCAGCTCGGCACGCAGCAGCGATCCGATCCGATGCAGGCGGAGATCAAAGACTTTCTGCACAACGAAAAGGGGCTCGGTGAAATCCAAGCCGCGCGCGTGAATCGCTATGGTGTGCGTCCCTCGATCGGCAAACGCGACACGCCGCTCGAGATTGAAAAGAACGTTGCCTACGACCTCTGGCTCGGACCGGCAGAAGACCGCCCGATCTTTCGTAGCAAGTTGCACTATGACTGGCACTGGGATTGGAACACGGGCAGCGGAGAGATGGGCAACTGGGGCGTCCATGTCTTGGATGATTGCCGCAACAACGTGTTCCAAGACACGGTGAATTTGCCAAAGCGTATTTTGGGCGGCGGCGGACGCGTTGCGCTCGGTGACGCTGGCGAAACCCCCAACGTCCACTTTGCCTATTTCGACACCGGGTCGATCCCCGTCGTCATCGGACTGAGCAATCTGCCCGCTGATCCGGGCGGCAAAAAGAGCCCCAAACATCCCGGACCCGGCAGCGGCTACATCGCGTATTGCGAAGGCGGACGATTCGAAGGCCAACGTGGTGGCGGAGCCGCGTACGACAACTCGGGTAAGAAAATCCGCTCCTTCAAAGGAAACCGAGGCGATGTTCTGCACCAACAAAACTTCATCGATGCCGTGCGTTCGCGTGACCGTTTGATGCTGAATGCCGAAGTCGAATTGGGCAATTACAGCACCGGTTGGTGCAACCTGGCCAACGTCGCTTTTCAAGCCGGCTCGGAATTTGACGCCGAAGAAGCCCGCGGCATCAAGCTGGAGCAGTGGCAAACGGTGTTGGGCGAAATGGATCAGCACTTGGGCGCACACGATCTCAAACTCGACGGCGGGGAGATCAAACTGAGCTCGCTCTTAGAACTCGATGACGAAACCGAACAGTTCGTCGGCGAGGGTGCGGACAAGGCCAACACGCTGCTAAAGCGAACGTACCGCAAGGGCTACGAAGTCCCCGAAATCGTTTGAGTTTCAATCCGACACGCGACCGCGGTTCAGGCTCGCACAGAGCCCGACTCCGCGGTCGTCGCGGACTTCGGAAGGCAACTCGCAACGGCAAGGATCATCAATCCTGGGATCGCGGGGGCTCGCATGCGCAAGTTGCTCCAGTAGACGGCATGAACGCCCGATAGGGTGAATACGAGCATCCCGATCGCCCACCACTTCCGCATTAATAACCGGCGGTTCCATCGAACGATCGCGACCATCACTGCGATCGAAACGGCCAGATAGAATCCGCCAACAGCCACCATCGCCACTTGCGAACGGCCGCGGACCTGATGCGGAAACGGACTCCAGAGTCGTGCCACACGCACCACGCATGACCAAACGAACTCTGTCGGTCGTCTCTTGATCGTGGCTTTTGCAGCGTCGTAGCAAAGCCGATCGTCTCCATACTCATCGATCGATTGAGCGGTCGCTTCGACGCCGGTCCAGTCCTGCCTCCAAAACGCAGCCTCACGGGGGTCACCGTTGTAGCGATGGGCGTGGGCGAGAAAGAATGCGTCCGCCTGCCAGGGCTCACCCCAAGAACCCGAGTCAAGGTAGTCGTAGAACAAATCATTGTTCGCCAACAGTAGCGTGTACCCGCCGTGAGTCGTCGCCCAAACAGGGTGTCCGATCGCCCGATCGTTTCGAATCGTCCATGCCGTGACCGCAAGCGCCACGGGCAACGCCATCAACATTGCGAACGACGCGCCGGCAACAAAACGCTTGCGACTCCAATGGATAACCAGGATTGCAAAAACCATCAGAACAGCCCACACCAGAAACGTCGGGCGGCATAGGTAGGCCAGTGCCAAAGTCACGCCAATTGCGAGTGAGTTGGCGGCTGATCGCATCTTCATCGAGCATCCAGGCAGTGACGTCCAAAGGACGATCACGATCGCGGCCAGCGTGGCGGCAAGCGTTTCCGTCATCAACTCAGTGGATTGGCGAATCAGGATGGGATCCAGAACGGCCAACCCTGCCGCAAGAGCCGCCAAACGATCCGGCAGACGGCCGGGCGATAACTCGGCCAACAAGCGTCTTGCGCCGAGAAATGTAGCCGACGACATGACGGCCGCCAGCGCGACATGCAAGAATGCCACTCGCAGAAACGCGAGCGCATTGCCAGACGTGCAGAATGACAGCAGCCAGGGATAGAGTGGTGGGCGAAAAGCCGTTGAGCGAGGCGTGCCCGCTTCGCCAAGGAGACCGAACACGTTTTCAGACGCAATCGTGATCGCGATCGCCCGGTAAGCGTCCGGATCCGACGTAAATGCGGTCGAACTAGCCAACAAAACCAATCCCCGAACCAAAACGGCGAACACCATCACGCCAAGGCCCCAACGGCGGGCGGTGCCTTTGGGACTCGTCGATCGGTTCGTCTCGCGTTGGGGCAATGATCCGACCTTGGTTCGGCGAGTGAGAAACCAGTTTGAAATGGGACGCGATGCTCTCGCGGCCGAGGTTATCGTAGCTTGACGAATCCGACCACGTCCACGAAGGTTGTCGCGATGCAGACGCTTACACGAATCGCGATTCAAAGTCGTTGGATTTTGGCCCTCCTCGGCCTGGTCGTGTTGGCACTTGCTTACCCGGTCTCACAGCGGCTGGCGACCGACCAAAGCATTGCAGCGTTGTTCAGTCCGGGCGATCCGACGTTAGAGGAATACAACCAACTCAAACGCTGGTTTGGCGACGATGACGTTTTGCTCCTGATGTACGAAGAGGAGTCGCTTGCAACGGTGGAGGGGCTGGAGCGAAATGCGCGGCTGACGCAAAGGATCCGCGGCGTCCCGGGAGTGACCGCAACGCTTTCTCCCTCGGTACTCAACGACGCCGCCAAGGAAATCAACGCGGTCAGGTTGTTGGGCGGTCGCCGCAAAAAAGATCCCCGACCGCACCTGATGCGTCCCGGCAATCCGGTCGGAAAAGGACTGAGCGACCTTTTTGCCGGCTACACCCACTCGGCGGACTACTCGCACGCGGCCGTCGTCGCCATGATCGACGACCAGCAAGCACCGACGGCCGTCCCGATGCTCCGAACGATTGCCAACCAATGGGCCGACGAGCCGAACGTTCAAGGAGTTTCATTGGTCGGAGAACCCGTCCTCGTTGACGAAGCATTCCTGCTGGTGCGCCGAGACGGCAAACATCTTGCGGTTGTCACCGTGGGACTACTGTCACTGGTCGTCGTCCTCGCGCTGCGCGACGTTCGCGTTGTCGTGCTGCTCGGGCTAACGATCGCATGGTCAGTCGTTGTGACGAAAGCCACCATGGTTTTGGCGGGGATCAAACTCTCTCTGATCGCCTCCATCCTGACCGCGATCGTGACCGTCGTCGCCGTCACCGCGATCTTGCACGTGGGCGTGCTGTATCACCGCAATCGACGTCGTGGCAGAACCCAACGCGATACGCTGCAAAACGTGATGACTCGATTGGGTGGCCCGATCTTTTGGACGTGTGCGACCGATGCGGCGGGATTTGCCGCGCTTTGGTTTTCCGAAATCCTACCCGTCCGGCAATTCGGATTGATGGTTTCACTTGCTGCGATAAATGTCTTCGTCGGGATCATCCTGTTCAGCCCGTTTTGTTTGATGTTTCCCGAGATGCGTCTTTATCGACGCCACGAAGCGACCGGTTATCCGATCAGCCGTCGGTTGCGTCGTTTGGGATCGCGCTTGGCAACCACCTGCCTTCGACTTCGCCTGCAACTGGTTATCTCCAGCTGCCTTTTGTTCGTTGCGGCCGTCGCGTTCGTCACTCGCAGTGAAACGGAGACCAGCTTTCTACGTAACTTTCGGGATGACAGCTCGATCGTTCGCGACTACGGAAACGTGGAACACAACCTCGGTGGCGCCGGTGTCTGGGATCTCGTCCTCGATGTTCCCGGCGAATTGAGCAATAACTTCCTGCGCGATGTTCGGCTGCTCGAAGAAGACCTACTCAAACAACTCGGCGAGACGGGACTTGCAAAAGCGATCAGCATCGCGGACGCAACCAATGTCTTGGGACAATCGCGAGCGGGACGTTGGTTGCCGGCCATGTTGCGCATCGAAGCCATGCGCACGAAGCTCCCCACGTTCATCGGCGCGTTGATTTCGGAACCGACCGAGACCGGCCGACGCAGGCTGCGCGTCATGTTACGCAGCTCCGAAGGTCTCGATGCCGAGTCAAAACGTGCCCTGATCAGCGGCGTCCAACGAATTGCAACCGAACACCAGCAACGCTGGGACGACGATCCGGAGCCGGTGATTGTGACGGGCTACTACGTCATCATGACGCGACTGGTCGATCAACTGGTCTCCGATCAATGGCGTTGCTTCGCTGCGTCCGCGGTCATGATTTGGTTGTTGATGGGTTTAGCGACACGAAGTGTTCGACTGGCAACTGCCGCCTTACTTCCCAACCTGTTGCCGGCGTTCGTGGTGTTGGCGGTGGTTTCACTACTCGGTGACAGGATCAACATGGGTGCCGCGATGATCGCCGCAGTCTCCGTGGGGCTTTCGATCGACGGATCGGTGCACCTGATGACACTCTACCGGCTGCGACGCCGCCACGAACGATCGAACGACGCGGCCGTCGTCTCGGCGGCCGGCAACATCGGTGCGCCGGTGTTACTGGCCACCATCGCACTCGTTGCCGGCTTTAGCGTGTTGTCCACGAGCGAGTTTATTCCGACAGCCACCTTCGGAACGCTCGTTGCCTGGACCTTGGTCGTAGGAACCATCATCAACCTCACCCTGCTCCCCGCCCTCATCCACCTGGTAATGAACCATCGCGGCGAACACCGCTCGCCGCAGCAATCTCGTTAGGGCTGGCAAACCGAGGTCATGCGGAAACTCAAAATCCTAAGATTGACTCAGTTGCAGACCAATCACTCTTGTCTTGGTCGCCTTTCGTCCAGCCACTCTTGCTTGGGTACACGCTCCGGCGTTTCTGTGGCCCAGTCGGGCTTGGGAAACCAACGCAGTCCGCTGACTCTGGGATAGGTTTCCCACACTTCGGCGGCTTGGGGGTCGACCACGCGTAGGTCGCCCGTCCGCTTGAGGTATCGATCCATCATGGCACGATGCTCGTCGCGAACCGACTGAAACTCATCCTCGTTGATCAAGTTGTTCAGGCATCCGGGATCGTTGCGGATGTCAAATAACTCTTCAGCTGGCCGCCGCTGGACCGCAAGCTGAAAGAAACGCGTTACGTCCGATCGGTCTCGGTTCTTAATCATCCAGTCCATCGTCGGACACGCATCGATGTCGTGGTACCCTCCGTGCGGAGGCCCAAGTTTGGACGAGACAAGTCGGCCTGCTTCGTCAAACACGGCCGAGGAATACTTCTGCGGAGTACCGGCGGGATAACGTTCCGGTTTGAAGTTGCGAATGTACAGATAATTGTTGGAGCGAACGCAACGACAGGGATACCCGAGAGAGCGGAACCGTGATGACGAGTGCCGCTCACGACCGCTAAACACACCGGTTCGAAGAGGACTCCGTTTCTGGTTGACTTGGGACAATCGCGGCAACAAATCGATTCCAACGAGCTGTTCTTCCTGCAATGGCTTGACCTTTGCCGCCGCAAAAATAGAACGAGTGATATCGGTGAGGCTGACCAATTCCTCATTGATTTGGCCCCCGGGAATTTTACGAGGCCAACTGACTGCCAATGGCATGTGAATGCCATATTCGTAGAGGTTGGCTTTCGCCCTTGGAAACGCCATGCCGTTGTCGCTGGTCACAATCACGAGTGTGTTTTCAAGTTCTCCGCGTTCCTCCAGTTGGTCCAGCATTCTTTGGAGATGTGAATCAAACCACTGGATCTCAAAAAGGTAGTCGGCGAGATCCTGGCGGACTTCCGGACAATCCGGTAGGAAACTGGGTACGTGGATTTTCGTCAGGTCGATTTCATTCTCGGTACCAATCCCGCGTTTAAACGTTCGGTGCGGTTCGTGTCCGCCAAACCAAAAACAAAACGGCTGCGACGCGTCACGTTGGCTCAGGAAATCCGCGAAGTTCGCTGCGTAGTCGTTTCCCGAAATCCCAGGAGGCGATTTCATCTTTTTCGATTGATAACCGCGCCCCGCCGGGTTGTGGGGCCAGCCGACCGCACGACCGGGCCCCCATCCCTTGCCGGTCATGCCCACGTGATAGCCTGCACTGGCCAGCTGCTCCGGAAAAACCGGCAGGTCGCGCGGAAACGTGCTCGCGTGCGTTCCCGCTTCTCGAATCATCCAAATCTCACGCCCGGTTAAAAATGCCGCCCGCATCGGGCTGCAACCGGGAGCCGGCGTGAAGGCGGATCGAAAGAGCACACCAGCCTTCGCCACACGATCAAACGCGGGTGTCTCAATCGCCGCGTCGCCGTAGGCGCCCGCGTAAGGAAACGACTGATCATCGGAAATGGCAATCAGGATGTTTGGTCGAGATTCTCCATCGGTCTCGGCTAAGCAAACCGCAGCCGGTTGCAAGGCTCCCAAAAGTCCGATCAACATCAATGTAAAAAGGCGCATGACGACTTCCCGTTCGAGGTCGCGTTCGATCAAAGTCTCGACGCTGGTGGACAGCCCGTATGCTGTGTCACAAGACGATCGAACGCCATTCGCAAACGATTGTAAACGGGCCCCGATGCAAGTGCCTGACCGTTGATACGATTTGCAAACCAGATTCCGCTACGCGTCCCGGTCAACAGTACTTCATCCGCATCGCACAATCGCTGGGGCGAAATTCTGGTTTCGCGAATACGGTGCCCCAACTCCTCGGCAAGCCGTCGCACGATCCCTAGCGAGACTCCGGGCAGGATTTGATCTCCGGCGGGCGCAATCAAGTCTCCGTCTTCGACAAGGATCAAGTTGGCGATCGAAGTCTCTGTCACGGTTCCGTCTTGATCGAGCAAGACCCCCAACGAACCGGACTGGTGAACGCCGGCTTGCTGGTCCGCCAAAAAGTAGTGCAGCCGAGACCTCACTTTGATGCTGCGTGGCCAACATGCATTGGATGGCTGTTGTACGTCCGTGATCCAAAGCGCAGAACCGGAAGCAATTTGCTCGTCGACTCCCACACGATCGATTGAATAAAGATCGAGAATCAACGTTGGATCGCTTCCCACACCGGGCGTTCCGATCAGCAAGGCGCCGAACTCCTCTTGCACGTCAATCCAAGTCTGGTTCCGACTCAGCAGCTCGTCCAGTTTCGTTTGGATCCTCACCGGGTCGGCGATGGCGTGCAGATGCAAGACGCTCGCGGAATGGTGCCAACGTTCCAAATGCTTGTCGGTCGCAAACAGCTGACCACCGTACGCTCGAATGCGTTCCACAACCGTCGCTGCTTGCGTGAATCCCAGATCGCTCATTGGGATGCTGAGCGATTCCGCGTCGACCCACCGGTTCGTCTGAAAAGCGATTCGTGACATACGGGAAGGCTTCGGCTCAAGCTAGCGACCGAGCGAGTTGACTTCAATCGCCCGCGGACAGATTGTTGAGAGTGCATTGATTCAGGGGCGTCGCCGGCACGACGGCGTTGATCATGCGTGCCAAATCACAGCCGGCGTTACAACGGCTCTCATAATAGTCTAATTCTGCATGACGAAGTTTGACGCTGGGCGAGCAGTCACGCGACCTCACGGGCAACCTGGAACCATCGAATCGAGGCGCAAAGCAAGTCGGACCGCTGAAGCCGAGCGCGGTCTCGCGGCGAACTTTCTCAAGCAACCAATACCTCTTCAGTACCGCGTCACGGCGATTGTAGAGCAGTGTGAGGTCGTGCATGTTTCTGGTGGCAAGCCCGTGGTATCCGTTCTTGCCGAGCCAGCTTGACTCCAAAGCCGGCGCAATCAGTCCCACGGAAATGTTCGCACCGAACAGCGGATTCTCAATCGTGTGTCGTTCTTTCAAAACGCCCCCGGCAAGAACGTGTAGCGAGCCGGTGGCCACGCGAGCACCAAAGCTGTATCCGACCAGAGCAATCGTACAGCCCCGCTCGGCATGCTTGCGAATCAGATCCGCCAAGAAAATCGCATCGGTCTCACTGCGATCTGCTTTTTCACGAAAGTCGCGTATGCCCAGACTCGTTTTGGAACTTGGCCAGCTGAAAATCACCCAATCGATCGCCGGTCGGTTGACGCGGCACCGAATCTGCTGACGCACCGAATTCGCACGACGAAGAATCTCGGACGAGGGCATGCGATTTCCGTGGACGTAGAAAACGACGGGTCGCGCCGGTTGAATGGATGAAACATATTCATCCGCGGTCATCGGCCGGCACGCTCGGGGTCCCACTTGGTAGTAACGCAGTGCATCCCAGGGAGACGCTCGGCAATACCCATCCGGTAAGTGACGTGATGAAACAAGAAAGACGCGGTCACCCGAGTTTTCGATCGGCGATTGGGCAGACGCACCAGAAGCACAGAACGCCACCACGATCAAAACAATCGTGAGGATGGCTGACGATAGAAAATGCTTGCGCATCTTTCAGTACTAATGGGAGGGGCGAATCGACGGTGTGGCTCTTTCGCATCACGCCTGGGAGGGCGACGCACCAAATTGTTGCAGAAAAAAAACGATGTTGCGTTTGCACATCATTCAGGACGTCCTACTTTTGTGTGGTTCTCAATCCGAGGCCAACGACTACGCTCCCTGTGCCTATCGTGGAAACTCCGATGAACAAGCGTCTTGTGATGGTCCTGCTGTCGATGACAGTTATTACGACCTCCAGCGGCTGTGCTCCCTTCCGAAACTTCTTCTTCGGACGCGGCGCGAAATGTGGACTTTGCACCCGCATCACGGCGCCGTTTCAAAAGTCGGCACCTTTGGCAGCGCCCGCAGCGGCACCTTGCCAAACCCCCACGTACGTCCAACCCCTCCCGCAACCCTGTGCCCCTGCACCGCAGTGTGGCTGTGGTCCAGGTACGTACCAAGGTTACGGTCCAGCCGTGCCCGGAACGACCGGCAGCATGTACGCTCCCGACCCCTACATGAACAACGTGGTTCCAAATCAACCGATTTACGGCGACAGTTTCGTGCCACGAACGCTCGACTATCAATCGAATTATCCCAGCCAGGGTTACAAGCTCGACAAAAACGGCGATCGCATTATTTACGAAGAACCGCTACCACCAGGGGCAGTCTCGAATTAGCGTTGAGTCCGAACCACGCGTTTATCGCGAAACGCAAACGAATGAGACAGCACGGGGGTTCTCAGTCGTTTGCGTTTTCGCGTTTTTTCATTTCATGAGGTGACCATCGATGCAACGGCGAACCGTCCTCACGTCCGGATTAGCATTTCCTCTGGTCGCCTCAACGGGTCTGGCCATTCCTCGCTCTCTGCTCGCTCAGGACTTGAGCTATGAAGACCAACCCGTCACGCGTTGGCGGATCGGCTTGGTGCTGACCACACCCGTCACGTGTACGAATGTTATGGCGACGTTTCCCGTTCCGACCGAATGGCCGGAGCAAACGGTCACCATTCGGTCTCAGAACATCCCGGCCAATGTCCGAATCGACACACGCGACCTCAGCGGCGCAAAGCAGGTCATTGTTCAGATCCCGCGTGTGGCGGCGGGCTCGCGAACCGAAGTGAACTTTGAATTTGACATCCAACGTTCACGCGTTCTACCGCCCGAGACAACCGACACGCTGGTCAAACCACAGCGGATCGCCCGGGAACTCCGCCGCTACATGGGCAACAGTCCCTTCATTGATGCGTCTCATCGCAAGATCCGGAACGCTTGTCGTGAAATCGAAACTCAGACGTTTAGCAACCACTGGGAACAAGTCGAAGCGATCTACGACTACGTCCGTGAGAAAGTCCAGTACGTGGAAGGCGATCTAAAGAACGCTTCGAAAGCCTTGGAAGAGGGCAAAGGCGACTGCGAAGAGATGACCAGCCTCTTTGTCGCCATGTGTCGCAACCTGGATATCCCCGCGCGTGTCGTTTGGATTCCCGACCATTGCTATCCCGAGTTTTATCTCGAGGATGCGAACGGTGACGGACACTGGTATCCCTGCCAAGCCGCGGGAACGCGCCAGTTCGGTAGAATGGACGAGACGCGACCAGTCCTGCAAAAAGGCGATCGCTTCAAAGTGCCTGAAAAGAAGGGCGCCGTCCGCTACGTTTCGGAGTTCTTCCGCTGTGATCGACGAGGCAAGGGAAACCCCAAACCGATTTTCATCCGAGAACGAATCGACGTGTAATCCCTATCAGCCGCCGCGCACCGTTCCATTCAAAGAGAACACTTCGAACCAGGAAACGAAGCAGCCGCGCTTGATCGCCGCTTCACTGGTTTGCCTCGTGCTCGGGACCTGCCAGATGATCTATTGGCGGGGCGCAATCGGGATCTCCGTACAGATTGCATTTGCCGTCATCTCGCTCATTTACCTCGTGATCGCGTACCGCAATGCGGGACGCGAACCATCTTAAAACCCGGCCATCGCCGGCTCAGTCCTGACCCTTCTTGGTCAACATGGCTCGGAAAGCCTGTCGGTCGATACTGTTGTCCATGAACAACACCCGCCCATCACCCATTAACACGTGGAATCCGCCGGGATAGGTGTCACCGGTGACGTCGAGCGGAGCATCCAAATCAATTTTAACATCCGCCGGTTTCGTCCACTCGACCGCGGCGGACGCGGACGATTCAAAGCCCATGATGGTGTTGGACAATCCGTCGAGCACATCTCGGAACTTGTACTCGCCGGCTCCTTCGAACATTTGCCCCTCACCGGAGGCGAGTTGGTAATTGGTCATTCCCGGTGGAAGCAAAGTCCCCGGATCACGATAAACATCGGGCATTTGCTCCAGCAACTGAATGTTGTGAGGACTGTCCCAAGGTTCGTCCAAATGAAATTGTTCGTAGAGTGCTTGCTGCTCGACGAACGGCAGCACTTTGACCCGCCAGCTGAGTAAGGCTTTGCCATTTTCATCGCGGATCGGCCCCGGAAGTTGCTTAAAAACATCGTTATGGTTGTGCATCGCGAGCCCGATCTGCTTCAAGTTGTTACTCGACGACATCCGACGTGCCGCCGTGCGCGCCGACTGGACCGCCGGTAGCAAGAGGCCCACCAAGACGCCGGTGGTCGCGAAACTACCATCGACTTTGACTTGTACCAAATTTCCACGACGAGCCGGACGCAACATCTCCGGAATTTCGCGTCCCAAACGCTGAATGTATTGCACCATCGCTTGCTCGATCGCATCCTCACCTTCCATCTCAGCCATCGCCTGTGCGACGATCATGGAGGAAGCAAATTGCATCCCATCATTGATCAGGGTCTCGATACGTTCGGCAGACTCACCATCGCGACCGAGAAAAGAAATCGTCATTGAGGTGCTGAACAACGATGTATCCGAATTGACAAGCAACGCATCCGCGTACTCGGCGATATTGGATGCATCTCGCAGCGGAGGTGGCAACATTCCCTCCTGCTGTTTCAGCATAGGAGTAATCATGGGACGCAATTGCTCGAGCACCGCGATCGCGGTAAGGCCTTTTCGTTTGGTCAACTTAGAAACCAAGGTCGGCAGTGTGCCGTCCCCGCCCGCTTCGGACGCCAACATCGCCTCCAAGTAACCGCCCGTCGAAAGCAACATCGTTCGCGCGTCGGGTTGGTACACGCTTACAATGGGCTGTTGAAATGAACGATAGACTTGCAACCCGCCCTCGTTTACGGATTCGAACATTCCGGTGATTTCCGGATTCAGGTTTGCGAAGTCATAGTCATTTGACAACGTCACCACGACGCCCCCGACCGGCCCGCTGGGGGATGGCATTCCCACGATCAACTTGATCTCTTCAACGTCGCGAAGATTGATGCCGATCTTGTCCAACGCCGCCGCTTCGGCAACTTCGATCGGTGCCAACTTCATCGACGGATCGCTCATCATTTCATTTGGAAAGATGAAGCTAGCGGAGATGGCATCGTCCGGAATAAATCGACTCGACAGTTTCTCGGAGGGTTCCTGCGCACGACCGGGCTGACAAAAGACGGAACCGGATACGGTCAGTGCGACACCGCACAACAAAGCAAGAGTTCGACAACGCGAACGAAACATAATGCGACTCCTCTAGGAGCAAGGCGGGAATGGAGTTTGACCCACCCGCCTGGAGTTCATTTTCGTCTGAACAGGTTCCGGGCGTGCAGGCATGCAACTGCCGAATTGATCCAGCCCTGGTTGGCTGATCGATTCGATTTCTTCATGATGTTCATCAAAGAAGTGACAGGTAAGGCACCTGGCTGCTGGACGAAATTGTAAACGATCTGATCGTCAGGAACGTTCATCGATGAAAAAACAGAGTTTCGCCGTTCTCGGTGCCGGCGCAGTCGGCGGGCTCTACGGGGCGATGCTGGCCAAGAATGGTCACGACGTCCATTTCTTGCTACGAAGCGACTTTGAGCATGTGGCGGCAAACGGCTTCCAAATTGAAAGTCGCTGGGGCGATTTTCATCTCAAACAACCCAACGTTTACCGCAACGCGGATGAACTCCCCGCTTGTGATGTCACGCTCGTGGGTCTCAAAACAGTCCAGAACGAGCTGCTTCCTGAGATGTTGCGCTCGACGATGCGGGACGGGGGAATCGCCCTGATCCTGCAAAACGGTCTCGGCGTCGAAGAATCGCTTTCCGAGCACTTCGAACCGACAAAGATCTTCGGCGGATGCTGCTTTCTTTGCAGCAACAAAGTCGGACCGGGACACATTCGGCATATCGACTACGGCCGAATTGTGTTCGGTCCTTCACACAACACCGAGGGAACTCTCGAACTCGCCAAAGAGATCGAATCGGAGTTCAATGCGGCCGGTATCGAGGCACAGATGTCCGACGACTTGTCGACCGTCCGGTGGCGCAAGCTGATGTGGAACATTCCATTCAATGGTCTCTCCGTCGCGCTCGATGCGTCAACGGACCGACTGATCGCCAGCGAAGACTCGGTAACACTCATTCGTGACATCATCACGGAAGTCCATCACGCTGGCACACACTGCGGTGCGTCCATCGGTGAAGAATGGATCGAGAAAACAATCGACCACACGCGAACGATGGTACCGTATGACAGCAGCATGCGACTGGACTACCTCGCGGGCAGACCCATGGAATTGGATGCAATCTTGAGCAACCCGCTTCAGGCCGCCAAGGCGGCGGGGATCAAGATGCCAAAGACGGAGATGCTGTTGCAGGTCCTTCGCTTCATGCAGCAATCAAGCCGCTCGAGAGACGGGCATTGAATTCGCCCCAGGCAAACTCAACACCTTGGCGGCATCACTGGCGTGCGAAACACACTCCAGGTCGATTGAACGCCGCATGACCGACAAACCCTTTTTGCAACGCATCGCCCCGACAAACTCGCCAAGGGAACTGGATCCGACCAACGCGTCTTTCAGCATCGCTCCCAATGTGAGCGAGGAATGACCAAGGATCCGCTGCTCAATTGCAGCAAGACTCTCTCCACGGGCATAGTCGCTCACGTCGTCAAACTCGGGACTCAATTCGGAATTTACGACCGAGTCGCTTGCGACGGAAACTGACCACTCATTGCGCCGCATCAAACATCCAAACGCGAACGCGCAAGCGACCGGGTCATTCATCGCCGGCGCGATGGCTTCCAGCAATTCGCTCAAAAGCGAGGTACGAACGAAAGCAGCGTCCAGGTGGATTCCGCGAAGGGCTCGTCGGCTGATCCGTTTCATACTCACTGGCGACCCGCTACGAAGCGGAATGGCATGGCGTCCTTGCAAACTGACCCAGCCGGCACGAGTGTTCGCACGACTGTCGAGCATGACATCCACGGCACCGACATCGGGCTCGTCAAAGTGATCCAGGCCTGCATCAAGCCATCCTGTTGTCGCCCGCATCCCCGTCCCCATGAGGTGAACGATGGGACCCTGCACGTGATCCAGACCATCCCTGATAAGGTCGACCAAGTTGGATGATCGAGCCGTCGCAAAGTCGACCTCATCATCCAGGTCAAACGGGTTGGTGTAGGTGCCATTGTGGACGGCGATCACCTGCACGCCATCGGGCCGGTTCTCCAAAACGCTCAGCAGCGTCTCTTCGAACAGACGCTCGTCGCGCTGTAGGGGAATCAAGATCGAAGCGCGAATTGAACGCGATTGTTTTTGCACTGGAGGACTCCAGCAAGCGAAAGAAGTCGATGACCTGCACAGAGGATCGGACAGCTTGGAGGGAAGATTCGAACTTACGGCACCTGGAAAGTCACGAATCAGCACGCATCTCCCGGCGGACGCCCATAACCGGAAAACTCGCCCAAGTCCTCAAGCTCCCGCGGAACGGAACAGACCCCCACGTTTGAGATGCCAAATCCGATCGAAACCGCAGTACGCCGCGGGCAGAGTCAACAGCGATGAAGATCGCATGAGAGAGCACCGCGGGGATGAGCCCTTGGCAGCCTCGCCGTGATCACGATCAACGTAGGATCAGGCTTCCAGCCTGTCCACAAGTACTTTGAGAGTCGTTGGCCATCCGCTGGTGTGGCCGGCGAAATCGAATTCACCAAGAGTGGGCTCGTTGAGCACCGGTAGCCATCCGAAATGATTCGTGAGCCTTGAACTGCCCGCTAACGTTAGGTTCCGGTAAAGCAGTTCCGAAGACTGGCCTGGCCTCGGTGATGGTTTCGCCCCGATTTCGACGCGTGCTCTTTCATCGCTTCGGGACTACCGATGCACGCCGTCTTCCCAAAGAACTTTTGCCACTCCCAGACCATGTCCCGCCACATCGAAGCGTCGATGCCGATCTCTGTGAGTCGGTTGGCAATGAGAGGCGGAATCTGTTTCATCCCCTTACGGGTCTGCTTGGCGTCCCATTCAGCAGTTCCCAGTAGTCTTCCCAACGCACGTTCAAGAATCCACGATCACTGCTGCGGACACCTTTTCGGTGGAACTATGGGTTTGATGACAGCTTGTTCGGTTCCAGCGTCAGCGGGTTTAAAGCGTCCTTCCAAAAAGCGGCCCGTGCACTCGTCCGGTATGTTAGGTGACTGATTTGCTGTGACGTGTTCCGCTACCTCCCCTTGAGAGGCTACGCTGACGCATGACGGAACGCGTTGTTGGGCGAATACTATGAAGATGCAAATTGTTGGAGTTTGAAATGCCGAAACCCTTGAAGTCGCTGTCGATTTGCCACGCAATACAGGTCTTCGTAACCGTCATGTTGCTCCAATTTACCAGTGTGGGAGCGCGAGGGCAGGGAGTTGTCGAGAACGTGGTCCTGGTAACGCTGGATGGACTTCGACCCGAAGAGTTGTTCACCGGCGGTGATCGCCGCTTGATGGTGGAACAAAATGGTGTCGATGATCCTGAGAAACTGAAGAGTCTGTTTTGGCGCGACGACCCAAAAGAGCGCCGAGAGTTGCTGCTTCCGTTTCTCTGGAGCGAGTGCAACACGGGCAACGCTTGGATCGCCGGTGATGTGGAGAACAACAGCCGGGTTCTGGTCAAGAATACTCGATACTTTTCTTACCCGGGCTACAACGAAATCCTGACCGGTGCACCCGATTTACGAATCGATAGCAACGACAAGAAATACAACGAAAATCTTACGGTACTGGAATGGCTGCACGGCAAGGCAGAATTTGAAAACCGTATCGCCGCGTATTGCTCGTGGGATGTGTTTCCCTTCATCGTCAACGACAAACGAAGTGGTATCCCCGTCAATGCGGGCTGGCAACCACTGACGGTTGGCAATCCTGATCGAATCGCTGCGCTGAACTTTGTCGCCGAACAATTGTTTCATGAATGGGACGGCGTTCGCTATGACAGTTTTACCATTAGCGGCGCGATCGAAGAGCTGAAAACGAACAAGCCTCGTGTATTGTTCGTCTCCTTGGGCGAGACTGACGATTGGGCGCACGCGGGACGTTACGATCGTTACCTGATCACGGCTAGGCAAAACGATTTTTTCATCCGGTCGCTTTGGGAACTAACGCAAGAGCTGCCGGCGTACCGTGAAAAGACGCTGTTTTTAGTGACGACCGATCATGGACGTGGTTATGGACGAGAGGGCTGGAAGAGTCACGGCAAGGATCTACCGGGGTCCGAACGAATCTGGGTGGCCGCGTTTGGTGCCGGACTAGCGAAACACGGAATCGACCGTGACGGTGAATTTGAACAGGGCCAGATTGCGGCAACGATTGCGAAGGCCCTGGGCCACGATTTTACGAAAGTCAGCAACGAGATCCGCCAGCCTTTACCCATCTTGGCCGATTGAGGATCAGAAAAGGGAGAAGGATCAAAAAAGGGGAAGGGGGTGTTTTTTGGATCAAAAAAGGGGAAGGGGGTGTTTTTTGCAAAGCGGCGGGGTTTTCAGCTTCTTTCTTGGCCTTTCTCAGGATCGCATCGACAACAAGGTGCCAGTTCGAATCCGCAAAACTACCCCCTTCCCCTTTTCGTACGACCCCTTTTCGTACGACTGGGTCACGACTTTACGATGTTCAGAAACGAAATCCGTCAGCCATTGCCCATCTTGGACGACTGACGCACGCAGCGGTGCGGTCGGATTTCGGATTAAGTCGACTAGTCGGTCATCCGGCGAATCGAAAGACCTTGACCGAGGAATCATCGCGAACCAGCAAATGGTTTTTGATGACCGATGGGACAGTCCATGACTTTGAATCAAGGATTTGCTGCGTCCAGTTCTTCGATAATCCTTGTTGTGAGATTCTTTCCAAAGTGATGCGTCCTGTGTGATCCAAGCTGACCACGTGGTTTTCATCGCCGTACAGCAAATTGCTTGATTCGTGACGCTGCCGAAACAGGGTACGCCCATCGCGGAGGTCCACGCCGACCGCGAGCGCGGCCCCGGTATCGTTCACACCCACCATGGTTGCACCGGCAAGAATCGCGTTACTGTGAACCATACGCAGTTTGCGGTTGGTCCACGCCAGTTTCGTTTCCCACTTCGTCCCGCGGCGATGCACTTCGATCGCCTGGGCACCTTTGTCACAGTAACCATGGCTGATCAACACTCTTCCCCGCCGCGCGTCCCACAGCGGCGTCAGTGAAACGTTGTCCGATGCCGAACGGCGGAGCAAATGCCGCCAGCGAATGGCTCCGGTCGCCGGGTTCACGCCGATCAGCTCGAACATGCCGTGGAAGATCAAGTTTGACTGGCCATCGATTTCCGCGATGATCGGTGAGGCATGACTGGAACGGAACGATTCGGTTCGCCAAATCGTCTGACCCGTCTGGAGATCAAGTGCGACAGCACCCGGTATCGTTTTGTCTTCCCGATTCCGGCGCGGTGCAGTTGCGTCTTCGTAGTACTCAGTTTCACTCGACTGGGCGATCCCGAGAGTAGGGAGGATCACCCGATCCCCATCAACGATAGGGCTGGCGGCATACCCAGACTGGGGCAATTGCGTTCCAAAGGAAGAACGCAGGTCACGACTCCACTTGGTCTTTCCGGTTGGACGATCGAACGCACGGACGCGTGCATCGATGCTGACGGCTAGCACCGTCGACTTGGCGATGCAGGGTGTCGCGTGCGGACCATCATAGGCGG
The DNA here is from genome assembly GCA_039821235.1 of Planctomycetota bacterium. Classification (GTDB taxonomy): domain Bacteria; phylum Planctomycetota; class Planctomycetia; order Pirellulales; family Pirellulaceae; genus Stieleria. The sequence goes on from JBCBOO010000001.1 coordinate 92,926, forward strand.
CGTAGCTGGCGTGGTAGCCGATGGGATTGCGGGTTAGCCAACGCTCCCGTCCATCGTCAAGGATTCTGCATGTCACCACCTCGGCATCGTCTTCTAAGTGCACCGTGATCACATCCGCCCCGGCCGAAACCACGCCTGCATGACCTTTTCCGAGCAATCTCTCCCAAGCGAGCGTGAGCGGCGAAGTTTGGTTATTGGATTGAAGACCTTTTGTCATGTGGAAACGAAAATCCCTTGACGGCCCGCCCCACTGATCCCATGCGTTGCCTTGTTGCGCGGCCGATCTTGCCGAAGCACATCTGGACGGCGCGGCGATGACGGCCGTTGCCGTCGCCAAGATCCGACGGCGGTTGAACTTCTGACCGGCAAGTTTCATGTTCTGCTCCGAGTTAAAAGTGAACGTGGAATATTCGCACAAAACCGGGGAACGGATTCAGGTCTTTGGCGAAGACGATCACCCGATGCGTCCGTCCCGGGTTTCCGTGGGCGAGTCGCGCCAGCTGCCGGAGTCATTGGTCGACGCTGGAGTTCCCGTTTACAGATGATTGCTGCTCACGTCTGCTTTCTTCGTGTCGAGGTCATCCACCCATTTAAGACGGGGGGCGCACAGTTCGTTCCCGTCCTTTCTTTCTAACGGCAAGCCGCCCGAGCGATCGTCTCCAGCACAATCCAAGCTGGGTGAAAAAGGCGAGATGAATCCACGCACCCTGCGGCGGAGCAGTCACCAAACCAAAATGTTCTGTGCAAGAAGTGACGCGGACGCTACACGGCTTGACCCTACATGCCGAGTCCATTGCGAGATTCAAACATCGCGGCTTTCGCTGACGCCCGGTCAGCGGCTTCTTTTTCGCCGAGTTTTTTGAGGGTTCGCGCAAGGCTTTTCCAAAGTCCCGGAACAGTGTCTTTGAGCGTCAAGCACCGGTGGTACATTCGGGCTGCTTCCTGGTAGCGTTGTTGATGGTAGAGCGCGTAACCGTAGTCGTGCGCGAGCATGACGTCGCGTGGGTACCGGTCGAGTGCGAACCGGAACAACCGATCACATTCGTCGTGGGCACCAACCATCGAATAGCAACTGGCTAGCCAAGAAAGCGTGCGAGCCGAATGAGATGTGACGTCAACGCCCTCTACCAGATCGTCTAGCAGCTTGCGATCATGCGTGGATTGGTAAATAAACTTCCGAATCCCGGTTCGCAGCGGATCATCATCGGCAACGTAAATCGCGTCAGCCCAACCCTCGATCTCTGCGCCCGAAAGCTTGGGGCCTCCGATCGATTGCATGTGGCCAAGCGTCCCGATCCAAAGTTCTAATAGATCGGCCCACATCACTTTGGATCGATGGTCACGGATCCGCTTACCGATCAATGCGGGATCTTCCCGATCGAGGTCGAAACCGTGCTTGCGAAAAAATTCCCTCATCTCGCGTTCCATCTTTTGCCAACTGGCCAAGTCCGTATTGGGAGCTCCGTTGATCACGACGTTTTCGATTTGAACCGCCAGTTCGCGTTCTGACTTCTTGAATGCGAATTCATTCAGCACGTCCGTCGCGGCTTTCTTGGTCGCTGGTTTGACAGTGCCGTCGGCGATGGCGTCCCGAATTCGCTCGCAGTGCGTTTTTGCCGTTTCCCAGTAAGCTTCCTGACCGATGGGTGATTCGATGGCTCGCTGCATCGCGAACTCGGCAGCTTGAGTTGCCGCAGCGACTCGCGCGCTGCGCTGCCCCGTTTCTTGGTAGCCACGTACGGCAAGGACACCGAACAACACCAGGACCAGACCGGCCCCCGACAAGACACCGACGCCGACTCGGTTGCGTTTGACCCATTTTCCAAATCGATAGAGCGAGCTTTGCGGACCCGCCACAATCGGTTTTTGATCCAAGTGCCGCCCAATGTCGTCTGCCAATTCTCCCGCCGACGGATACCGTCGATTCCGATCTTTTTCCAGCGTCTTGTTGACGATCCAATCCAGGTCACCGCGCACCAGGGAAGAAAGTTGTGCAGACCCCACGTTACGTTGCTTTGCCAATTCACTGAGCGACGCACTGCTATCGATTCTCACACTCGGCAGCGGTGGATCTTCTTCGCAAATGATTTTAGCGATCTCATCCCAGGCGGCTCGGCGAATTCGATCGTGACCGAAAGGCGTCTCACCGGTCAGCAGCTTGTACAGCACGACTCCCAGTGAATAAATATCCGAACGGGTATCGACATCAAGCTGGTTGCGTCGTGACTGCTCGGGGCTCATGTATTCCACGGTGCCGATGACTTGTCCGAATTCGGTAAACAGTGTCTTTTCTGTCAACTGCATTCCGGTTGCCTTCGCGACGCCAAAGTCGATGACTTTGGGAACGGGTTTCCCGTCGTACTCGGCGACCATGATGTTGCTGGGTTTCAGATCCCGATGGATGACTCCTTTTTGGTGGGCGTGTTGGACAGCACGGCAAACGTCGATAAACAGCCGTAATCTTTGACTGGTCGCCAGCTTCTCTCGGTCGCAATAGTCCGTGATCGGTCTGCCGTTAACCAGTTCCATCACGAAATAGGGATAGCCTTGCGCTGTCGTCCCCGCATCCAACACTTTGGCAATATTCGGATGATCCATCATCGCAAGTGCTTGGCGTTCGGCTTCGAACCTTGCGATCACGCGACGTGAGTCCATACCCGGCTTAATCACCTTCAATGCGACGTGACGTTTGACCGGTTCGATCTGTTCGGCCATATAGACACGTCCCATCCCACCTTCGCCGATCTCCTGGAGCAGCTTATAGGGACCGATGCGGGTGCCGTGCATGATCGTGTCCGAATTCGAATCCTCCGTCAAATCGAATGCTCGGTCCCGCGCGAGATTGGCTGGATCCTCGAAGAACGATTCAGGATGTTCGTAGGCAGACAACAGTTTCTTGACGCGTTCTTTCAGCGGTTGATCGTCTCCGCAGAGTTCCGCGAGAAGATCGCTCTGTCGCGCCGGGTCTCGTTCTCGGACGACCCGGTCAAAAATTTCGGTTTCATTCATCGTGTTGGTCTTCCTCGGTCCCATGCGAAAACCACGCCAGCTAAGAAGACATTTCCGTTTGCAACCACGCTTTGGCATAAGCCCAATGGCGGTCGGCGGTCGCGGTGGAGACACCTAGGATCTCGGCGGCTTCGCGAGTTTTTAGGCCCACGAAGTAGCGGAGCTTGACCAGTTCCGCTTTCTCGGGATTGATCCTTGCGAATTTTTCCAATGCCAAGTCCAACCGTTGGAGTTGTTCGTCATGGCCTTTGTCAGCGTTTGCGACTTGATCAGGATGCAATTCAACTCGATCACTTTGCCCGCCTCGTTTGTCCGCCTGTCTGGCACGCGCGCGGTCGATCAAAATTCGTCGCATTGCTTCGGCTGCGGCTCCAAAAAAGTGTCGACGTGATTCAAACGACTGCGTTCCCACCAAACGGAGGTAGGCTTCGTGAACCAGCGATGTGGCATCCAGTGTGTGCCCCGGTTTTTCGGATGCGATTTTGGCCGCCGCCATGCGTCTCAGTTCTTCGTAGACGATCGGTAGCAGATCAGAATCCACGTCCAGGGCACCCGCGTTGATTTCGTTCAAGATTCGGGTAACTTCCGTCATCTTCGATTACCCGCCGTGGGCCATCGCCGCCGCATCAACCACGTCGTGGGCTTCACAATACTGCTTCAGTTGTCGGATGTCGTCGAGCACACACTTTTTCATCGTCCCGGCCATCATGAATGACAAGGGTGACATCAGCTTGGCCATCACCGTGATCGCACGCGTCGTCATCTCCATCTCGACCGAGGTTTGATCGCCCTCGGGACGAAATCGAAAAACGGTTTGAAAGTGGGCGCCGCATGACTCGGCCTCCACGACGTATTCTTTGTTTGGTTGGAACCGAGTGATCTCCATTTCCTCGGTTGCCTCCCGTCCGAACATGACCCGCGTCTCGCGAAAACGTGATCCGAGTCCGATCGGTCCGTCGGTGATCATTTCGACGCGTTTGATGCCTTCGACTCGATCGGCGGCATCACGAAAATTCGAAAAGACATCGAACACCTGTTCGATCGGTGCATCGACCACTTCGTGGATTGTCAAATTCATCGCGATGTTTCCCTATGTGCCACGGTGCAAAACAATTGAGAAAATAAGACCCTTAAAAGCCCATGCGTAAACCTCGCGAGGATTCTATCAGCAAGTTGCCAAAAGTTCCGAAGTCCGGCGCCGCTGGCATCGACCTTCTCTCGGAGCTGCTCGCCAACCGCATGGTGGGCGGCATCTTTCATTCTTATTCGTCTTTGAGTTGAAGATCACGAGCCGGGTCTCTACCGCTCTTGAGCGACCGCGTCAGGTCCAGTGGAAACGTCGTGCCAGGAGAGGCGCCGCTCAGAAAGATCAGGCCGAAGAAAGTGAGTGCTCCGCCCATATGTTTGCGCTCAAGATCCGGAAAAGTGTTCGTATCTGGGCGCTTGCCGCAACTCAATTCGCTTCGGGGCGTCAATCGAATTCTCGCAAATTGTTACAGGCAAATGATTTAAGGACTCGGCTTTGAATTGATCGTTCGGATTGGCCCGAATCATGCATTGGCTGCCACGCACCGCGGGTGGAGGGCGATCGTTCGGCTCGTGACGCTTTCGGTTTCGAGCATCGCCGCACCCACTTTTCCATCCAAAAGGAAGATTCTTTTATGAAACGACATCGCAGCTCCAGACGACTTGGGGCGGAAAACCTGGAATGCCGCCAGCTTTTGGCGGGAGACTTTGGCATGTTCGGACACGTCTCCGACCTTCCGACAGGATTCTCGCCGAGCTTCTCTCAAGGCCGTCCCGATCTCTCGGGCATGATCGCAGAGATGCAGGGCAAAGGGCAAATCTCTGCCGAAATGATCCAGCAGCTTCGGGAGCGACTGCCCGTCGACTCGACACAATTCGAGCAGGCGCCCGGCCAACTGTCGGAATTGATGACACGGGTTCAAACTCAATTCGGTGACATCCAACCAACCAAGGCGCTGTCGGCTTTTGAAAGTGCCCCCGAGACGATCGACGGGGACGCAAGCTTGCCGACGAGTATTCGCGAACGAGTTGCCGCGAATGTTCCAGAGGACTTTGAGCTTTCCGAAGACTTGCCGGAGAGTCGTGAAGAGTGCCGGGAGATGATCCAGGAACGAGTTGCCGCAAACCTTCCCGAGGACTTCGAGCTTCCCGAAGACTTGCCCGAGAGTCGTGAAGAACTTAGCGAGATGATCCGTGAACGAATTGCCGCAAATCTTCCCGAGGACTTTGAGCTTCCCGAAGACCTGCCGGAGAGTCGTGAAGAGCGCAGGGAAATGATTCGTGAACGCGTTGCCGCGAATCTCCCGGAGGACTTGGAGCTTCCGGAAGACTTACCCGAGAGTCGTGAAGAACTTCGCGAGATGATTCGTGAACGAGTTGCTGCGAATCTCCCCGAGGACTTCGAACTTCC